>NZ_JBIUAQ010000019.1:68742-157236 GCF_044547565.1 Amycolatopsis sp. NPDC052450 | reverse complement strand
GAGCCCCCGCCACTCCACCCCACCCCCACGGCGCGCTCCCCCCACACACGAAACCAACAACCCCCCCCCCCGCCGCCCGCCCCCCCCCCCCCCCCCCCCCCCCCCCCCCCACGGCCGGTGCCGAGTATGGTCGAGCCGCCCCGTCTCGCGGCCTGCCGGAGGGTCTGTATGGGAGTAACGACGCCGGACGACGGGGAATTCGTCCGGGCCACCGAGGGATTCCGGCGCGAGTTGCTCGCGCACTGTTATCGCCTGCTGGGCTCGGTGGACGACGCGGAGGACCTCGTCCAGGAGACCTACCTCCGCGCGTGGCGCGGGTATGAAGGGTTCGAGGGGAGGTCGTCGGTCCGGGTTTGGCTCTACCGGATCGCGACGAACGTCTGCCTGACCGCGCTCGGGCATGGAAACCGGCGGGTGCTGCCGTCCGGCCTTGGCCGGCCCGCCGACGACCCCTCGGCCACGCCGATCATCGCCGGACCCGAGGTCCGCTGGCTACAGCCGATGCCGGATGCCTTGGTGCGGCCGGAAAGCGACGACCCCGCGGCCACGGTCGCGGTCCGCGACAGCATCCGGCTCGCGCTAATGGCCTGCCTGCAGTATCTGCCCGCCCGGCAGCGCGCGGTCCTGATCCTTCGTGACGTGCTGGCCTTCTCCGCCACGGAGGTCGCCGACATGCTCGACACCACCACGACGGCGGTCAAGAGCACCCTTCGCCGCGCCCTTGCCAAGGTCGAAGAGATCTCACCGGCGGCGGAACGGGTCGTTCCGCCCACGGACCGGGAAGCCCGCGCCCTGCTGGGGCGGTACGTCGCGGCTTTCGAGAACTCCGACGCGGCGGCTCTGGAAAGCCTGCTGCGGCAGGACGCCACGCTGGAAATGACGCCGGCGAAGACCTGGTTCTCCGGCAAGGCGACCTGCGTTCCCTACCTCACGAGGTACGCGCTCTTCTCGCCTGGGGACTGGCGGATGGTCCCTACGAGCGCCAACGGGCAGCCCGCTGTCGTGGCGTACCTCCGTGGCGAGGACGGTGCCCATCACGCGTTCGCGATCGCGGTCCTGACCCTGGCCGTCGACGGCATCGCCAGGATCACCCTGTTCGGGGAACCCGGGATGGCCGCGAAATTCGGCAGGCCCGCCGCCCGGGACTCGGAGCAGCGCGCCACCGCTTATAGGGTTCGGGTATGAGTCAGTCGATCCAGTTCACCGACCGTAATTTCAAGCTCGCGGTCGTCCAAGAGCTGATGTACAACCAGGACCTTCTGCCGAAGTTCACCTTGCGGGAGTACGCCGCCGAACAGGGCTTCACCTACGACGGTGGGAGCGTCGAAGCGGTACCTGAGGCACTGGCCTACTTCGAGGCGCTCGAGGTTCCCGTCGAGCTGGCGGAGAAGATCACCGAGATCGAGATGGACGGTGGCAACGAGATCTACCTCGAGATCGCGCCGAACTGGGACGGCGAGGACGCGCTGTTCGACGTCGACGAGTTCGCCGACCTGCGGCACTTTCCCCACCTGAAGTCGATGACACTGCTGTACACGGGCAACGAGGAAGCACTGGAGACGCTGCGTGCCCGCGGTATCGAGGCGGACTGGGTCTGACCCGGCCACCGGCAGATCCAGTGGTCAGGCGCGAGGTGGTCGTGAGTGGCGATTCGGGTCGGAGCGAACCGTGTTTAGGTACCTACGGCGGGGTGGGTCGGGTTCGCAGGTCCGTGAGGGACTCCTTCCCTACCCTGAGAGTAGGGAAGGGGCCCTTCACTTCAGGCCGGGCCGGAACGCCACCGCGAGCCTTCACGCGCAAAACCCAGTACATGAAGGACCCCATCCTTGCGCCCAGGTACAGGAAGGGGTCCTTCATGTACTTCAAACCTGGCATCACGCAGGAAGCGCCGCAGGTACCTGAGCAGAGGCACGCCAGAACCCGAATCGCCACTCACGACCACCGGCACTGACCACGCCACCTTACCTACACCTCACGCCAGCGCGCCGCCGGCAACGCGGGCACTCGGTGACCGCGATGGCCGGTCATCTCCTCGTTCGCGAACAGGGCGTTGAGCACCGCCTCTTCGGTCGCCTGCACCACGGCCTCGAAGAACGGGTCGAGCCTGCCCCACGGGATGAATCGCAGGTTTTCGTATTCGGCCTGCTCCGTGCGCGGGAACCGGCTGGTGAGCGCCCCGGGGTTCGCCGTGCTGAACGCGAGGAAGAGGTCACCGGAGAAGTGCGAGCCGGTGGTGCCGGTGCGGGCGAGGCCGAGCGGGACGCGGCGGGCGAGCGAGGTGCACTGCCCGGGCAACAGGGGAGCGTCGGTACCCACGATCACGATCACCGATCCCGCGCCGGACGGTGCCGTCCAGTCCTCCTCCATCGGGTTGTCGGCGCCGAGTTCCGCTCCGACGTGTTCGCCCGCGACGGTGAGCTCACGACGTGAGCCGAAGTTGGCCTGCACCAACGCGCCCACGGTGTATTCGTCGTCCCCATAGGACACGAGGCGGGAGGCCGTTCCGGTGCCGCCCTTGAAGCCGTAACAGGTCATCCCGGTGCCGCCGCCGACGGATCCTTCGCCGACCGGACCCGCTTGCGCGGCGTCGATCGCCGCGACGGCGTGTCCACTGTGGATTGTCGGGGCGGTGCTGTCGTTCAGGTAGCCGTCCCAGGTTTCGGCGACCACCGGCAGCAGCCATTCGGCGGCCACGTCGGGCCGTTCGCGCACCACCCAGTCGATCACGCCGCGGTGGCAGGCGCCGACGGCGTGCGTGGAAGTGATCAGCACCGGCAGGGTCAGCGACCCGGTCTCGGCCAGCCACGCGGTACCGGTCATCTCACCGTTGCCGTTGAGGGCGTACGTCCCGGCCGCGCACGGCACGGCGAACTCCTCGCGCCCGCGCGGCAGGACGGCGGTGACGCCGGTCCGCACGGAGTCGCCCTCGACGAGCGTCGTGAAGCCGATCTCGACGCCGGGGACGTCGGTGAGCGCGTTGTGCTCACCGGTCCGGCCGGGCAGCGGGACACCCAGGTCACGGGCGCGGGTCATGGACGGTCCTCCAAGGGGTTCGAGGTGGCTGTGCGGGCGTAGGAGAGCAACATCGCTTCGGCGGTCGCGGTTTCCAGCGTCGGCACGGCCTGGGTGAGGTGCAGGCCGTAACCGTCCTCCAGTGCGACCAGGTTTCGCGCGATCGACACCGCGTCGGTGGTCAGGGCGAACTCGCCGGTGGCGGCGCCCGCTTCGAGGATGCCGGTGTAGATCCGGACCTGCTGTTCGTAGAGCGTGATGTGCCGGGCGGCGTACACGGGATCGCGGCGGGCGATCGTGCCGAGTTCGTAGAGCAGTACACAGAGTTCGTCGTCGGGGCCGGTGGGCAGTCCGCTGCGGATCATCGCCAGCAGACGCCCGGACGGGGTCGCCTTCGTGTCCGCGGCCAGTTCCCGCGCCGAACAGAACCGCGCCACCGCCTCCCGCTGCACCTCTTGGAGCAGGTCGGTGAGGGTGGGGAAGTAGTACAGGACCGAACCGGACGACAGGCCGGCGCCCTCGGCGACGTCCCTCAGTCGCAGGTTCAGCACGCCGCGTTCGAGGACGGCCCGTCTGGCCACCTCGATCAGTTCGGCACGTCGCTCCGTCGCCTTGCTCGGTCTCGCCATGCCTTCATTCTTCGAATCTTGTTCGAAAAACGCAAGGGTGAAGCGCGATCAGCTCTTGACGTCACAGGGTGAAGGGCCTTTGATGCGTGCTCAACAGTTCTTCGAAGGAGATTCAAGGAACCCACCTTGTAGGAGGTCGGCCGTGTCCACTCCCGCCCTGCGCCGCGGTCTGCGCACTCTCGGCACGCTGCTCATCACACTCTCCGCGATCAGCCCCGCCTCGTCGGTCTTCATCATCGCGCCGGGGGTGATCTCCGGGGCCGGGACGGGCGCCTTCTACAGCTTCGTGGCCGCCGCGGTCGTCGGGGTGTTCATGGCCTTCGTCTACGCGGAACTCGCGTCGGCGTTCCCGCTGGCAGGCGGCGAGTACGCGATCGTCACCCGCACGCTCGGCAGGCTGCCGGGCTTCGCCGTACTCGGCCTGATGATCATCACGCAGGTGCTCATCGTCGCGGTGATCGCGCTCGGCGTCGGCACCTATCTCGGCGTGCTCATGCCCGGCGTGCCCGGTCCGGTGATCGCCGCCGTGACCTGTGTGGTCGCGGCCGTCGTCGGCGTGTTCGACATCAAGCTCAACGCCTGGGTCACCGGAATCTTCCTCGCCATCGAGATCCTCGCGCTGATCGTGGTCAGCGCGCTCGGGCTGTTCAACCCGGCGCGGTCGTTCAGCGAGCTGCTCGCGCATCCGGTCGCCTCCGACGGGAGCCCGGCCACGGTCGGCGCCATCGCGATCGCCACCTCGGTCGCGATCTTCGCCTACAACGGCTACGGCTCGGCGGTGTACTTCGGCGAGGAGACGCAGGACGCCTCCCGCGGGATCGCCCGCGCGATCCTGCTGGCGCTCGGGATCACGGTGCTCGCGGAACTGATCCCGGTGACCGCCGTCCTGCTCGGCGCGCCGGATCTGAACGCGTTGTTCGCCTCGGAGAACATGCTGTCCTACTTCATCGATTCGCGCGGTGGCGGCACGCTGAACACGGTGCTCGGCCTGGCCGTCGCGCTCGCGATCATCAACGCGGTGCTGGCGATCGTGCTGATCAGCTCGCGGATGCTGTTCAGCAGCGGCCGCGACCGGGCGTGGCCGTCGCCGGTCAACCGGGCGCTGGCCGCGGTGCACCCGAAGTTCGGGACGCCGTGGGTGGCCACCGTCGGCACCGGACTGGTCGCCGCGCTGCTCTGCTTCGTCGACCCGAAACTGCTGCTGGTGGTGACGAGCACGTCGATCGTGGCGGTTTACGCGGCGCTCTGCCTCGGCGCGATCGTCGGAAGGCGCACCGGAGCCACCGCGCACGCCAAGTACCGGATGCCGTGGTTCCCGGTCGCGCCGGTGCTGGCGCTGGCCGTGCTGGTGTTCGTCGTCTACCAGAACCTGCTCGACCCGGCGGTGGGACGGCCGAGCCTGATCGTCACGGCCTGCGTCGCCCTGCTTTCGATCGCGTACTACGTCCTGGTGCTGCGGCGGAGGGGCGGCTGGAAGCTGGCCGAAGTCACCGAAGAGAAGACTGAGGAGCCTGCTTGATCAGGTGTACTCCGCGATCTCCACGCCGTACGTGCCCGGTTCGAGCGCCTCGAAGATGTGCGGGATGTCGCCGGGGTAGCAGATGTAGTCGCCGGGCAGCAGTTCGACCGGATCGTCCTGCGGCCCGACCCTTGCCCGCCCGGCGCTGAGGATCATGTGCTCGACGATGCCGCTCATATGCGGATCCGAAAGCCGCGGCTTCCCCGGCTCGGCGCGAATCAGGTAGACGTCGCGCCGGGCTCCGGGCGGGCAGGAGCTGAGCAGCGTGCACGCGTAGTCGGCGTGTTCGGCGAACACCGTCGGCCCGCTGCCCGAGCGGATGACCTGCACGCGGGGGCGTTCGGGCTCGACCACCCGGGAGAACGGGACGTCGAGCGCGACGCACAACGCCCAGATCGTCTCGACGCTCGGGTTCCCGGCCCCGGACTCCAGCTGGGAGAGCGTGGACTTGGCGATGCCGGCGCGTTTGGCGACCTCGGTGAGGGACAACCCGGTGCGGGCGCGCTCCCGGCGCAGGGACGTGGCGATGACGTCCAGCGGGGCGCCGTCGGAAGCGGTCGGGGACATGCGTTCGCTCCATCGGTCGTTGCGTTCGCCTTGACGAACACGGCTGCGTTCGTTCATTGTATGACGCTATGCGTTCGATATGGCGAACAACCACTCGTGTCCTGGGGCGCGATCTTCTCCGTGACATCGGGCTGGTCTGCCTCGCCGACACCATTGTCGGCATCTCCTACGGTGCGATCGCGGTGGGCTCCGGCTTCCCGATCTGGGCGCCGATGCTGCTTTCGGTACTGGTCTTCGCGGGCGCCTCGCAGTTCATGTTCGTCGGCATCATCGCCGCCGGCGGCAGCCCGGTGGCGGCCGTCGCGGCGGGTCTGCTCGCCAACGCGCGGCATCTTCCGTTCGGCTTCGCGATCGGCGACGTCCTCGGCAAGCGGTGGTCGTCGAGGATCGTCGGCAGTCACCTGATGATCGACGAATCGGTCGCGTTCGCGCTGGCCCAGCGCGACGAAGAGCGGCGCCGGGCGGCGTACTGGGTGTGCGGGATCGGGCTGTTCGTGTGCTGGAACGTCGGTGTCCTCGCCGGGGCGTACGCCGGCACCGCGATCAGCGACACCGACGCCTTCGGCCTCGACGCGGCCTTCCCGGCCGTCCTGCTCGCGCTGGTCCTGCCGTCGTTGCGCGATCGCGCCACCCGGCTGCCGGTGCTCGTCGGCGTGGCCGTCGCGCTGGCCACGACGCCGTTCCTGCCCGCCGGGCTGCCGGTGCTGCTCGCGTTGGTCGGCGTGCTGGCCGGAGTGGCCGCGAAGGAACCAGCCGAACGCGAACCCGAGGGAGTGCACTGATGGACCCGCTGGACCTGATCATCGCCGGCGGCGTGCTCGCGGCCGGGACCTTCGCCTTCCGGTTCGCCGGGCCGGTGCTGAAGGCGCGGTTCACCGTGTCGCCCAGGGCCGAGAAACTGATGGCGCGTTCGGCCGTCGTACTGCTGGCCGCGCTGGTCGCGGTCGCCGCGCTCACCGAAGGCCACGAGTTCGCCGGATACGCCCGGCCCGCCGGGGTCCTGGTCGGTGGCGTGCTCGCCTGGCGCAAGGCGCCGTTCGCGCTGGTCGTCGTGGCGGCCGCCGCGACCGCCGCCCTGCTGCGGCTGGCCGGGGTCCCCTGACCTGGCCGTTCCCCGAAGCGCCTAAGCTAAGGGGAAGGTCTTTCGGGAGGTCGGGTGGCGATCGCGACGGGGGCACGGCCGGTGGTCGGCGTGCTCGCACTGCAGGGCGACGTGCGTGAGCACGCCGCGATGGTGGAACGCGCGGGCGCGCGAGCGCTGCCGGTCCGCCGCGCGAGCGAACTGTCCGAAGTGGACGGTCTGGTGCTGCCGGGCGGCGAATCGACCACCATGTCGAGGCTGCTGGAGACCTTCGAACTGCTGGAGCCGCTGCGCGAGCGCATCGCGGACGGCATGCCGGCGTTCGGCTCCTGCGCCGGCATGATCCTGCTCGCCCGCCAGGCCCTCGACGGACGGCCTGACCAGCGGCAACTCGGCGGACTCGACGTCGTCGTCCGGCGCAACGCGTTCGGACGGCAGGTGGACTCCTTCGAAGCCGACCTCGACTTCACCGGCGTCGAAGGCGGACCGGTGCACGCTGTGTTCATCCGCGCCCCGTGGGTCGAAAAGGCGGGCGACGGAGTCGAGGTACTCGCCAGTGTCCCCGAAATGCCGGGCTCGGACGACGCGGCCGCTAGGATCGTCGCGGTCCGGCAGGGGGCGGTACTCGCCACGTCGTTCCACCCCGAACTCACCGGGGACGAACGCGTGCACAGGCTGTTCGTCGACCTCGTGCGGCAGGCTTAAGCAAAACCGACACTGTGCTCAGCGGCGGGCACGGGAGTAGATGGAGGAGAGATGAGCGGCCACTCCAAGTGGGCCACCACGAAGCACAAGAAGGCCAACCTGGACGCGAAGCGCGGCAAGCTCTTCGCCCGGTTGATCAAGAACATCGAGGTGGCGGCCCGGACCGGCGGTGGCGACCCGGACGGCAATCCGACGCTCTACGACGCCATCCAGAAGGCCAAGAAGAACTCGGTCCCGCAGGACAACATCGAGCGCGCCCGCAAACGCGGCGCCGGTGAAGAGGCCGGTGGCGCCGACTGGCAGACCATCACCTACGAAGGCTACGGCCCGAACGGTGTGGCAGTGCTGATCGAATGCCTCACCGACAACAAGAACCGTGCCGCCATGGAGGTCCGGACCGCGCTCACCCGGAACAACGGCTCGCTCGCCGACCCGGGTTCGGTCGCCTACATGTTCAACCGCAAGGGCGTCGTGATCATGCCCAAGGGTGACGCCGGCGAGGACGACGTCCTCATGGCCGTACTCGACGTCGGCGCGGAAGAGGTGAACGACCTCGACGAGAACTTCGAGATCGTCTCCGAGGCCACCGACCTCGTCCCGGTACGGAAAGCCTTGCAGGAAGCCGGTTTCGAGTACGAGTCCGCGGACCTCACGTTCCTGCCGTCGGTCAGCGTCCCGCTGGACGTCGAAGGCGCGAAGAAGGTCTTCAAGCTCATCGACGCGCTCGAGGATTGCGACGACGTGCAGAACGTCTACGCGAACTTCGACGTGTCCGATGAGGTCATGGCCGAGGTCGGCTGATCGTTTTTCCAGCCATGCCGCGAAAAATCGGTCCCGGGACTAGGTGCGAGCGTTCGCGTGGGGCAGAATGTCGCGCGTGACGACCTCTGAAGCCGACGCCCTCACCGCCGAAGAAGCCGAACTCCTCCAGTGGATCGAGTCGCAGGCGAAGGCGAGAGGGAACGCGGTCATCGCGGTCGAGGGCGACGAGGAGGAAGCGGCCTTCTGCTTCACCGCGTGCGCTTGGGCGTTGCACAACGTCGCGGAAGCGGTCGTGATCGGACTGCCCGAGCACATGGGGCCGGTCCTGCTCGACGCCTACGTCGACCGCGCGGCAGCCGGTGAGATCTTCGAGGTCGGCAGGCGCTACGACGATTTCTTCGAGGGCGCGCCGGTGGTCTTCGAACGGGTCGCGAAGGGGCACTATCCCGAGTACTTCGGGAGCGCGTTCCTGATCTACCCGGACGGGGACTTCCCGGCGCTGCAAATGATCGTCGCCACGCCGGACGGGCACTTCCCGTGGCATCCGGACGCGCCAGAGGGCTTCGCGCGGTACCAGCCGGTGCTGACCGAATCCGGTGACCCGGAGAGCTGGACGCCGGGCGTCGACGGTCCCTGAGGTGTACTGAGGCTTGAGATGAAGGGGCCTTTCATTGCAAAATTTGCAATGAAAGGCCCCTTCATTGCGTTTGAGACCGCCCGCCCTCCGCAACTAGAGGACTAATTGCGGCTCACTCCAGCCAGGGCGCCAGGTCGGCGGTCGCCTCAGGCCACTCCGTCGCCAAAGCGGCGGCGGCCCGGAACTCCACGCAGTCGTCCGTATAAGGCGGCACCACCACCGTCCCCACCACGCTCCACTCGCCGGTACTGACCGACGCCTGCCAGACCCCGGCCGGCACCGCCACCTGCGGCCGCTGACCGGCGGCGACGTCCGGCCCCAGTACCGGCCGCGAGATCCGCCCGTCCGGGAACAGCAGCAGCATCCGCACCGGCGCGCCGGCGTGGTGGGCGTAGATCTCCAGCCGGTCCAGGCGATGCGGCGCGGACGTCTCCGGTGGCGCCAGCAGGTAGTAGATCGCCGAAGCGGTCTCGTCGCGCCAGCTCTGCGCCCAGCGGCCGCCCTCCACGGGCAGCGGTTCCAGACCCAGATGAACGGTGAACTCGTCGAGGCTCGGCATGTCCTCATCTTGCCCGGAGGGATCCCCGGGTAGCCTCAGGCTCGAACGGATGTTCGCCGGAAGTGCGGAGGAAACGCGTGCGGGTACTCGGGGTCGACCCCGGTCTGACCAGGTGCGGGCTCGGAGTGGTCGACGGCGGTACGGGCCGCACCGTCCGCGCCGTGGCCGTCGACGTCGTGCGCACCCCGCCGGACGCCGATCTCGCCGTGCGCCTGCTGGGGATCTCCGACGCCGCCGAGCGGTGGATGGATCGCTACAAGCCCGACGCCATCGCGGTGGAACGCGTTTTCGCACAGCACAACGTGCGCACCGCGATGGGCACCGCGCAGGCGGGCGGGGTCGTCGCGCTCGCCGCGGCCAAGCGGGGGCTGCCGGTCGTGTTCCACACCCCGAGTGAGGTCAAGGCCGCCGTCACGGGCTCCGGCCGCGCGGACAAGGCACAGGTCACCGGTATGGTCATGCGGCTGCTCGGCCTCGAGGTCAAACCGCATCCGGCGGACGCCGCGGACGCGCTCGCGCTCGCCATCTGCCATCTGTGGCGCGAACCGATGCGGGTCCGGCTCGCCGAAGCCGAGGCCAGGGCCGCCGAGATCGCCAAGAACCACAAGGCCAGGCTCGCCGCCGCGGCCAGACAAGCAAAGACGCAGGGAGCGGCTCGATGATCTCCTCGGTACGCGGTGAAATCCTCTCGATCGGTCTCGACCACGTCGTGATCGAGGTCGGGGGAGTGGGCTTCGCCGTGCAGGCCACGCCTGCCACCCTCGCGACGCTTCGCCGCGGCGAGGAGGCGATGCTGCACACCGCGCTTGTGGTCCGCGAGGATTCCTTGACGCTGTTCGGTTTCGCCGACGCCGACGCCCGCGAACTGTTCGGCCTCCTGCAGACGGTCTCCGGGATCGGGCCGCGCCTCGCGCTCGCGACGCTGGCCGTCCTCGATCCCGACAAACTGCGCTCCGCGCTGGTCGAAGGCAACATCACCGTGCTCACCCAGGTGCCCGGCATCGGCCGCAAGGGCGCCGAGCGGCTCACCCTCGAACTGCGCGACAAGGTCACCGCGCTCGCCGGCCCGACCGACGGCACACCGGCGGTGGTCGCACCCGGCGCGCTGCGGGGGGAGGTCGTCGAAGCGCTCGCGGGCCTCGGCTTCCCGGCCAAACAGGCCGAACTGGCCGTCGACAAGGTACTCGGCGAAGGCGAAGGCCACACGACGGCTTCCGTGTTGCGCGCCGCGTTGGCGGGCCTCGGGCGGAAGCGGTAGCAGAGCCACATGGACTATGAAGCCGTGACGGATTTCGACGCCGACGACGAGACGCTCTCGGCGCTGCCGCAGACCGGCGAACGCGAGGTCGAGACCACGCTGCGCCCCCGCAAACTGGACGAGTTCGTCGGCCAGCCACGGGTGCGCGAACAGCTCGAACTCGTCCTGGAAAGCGCGCGCCGCCGGGGTGTCCCGCCGGATCACGTCCTGCTCTCCGGTCCGCCGGGGCTGGGCAAGACGAGTATGGCGATGATCGTCGCCGCCGAACTCAACGCCGCCATCCGGATCACCTCCGGACCGGCGCTGGAACGCGCGGGCGACCTGGCCGCGATGCTGTCCAACCTGGCGCCCGGTGACGTCCTGTTCATCGACGAGATCCACCGTATCGCCCGGCCCGCCGAGGAAATGCTGTACCTCGCGATGGAGGACTTCCGCGTCGACGTCGTCGTCGGCAAGGGGCCCGGCGCCACCAGCATCCCGCTGGAGATCGCGCCGTTCACGCTGGTCGGGGCCACGACGCGGTCCGGTTCGCTGACCGGCCCGCTGCGTGACCGGTTCGGTTTCACCGGGCAGATGGAGTTCTACAGCGACAGCGAACTGGAGCTCGTCGCCCGCCGCGCCGCCACGATCCTCGACATCGACATCGACCGGGACGGCTGCGAGGAGATCGCCCGCCGGTCCCGGGGCACACCCCGGATCGCCAACCGGCTCCTGCGCCGGGTGCGCGACTACGCCGAGGTCCGGGCCGACGGCAAGGTCACGCGCAAGATCGCGCGTGCCGCGCTGGAGGTCTACGACGTCGACGAACTCGGCCTCGACAGGCTCGACCGCGCGGTGCTGACCGCGCTGGTGCGTTCCTTCGGCGGCGGCCCGGTCGGCGTGTCCACGCTGGCCGTCGCGGTGGGGGAAGAACCGACCACCGTCGAAGAGGTGTGTGAGCCTTACCTGGTCCGCGCCGGTATGCTCGCCCGCACTCCTCGCGGCCGGGTCGCCACAGCGGCCGCCTGGGAGCACCTCGGCCTGCCGGCCCCGGCCGGTGCCACCCGTGGCGAGCAGGGCGGACCGAGCCTGTTCGACCAGGACTGACCGGACCGTTCACGCGGCCCGAGGCCCGCGGTGACGACGGGTGGTGGTGGAGTTTCCGCTGGCACCTGGCACACTCGGAGAGAGCACACCCCGCCAAATCGGACAAAACAAGCGCACCGCGCGGCGTCCGCTCGAAATGGAGAATCATGAACCAGTTATTGCTGCCGCTGCTCCTGATGCTCGTTGTGGCGATTCCGCTCGTCATGGGCACCCGTAAGCAGAAGAAGGCGGCGGCAGCGCAGCAGGAGCTGCTCTCGAGCCTGGCTCCCGGTGACCGGGTGATGACCACCTCCGGTCTCTACGCGTCTGTCGCCGACGCTTCCGCCGACACCACGATCGACCTCGAGATCGCTCCCGGTGTCGTGACCACCTGGCTGCGTCAGGCCGTCCGCGAGAAGGTCGAGCCGGTCGTCGAGACTGACGTAGACGACGCTGACACGATCGACGACGAGGCCGTCGTCGAGGTGCCGGTCGTCGAGTCGAAGGACGACGAGCGCGTCGAGGAGAAGTCCGGCGCGCAGATCGCTCCTCCGCTGGAGCACGGCAAGAAGTAGAGGTTGTAAGGCCATCCCCGACACCAGACTTTCGTAGGTGCGGGGTCAACGCCGGGCTCACGCAGCACCGAGTAGTGTCTCGGTGCTGCGTGCGTGTCCGTCGTCATAGTCGTGCCCGTTCACCGGGCATCGTCATCGAGGCAGGTTCGCGGTACCACCGGACTCCCGTCCGGTGTGTGAACAGCCAAGTCCATTGGGGAACACCCAGTCCGTTCGAGGAGACCGAAGCACAGTGGCCGCACCGGCCGGGCATCTCCGCCCGGGACGCTATCTCGCCTTCTTCGCCCTGATCCTGGTGGCGCTGTACGCCCTGGTGTTCTTCACCGGTAGCGGCAAGCCGACGCCGAAGCTCGGCATCGATCTGCAAGGCGGCACGAGGGTTACGCTGACCGCCCGCAATCCCGACGGCGGCGACCCTCCGCGAGAGTCCCTCGAACAAGCCCGCTCGATCATCGAGCGCCGGGTCAACGGTATCGGCGTCAGCGGCACCGAGGTCGTCCTCGATGGCAGCAACGTCGTCATCACCGTCCCCGGCGAACAGGGCGACCAGGCCAAGGCTCTTGGCAAGACGGCGAAACTCGGCTTCCGGAAGGTCGTGACGTCGCAGCCGGTGACCCCGGTTCCGCAGCCGTCGGCCCCGCCCGCTTCGGGCACGCCGTCTTCGGCGCCGCCGACCTCGCCGGGCGTGAGCGCTCCGCCGAGCAGCCCGGCCAACGGCGGCGGTGGCGCGGTCGGCGCGCCGCAGCAGCAGCCGGACGAGAACGCGGACGAGAAGACCAAGAGGGAGATCGAGGAAGCCCGGAACCTCCGGCAGAACCCCGATCTGCTGTCGACGGACCAGGCGAAGCAGGCCGCGGCCGCCGAGAAGGCCTTCGCGGCGCTCAACTGCGACCCCAAGGTGTCGGACCCGCTGGTCGGCAACGACCTCACCGACAAGCCACTGGTCGCCTGCGGTGACAAGAACACGATGAAGTACCTGCTGGAGCCGGAATTCCTTCCCGGAACGCAGATCGCCGACGCCTCCTCGGCCTACGACACCCAGAACTCCCAGTGGGTCGTCAACCTGAATTTCAAGAGCGAGGGTTCCCAGATCTGGGGCGACTTCACCTCGAAGAACACCCAGAAGCAGGCGGCGTTCGTCCTCGACACGCAGGTCGTCTCCGCGCCGACCATCCAGTCCGCGATCCTCGGCGGTCAGACGCAGATCACCGGCCGGTTCAGCCAGACCGAGGCGAAGGACCTGGCGGATGTGCTGAAGTACGGTTCGCTGCCGCTGTCGTTCGAGTCCTCGGACGCGACCACGGTGTCCGCGACGCTGGGTCTCGCGTCACTGCAGGCGGGCCTCATCGCCGGCGGTATCGGCCTGCTGGCCGTGTTCATCTACTGCATGTTCTATTACCGGCTGCTCGGCCTGCTGACGATTCTGTCGCTCGGCTTGTCGTTCGCGATCGTGTACGGCGTCCTGGTGCTGCTGGGGCGGTGGATCGGGTACACCCTCGACCTCGCCGGCGTGGCGGGCCTGATCATCGCGATCGGTATCACCGCGGACTCGTTCGTCATCTACTTCGAACGATTGAAGGACGAGATCCGCGAAGGCAGAACCTTCCGATCCGCGGTACCGCGCGGCTGGTCCCGGGCCCAGCGCACGATTCTCGCGGCGGACGCGGTCAGCTTCCTCGCCGCGGCGGTCCTCTACCTGCTGGCCGTCGGTGACGTGAAGGGCTTCGCGTTCACTCTCGGCATGTCGACGGTGCTCGACCTCGTCGTGGTCTACCTCGTGACGCATCCGCTGGTCGCGATGGTCTCCCGGTCGAAGTCGAAGTTCCTGTCCAACCCCAAGAATCTCGGCCTCGGCGCCGTGCAGCAGCTGGGCTCGGAGCGCAAGGCGGCCCGTCCCGCCACCGGTCGCCCGAACGTCAAGGAGGCGTGACCGTGGTCGACGAGAAGAACACCACCGAGAACAAACGCGAGAGCGTCTTCCACCGGATGTACGTGGGCAGCGGCGTGTTCAACGTCGTCGGCGTCCGCAAGCGCTGGTACCTGTTCTTCGGCGCGCTGGTGCTGGTGTGCATCGCGTCGATGGGGATCAAGGGCTTCAACTTCGGCATCGACTTCGAAGGCGGCACCCAGATCCAGCTGCCCGCCAACGGCAAGAGCGGGCAGATCACCGAAGAACGGGCCAAGGAGGTCTTCGCCTCCTCGCTGGGCAAGCCCGCCGACGAGGCGCAGAAGGTCGGCAGCGGCGTCTCGTCGACCATCCAGCTCCGTTCGGACACGTTGGACGCGGCCGAGGTCGCCAAGGTGAAGCAGGCCCTGTTCCAGGAACTGGGCCCGATCGGATCCTCCGGCCAGCCCAGCGTCCAGGCGATCAGTGACAGCGCGGTGAGCGCGTCCTGGGGCGGGGAGATCTCCCGGCAGGCGCTGATCGCGCTCGGGGTCTTCCTACTGGCGGTGACGCTGTTCCTGGCGTTGTACTTCGACCCCCGGATGGCGGCCGCGGCACTGGTCACCCTGCTGAACGACATCGTGGTGACGGCGGGTGTGTACTCGCTGATCGGTTTCGAGGTCACGCCGGCGACGGTGATCGGTCTGCTGACGATCCTCGGGTTCTCGCTCTACGACACGGTGGTGGTGTTCGACAAGGTCCGCGAGAACACACGTGGCCTGCTCGGCCTGACCCGCCGGACCTACGGGGAAGCGGCGAACCTGGCGTTGAACCAGACGCTGATGCGTTCGTTCAACACCTCGTTGATCGCGGCGCTGCCGATTCTCGGTCTGCTGGTGATCGGCTACCTCCTGCTCGGCTCCGGCACCCTGCAGGAGCTCGCGCTGGTGCAGCTCACCGGCACCGTGGTCGGTGTGCTGTCGTCGGTCGCGCTGGCGACCCCGCTGCTGGTCGACTTCAAGATGCGTGACCCGAAGTACCGGCAGCAGGCCGATCGGGTCGCCTCGCGACGCGCGAACCAGGCCCGCAAGGCCGCCGCCGAGCGCGACGACGACTTCGACCCGAACGACGAGGACTCGCTGGCCGCCGAACTCCGCAAGGAAAGGGCGTACGCCGCCGCGGCGAGCGTCCCCGCCCGGAACCAGAAGGCCCACAAGGGCCGCCCGTCGGGCAAGCGCAAGAAGTAACCGGCTTCCAAGCGCTATGAAGGGGCCTTTCATTGCAAATTTTGCAATGAAAGGCCCCTTCATAGCGACCGGTCACGGAACACAGGCGAGTTGGAGAGCAGGAAGTACATGGAGCTGGACAAGGCACTCGACCTGATCGCCGACGTGCCGGACTTCCCGGAACCCGGCGTGCTGTTCCGGGACCTGAGCCCGCTGTTCGCCGACGCGGCGGGTTTCAAGGCCGTCACCGACGCGCTGGCCGCCACCGTCGATCCCGGCGTCGACCTGCTGGCGGGAGTCGAAGCGCGCGGGTTCCTGCTCGCCGCCGCCGTCGGCTACTCCCGCGGTCTCGGCGTGGCGTTGATCCGCAAACCCGGCAAGCTGCCCAGGGTCGCGGGCCGGGTCGATTACACGCTGGAGTACGGCACCGCGACCGTCGAGCTCCCCGAAGGTGTCGTCGCGCCCGGCCAGCGTGTCGCGGTCCTCGACGACGTGCTCGCCACCGGTGGCACGGTCGCGGCGACCTGCAAACTGCTGGAAGACGCGAAAGCGCAGGTCACCGGGGTGTCGGTGGTCATGGAACTCGCCGGGCTCGGCGGTCGTTCCGTGCTTGAAGGGCGTCGTGTGGAGGCCCTCCGGGTGTGTTGAGCGGGCGTCCCAGGTGTGCCGTAAGGGGGAGCGGCTACGCTTGACGTCCGAAGGCCGCACGAAGCGCAGGAGGTGCGGGTGAGCCAAGAGCTCGATGCCGCGGTGTCCTCGAAGGACGGCACCGAGCAGAACGGTGCGACGCGACAGGGGGCCGCGCCGACGCCGTCCGCGACGCGCCGTGTCCGCGCCCGTCTCGCCCGCCGGATCACCGCGCAGCGTGCCGCGCCGGTCAAGCAGGTACTCGAGCCGCTCGCCGTCATCCACCGCGAGCTGCATCCGAACGCCGACCTCGCGCAGCTCCAGCGCGCCTACGACGTCGCCGAAGAGCTTCACCGGGAGCAGCGGCGCAAGTCCGGCGACCCGTACATCACGCATCCGCTCGCGGTCGCGACCATCCTCGCCGAACTCGGCATGGACACCACGACGCTGGTCGCCGCGCTGCTGCACGACACCGTCGAGGACACCGGTTACTCGCTGGAGAGCCTGAAAGCGGACTTCGGTGAGAAGGTCGGCGAGCTCGTCGACGGCGTCACCAAACTGGACAAGGTCAAGCTCGGCACGGCCGCCGAGGCCGAGACCATCCGCAAGATGGTCATCGCGATGGCGCGGGACCCGCGCGTGCTGGTCATCAAGCTGGCCGACCGGCTGCACAACATGCGCACCATGCGCTTCCTGCCGCCCGAGAAGCAGGCCCGCAAGGCGCGCGAGACCCTCGAGGTCCTCGCCCCGCTGGCGCACCGGCTCGGCATGGCGACGGTCAAATGGGAGCTGGAGGACCTGGCGTTCGCCATCCTGCAGCCGAAGAAGTACGACGAGATCGTCCGGCTGGTCGCCGATCGCGCGCCTTCGCGGGACACGTACCTGCGTTCGGTGATCACCGAGCTGACCGGCAACCTCGAAGGCTCGCGGATCACCGCCAAGGTCGAGGGCAGGCCGAAGCACTACTACTCGATCCACCAGAAGATGATCGTCCGCGGCCGCGACCTCGACGACATCCACGACCTGGTCGGCGTGCGGATCCTGGTCGAGGACGTCCGTGACTGCTACGCCGCGATGGGTGTCGTCCACGCGCTGTGGCAGCCGGTCCCCGGCCGGTTCAAGGACTACATCGCGCAGCCGCGGTTCGGCGTCTACCAGTCGTTGCACACCACGGTGATCGGGCCGGACGGCAAACCGCTGGAAGTCCAGATCCGCACCTACGAGATGCACCGCACCGCCGAGTACGGCATCGCCGCGCACTGGCGGTACAAGGAGACCAAGGGCACCCACAACGGGAACGCCGTGGACGTCGACGAGATGGCGTGGATGCGCCAGCTCCTCGACTGGCAGCGTGAGGCCGCGGACCCGGGCGACTTCCTGGAGTCGCTCCGCTACGAGCTCGCCTCGCGTGAGATCTTCGTGTTCACGCCCAAGGGCGACGTGATCACGCTGCCGGTCGATTCGACGCCGGTCGACTTCGCCTACGCCGTGCACACCGAGGTCGGGCACCGCTGCATCGGCGCCCGCGTCAACGGCAGGCTCGTCGCGCTCGAGCGCAAGCTGGAGAACGGCGAGGTCATCGAGATCTTCACCTCGAAGGCCGAAACGGCGGGGCCGAGCCGCGACTGGCTGCAGTTCGCGGGTTCGCCCAAGGCCCGCGCGAAGATCCGGCAGTGGTTCGCCAAGGAACGCCGCGACGAGGCGATCGAAGGCGGCAAGGAGGCCATCACCAAGGAGGTCCGCAAGGTCGGCCTCCCGATCCAGCGGCTGGTCTCCGCCGAGTCGATGGGCGCGGTCGCCACCGAACTCCGGCACCCCGACATCAGTTCGCTGTACGCCGCCGTCGGCGAGGGCCACACCAGCGCGAAGCACGTCGTGCAACGCCTGGTCGCGCTCATCGGCGGGGTCGACGAGGCGGAGGAGGAGCTCGCCGAGCGCGCGACCCCGTCCACCGTCACCCGCCGCCGCGGCTCGAACGACGTCGGTGTCGTGGTGAAGGGCGCCAGCGACGTCTGGGCCAAACTCGCCCGCTGCTGCACGCCGGTGCCGGGCGACGAGATCCTGGGTTTCGTCACGCGTGGCGGCGGTGTCAGCGTCCACCGGACCGACTGCACCAACGCCGACGACCTGACGGCGCAGCCCGAACGGCTGGTCGAGGTCGAGTGGGCGCCGTCGGCCTCGTCGGTGTTCCTCGTCGCCATCCAGGTCGAGGCGCTGGACCGGCACCGGCTGCTCTCGGACGTCACCAAGGTGCTCGCCGACGAGAAGGTCAACATCCTGTCCGCGTCGGTGACGACGTCTCGCGACAGGGTCGCGGTCAGCCGGTTCTCCTTCGAGATGGGCGACCCGAAGCACCTCGGCCACGTGCTGAAGGTGGTCCGAGGCGTCGAGGGCGTTTACGACGTGTATCGGGTCACTTCGGCTTCGTGACCACCGGTGGGCCCCGGATAGGGTTCGGGGCATGACTGACGGGTTCGAGTTCACTCGCGACGGCGAGGTCGCGCGGCTGACGTTCACCAGGCCGGAGAAGATGAACGCGATCACCTACGGGATGTGGTCGGCGATCCCGGACGTGGTGGCGCGGGTGGAGGCGGACCCGGCGATCAAGGTCCTCGTGCTGACCGGCGCGGGTGCGCATTTCTCGGCGGGCGCGGACATCAGCGAGTTCCGTGACCTGCGGTCCACCGCCGAGGCCGCCGAGACCTACGACAAGGCCGTCGACGGCGCCGTGGCGGCGCTGACCGCGTCGCGGAAGCCGACGGTGGCGATGATCCAGGGGAACTGCATCGGCGGAGGTTGTCAGATCTCGGTCGCCTGCGACTTCCGTTTCGCCGCCGAGGGTGCACGTTTCGGCATCACGCCGGCGAAGCTCGGGATCGTCTACCACTTCGACTCGACACGGCAGCTGGTCTCGTTGGTCGGCCCGGCGAACGCGAAGTACTTCCTGCTCTCGGGTGAACTCGTCGACGCGCGGCGGGCACGGGAGATCGGGCTGCTCAACGACGTCTTCCCGGCCGGAGAGCTGGAGGCCTCGACGGCGAAGTTCGTCGAGACGCTGGCTTCGCGTTCTCAGGCGTCGGTGCGCGGGATGAACCGGATCATCGAGAAGATCGTTGCCGGACAAGAGGAATCCGACACCGAAGTGGACGAGATCCGGCTCGGTGCCCTGCACGGCGAGGACTACGCCGAGGGCGTGGCCGCGTTCCTGGCGCGGAGGCCGCCGAAGTTCACCTACCGCTGAGGCCCGCCGGGCGTCGTGCGTAGCCGGTCGGTCACCGCTCGTCGAATGAGCGCCCGTTCGGCGGGAACCGGGCGAGGCAAACGGCATAATCGCGGATTCCGATGGAGTAATTCCCGTCGCCGTGCCGCTTTGCTTTCACTCGGCGTGCTCGATTGAATTCGAGCCGTTCGGAGCCGGTGCTCGCTGTTGACGAGGTGAATTCGGGCCGTTATTCTCGCCGAGATGGGAAAACTGGGGAAGTAAAGCGGTCGGCGTGCCTCGGCATGTCTCTGTGGGGAAAGTTATTTCTTTTATGGCCACGGTCGAAGTTCCGGCTTAGTGGTCTTTTTCGAAGTGTGACCGTGTCTTTGTGTTTTGAGCTGCCCTCTCTCGGGTGGAAAGTCCCCTTCGGTCCCGGAGCGCTCATCAGCGTCAACAACACCGATTAACGTAGCGGCCCGGCTCCGGAAAACGATCAGGGGATTCGATGCTCGTTCGTCGCGGCCGGAAAACCGGTAGCGGAGATGTCGCGCTGTTCGCGTTTCTCGTGGCGTATTCGGTGTCGTCGTTCGGGACCTTTCTCAACCTGATCGCGCTGGCCTTGTTCACGCTGGAAGTGACCGGCGGGCCGCTCGGCCTCGGCGCGGTGATGGCGGTCCGCATCGGCGCCGGTTTCCTGTTCGGTGTGCCGGCGGGACGGCTCGCCACACGGTACGAGCGACGGCGGCTGATGGTCGTCGCGGATCTCGCGCAGGCGGCGGCGATGATCGTGCTCGGCATCGCCGGGCAGGCGGTCGGGCTGGGCGGGCTGCTCGTGGCCGCCGCCGTACTGGGCGCGGGCAACACGGTGTTCTCGGTGTCGTTGCGGACGAGCGTGCCCGCGATGGTGGGACAGGACCGGCGGGTACGGACGAACGGGCGGCTGGTCGCGGGGCGATCACTGGGGACGGTGCTGGGCTACGCGGCGGCGCCCGTCGTTGTCATGGCGGGCGGATTCGAGGCCGCGTTCCTGATCAACGCCGCGTCGTTCCTGGTGTCGGCGGCGGTGTTGTGGCTGCTTCCCTTGAATACCAACGGGTCCGGCACGGAGAAGGTGGCCGTGCCGACCGGCGGACCCCGGGCGAGGGTGGCGGCCGGACTGTCGTCGGTCGTCCTCGGCTTGGTGCTCATCCGAGGCTCTGACGCCTTCGGTTCCGCGTCGCACAACGTGGCCCTGCCGGTGCACGCGGGCGCGGAGTGGCCGGGTGCGCCGTACGCCTTCATGAGCTGGTTCTGGACGGCTTGGGCCGTCGGCACCATCGCGGTGCAGTGGGTCGTCCGCCGGACGGACCACGGCAGGGTGGCGTGGCTCGGCGAACGCGCGTTCGCCGCCGGGACCGTGCTGATGTCGGTGGCGTTCGTGGTCGCGTTCACCGGCTTGCCGATCCCGTTGCTGGTGGTGGTCCTGTTCGTCGCGGGCCTCGCCGACGGGCTCACCGAGGTCGCATATCTGAGCAGGCTGCAGGCCGCGCCGGAAGCGGAACGCGCGCGGTTGTTCGGCCTGTCGGCCAGCGCGGAAACGGCCGGTTTCGCCACCGGGATGGCCACCTGCGGCCTGCTGCTCGAGGTCGCGCCTCCGCCGGTCGTCGTCGCGGCCTACCACGCCCTCCCAGTCCTCGTGGTCGGGATCGTCCTGCTGCGCCTTCGTAGCCGTCGGCCGGGGGCCGTCGGCGTAGTGCCCAGTGCCGCGAAAGCGGTGAAGAAAGGATCGTGATGGGGGAAGCGTTGGTTCACGGGGAACCGCTCGAACTGGGGGAAGGTGAGCGAGTCGATCTCGCTCAAGCGCTGCGGAACGCCGCGGCCGGCGCGCCCGATCGAGCGGTGGTGACGCTGGACGCCGCGGGAAAGCCGGATCGCTGTCCTTACCCGGAACTCCTGGCCAAGGCGAGCGCGGTGCGGGCCCGGCTGCGGGACCTCGGAGCGGGCCCCGGCGATCCGATCGTCCTGTCCGGCCTGCCGCTCGCCGAGTTCTTCCCGGCCTTCTGGGGATGTGTGCTCGGTGGGGCGCTGCCGGTGCCGATGGCGGGCGCGGCGGAGGACGACGCGTCGCGGCGGCGGCTGAAGTATGTGGCCGAGCTGCTGGGTGATCCCCTGGTGCTCGTCGACGGCACGGCGCCGGGCTTGTCCGGTTTGCGGCTCGCGCGGGTGTCGACGGAGCCGATGAGCGCACTGCCCGAACTCGGCCTTCACTCACCGGCGCCGGATGATCCGGCCCTGGTGATGCTGTCCTCCGGCAGTACCGGCGCCGCCAAGGCGATCCCGCTGACGCATCGCGGCCTGATGGAGTTCGCGGCCGGGTCCCGCGAGGCGCTCGGCCTGCGGCCGGAGGACACCACGCTGAACTGGCTTCCGGTGGACCACAGCGGGGCCTTGCTCCTCTACCACGTGCTCGAGGTCTACGCGGGTGTGACGAACGTGCACGTGCCGACCGAGCTGGTACTGGGCAGGCCGAGCCGCTGGCTGGACCTGCTCGCCGAGTACCGGGTCGCGCACAGCTGGTCGCCGGCGTTCGGGTTCGCGCAGGTCGCCGCGGAGTTGGCCGGGGACACCCGCGACCGGGATCTGTCCTCGGTCCGCACCCTGGTTTGCGGCGGCGAGCAGATCCAGCTGCCGGTGATGTCGCGCTTTCTCGAACGGACCGCCCGGTTCGGCATAGAGGAGAGCCGGATCCGGCCGGTGTGGGGGATGACGGAGACGGTCACCGCGATCACCTTCGGCAGTCTCGGTACGCCGGACAGCGTGCACCGGGTGCTGAAGTCGAGCCTCGACGGCGAACTGCGCGAAGCCCCCGATTCCGCGGAAGAGCACGAGTGCAGCACGTTCGTGGCGGTCGGTTCCCCCGCGCCCGGGGCGAGCGTGCGGGTGGTGGACGAGGCGGGCGAACTGCTGCGCGAGCGTGAGATCGGCAGGCTGCAGGTGCGCTCCGCCCGCGTCACCCCCGGATACCTGCACGCCGAAGAGGCGAACCGTGCCGCGTTCCCCGCGCCGGGGTGGCTGGACACCGGCGATCTCGCGTTCCTGGCGAACGGTCAGGTCGTGCTCACCGGCAGGGCCAAGGATCTGATCATCCTCAATGGACAGAACCATTTCTGCCACGAGATCGAGGAGGTCGTATGCGCGGCGGGCGGCGCCCAGGCCGGTGAGGTGGCCGCGGTGGGCCTGCCCAACGCCGAGTCCGGTACCGAGGACCTGGTCGTCCTGATGGCGGCGCGCGCGGCCGGATTCGACGCGGTCGCGAAGGCGGTGCGGGAGGCGGTGTTCGGCCGGTTGCGGCTGACCGTGGCGAAGGTGGTCCCGGTCGCACCCGACGAGTTCCCGCGGACCGGCGGCGGCAAGGTCCAGCGCGCCGAACTGCGGCGGCGACTGCTCGCCGGGGAACTCGGGCGGGCGGGAACCGGCGACGTCCGCGCCACCGTCCTCGCGGCGGTCCGGGACGTGCTCGGCCAGGACGTCGATCCGCGCACGCCGTTCTACGAGGCGGGGATGACCTCGGTGACCGTGGTCAGGCTGACCACGACGCTGACCACGCTGCTCGGCCGGGACGTGCGGCCGACCCTGGCGTTCGAGTACCCGACCCCAGCCCTGCTCGCCGACCACCTGTCGGGACCGGACCGGGCGAAGGAGCCCACCGTGGTGGCCACCCCGGCGCACGACGACCGGATCGCGATCATCGGTGTCGCCGTGCGGTTGCCCGGTGCGACGGACCTCGACGGATTCTGGGCCGACCTGCGCGACGGCGTGTCCCGCGTGCGGACCTTCGACGGCGGGGAACCGGGGGTGGTCCCGGTCGCCGGCGCGCTCGACGACGTCGACTCGTTCGACGCGGACTTCTTCGGGATGAGCCCGCACGAGGCGGCACTGACCGCGCCCGCTCACCGCCTGTTCCTGGAGTGCTGTCACGAGGCACTCGAATCGGGCGGCTACTCGGCGGCGGACGCGGGGACCAGGATCGGCGTGTTCGCCGGATCGGGCATGCAGCTTTACGGCCACCAACGGCGCGTCGCTCAAGACGCGCGTCCACCCGCCCCGGACGAGCTGACCGCGATGCAGACGGCGATGGGAACGGAGCCCGACTTCCTGGCAGGCCGGGTGGCGCATCGGCTGGGGCTCTCGGGGCCCGCGGTCGGGGTGCAGACGGCGTGTTCGACCGGGCTGGTCGCGCTGCACCTCGCCGGACAGGCACTGCTCACCGGGGACGCCGACCTGGCCTTGGCCGGGGCGGCGGCCGTCCATCTCCCGCAGGATTCGGGCTACCGGTCGTACCCGGGCGGGATCCTTTCGCCGACCGGTGCCTGCCGGGCGTTCGACGCCGGCGCGGACGGCACGGTCGGCGGCAACGGGGTGATCGCGGTCCTGCTGAAACGGCTCGACCGGGCGATCGCCGACCGTGACACCGTGCACGCGGTGATCCTGGGTTCGGCGGTGAACAACGACGCGGGCCGCACCGCGGGGTTCGCGACGCCGAGCGTCTCCGGGCAGGCCGACGTCGTCCGGCTGGCACTGGCACGCGCCAGGGTGGCGGCGTCGTCCGTCACCTACGTCGAGGCGCACGGCACCGGTACCGCGCTGGGCGACCCGGTCGAGTTCGAGGCGCTCAGCCAGGCCTACGCGGAGGACGGCCACACCGGGTTCTGCGCGCTGGGCTCCGTCAAGCCCGGCATCGGCCATCTGGACACCTGCGCCGGTCTCGCCGGCTTGGTCAAGACGGTGCTGATGCTGAAGCACGGAGAACTGGTGCCGACCCTGAACCTGGACCGGCCCAACCCGGAACTCCGGCTGGCTGGCAGCCCGTTCGTGCTGGCGACGGAGCACAAGCCGTGGATCACCGACGGACCGCGGCGGGCCGGGGTCAGCGCGCTGGGCGTCGGCGGCACGAACGTCCACGTGATCCTGGAACAGGCCCCGATGACCCCACCGGCACCGGCGGCGCGGGGACCGGTGCTGCTGCCCGTGTCGGCCGCCGACGCCGAGGGGCTGTCCGCGCTCACCGGCGCCCTCCGAGATCATCTGCGCGCGCACCCCGATCTGCGGGCGCCGGACGTGGCGGCCAGCATGGCGCTCGGCAGGCCGCATCGGTCGCACCGGCTCGCCGTGGTCGGGGGTGACACCACCGAACTGGCGGCCGAGCTCGGCGCGGTCGGCGAGGAAACCTTCGCACCGCACCAATTCGGCACGCTCGCGTTCGCCTTCTCCGGACAGGGCGCGGCGTATCGGGGGATGGCCGCACGGCTTCGGGACACGTTCCCTGTCTTCCGTGAAACGCTGGACGAGTTGCTGGGCCTCGCCGAGGAATTCGGGGCCGCCGGTGTGGCCGACGCACTGCTCGGCACGCCGGATCCGGCCACCGTTCTGTCTACAGTAGAGGGACAGCCCGCGCTGTTCTGTCATCAGTTCGCGCTGGCGCGGCTCTGGCTGTCGTGGGGTGTGCGGCCGGATTTCGTGGTCGGGCACAGTTTGGGGGAGTACGCGGCGCTGGCCGTGGCCGGCGGGATCGACGTGGCCGACGGGCTGCGGCTGACCTGCTTGCGCGGCAGGCTGATGCAGGGGACCGCGGCGGGCGGCATGATCGCGGTCCGCGTCTCGCCGGAGCGGGGCGGGCGGCTCGCCGTCGCGACCGGGACCGAGGTCGCGGTGGTCAACGGCGAACGGTCCTGCGTGCTGTCCGGGCCGTCGGCGGCGATCGCGGCCGCGGAGACCCTGCTCGACCGGGAAAACCTCTCCTGGCAAAGGCTTCCGGTGGACCGGGCCTTTCATTCGGCGCTGCTCGAACCCGTTCTCGACGAATTCGAACGCGCGGCCGGAGCGGTGCGGTTCGGCCCGTTGCGGATGCCGTTCGCGAGCAACCTGGGCGGGGTGATCCCGGCCGGCGCCTCGATCGACGCGCGCTACCTGCGGAGGCAGATCCGTGAGACGGCGCGGTTCGACGAGTCGCTCCGAGCGCTCGAACGTGCGGAGTGCGGGACCTACCTGGAGATCGGCCCGCGTGAGGTGCTCGGTTCGATGGGACGCGCCGCCCTCCCGCACCGGTACTGGCAGCCGTCCGTGCAGCCCGGCGACGAGTGCGCCGCGCTGCTGCGCGCGGCCGCCGCGTTGTACCGGCGCGGCGCGGACCTGGATTGGGCGGAGCTGGCGCCCGCCGGCCGCCGCGTCCCGTTGCCCGGGTACCCCTACCGGCGAGTCCGCTTCGCGCGGCCGTCGGCTCCCGCCCCGTCCGGCGCCGGGCAGGTGAGCTCGGGGGCGGTCCTCGCCGAGGTCCGGCGGCTCGCGGCCGACCGGCTCGGCGCCGACGACCTGCCCGAAGACACGTCCTTCGTGGCGGGCGGCGCCGATTCGCTCGCCCTGATGGGGCTGGCCCGTGAACTGGAGCGTGCCTTCGGCGTGCGGATCGGCATCCGGGAGCTGCTCTCCGAAGCGGGTACTCCGGCGAAAGTGGCGGAGTTGATCGAGCGAAGCGGCGGAGCGCCTCCCGCCTCCGGTGAAAGCGAGCCGGAACCCGCCACGCCGGTCGAAGACGTGTCTCTTCACGGGTTGATGGACCGGCAGCTGAAGCTCGCCGAAACCATGATGCGCCAGATGACGGAGCTGATGCACCGGCAGCTCGACGTGGCCCGAGGGGCCCCGGACACCGTGGCGTCCGTGCCGAAGCCGGTCGATCGCCCGGCCCGTCCGGTGGTGATGCCCGTCGTGTCACCCCCGGAACCGGAGACTCCCGGGGCGGGCTGCGCGTTCAGCCTCTACTTCTTCGGCGACTATCCCGATCGGGACCAGCAGGACAAGTACCGGCTGATCATGGCCGCCGCGCGCTTCGCCGACGAGCACGATTTCCACACGCTTTGGTTGCCGGAGCGGCATTTCGACTCCTTCGGCGCGCTCTTCCCGAATCCATCGGTGCTGGCCGCCGCGCTGGCCGCCCGTACCGAGCGGATCCGGCTGCACGCCGGGTCGGTCGTGCTTCCGCTGCACCATCCCGTCCGGGTCGCCGAAGAATGGTCCGTCGTGGACAACCTGTCTTCGGGCCGCGTCGGACTGTGCGTGGCGAGTGGCTGGCACACCAGGGATTTCGCGCTGGCACCGGAGAACTTCGGCAACCACCGCGACCTGATGTACGAGGGGCTGGACACCGTGCGCCGGCTCTGGGCGGGGGAGGAGATCACCCTCGTCGCGGGCGACGGCGCGCCCGCCGCGGTCCGCCTGCATCCGGCGCCCATCCAGCCGCGCCCGCCGATGTTCGTCGCCGTGGTCGGAAACCCGGACAGCTACCGCCGGGCCGCCGCGGCGGATCTCGGCGTGGTCACCAATCTGATGACCCAGGACGTCTCCGCGCTGGCCGGCAACATCGCGCTCTATCGGCGCACGCGCGCCGAACACGGGCTCGATCCGGCCTCGGGACGGGTCGTGGTGCTGGTGCACACCTTCCTCGGCGCGGACCACGAACGCGCGCGCCAGCAGGCGTTCCGGCCGTTCTGCGACTACCTGCGCTCGTCGCTTTCGCTGCTCGGCCAGGTCGGGGACAGCCTGGGGCTGAACATCGACCTGGACGGCGCGACCGACGAGGACATCGAGTTCCTGCTCGGCGACGCCTACGAACGCTACTGCGGATCCCGTGCCCTGATCGGCAGTCCCGAGCGATGCGCGCCGGTGGTGGACGCGCTCGTGGCGGCGGGGGCCGACGAGATCGCCGCCTTCGTGGATTTCGGTGTCCCGCCGGAGCAGGTGCTCGACGCGCTGCCTCTGCTCGACGGCCTGCGCCGTCGCTACCAGTCGTCCGACCTCGAACCGTCCCCCGCGCAACGGCGAATCTGGTTCCTGGAAAGGATGTTCCCCGGCACCGGCGCCTACCACGAGCCCAAGGCGATCCGGCTGGACGGACGCCTGGACGACGTGGCGCTGCGGGAGTCGGTGTCGCGCGTGGTTTCGGCGCATCCCGCCTTGCGCACGGTCTTCCACGAGCGGGACGGCGTACCGCGGAAATCCGTGCTGCCGTCGATGACCGTCGAGTGCCCGCTGATCGACCTGTCCGGGCGCACCGAAACCGAAGCCCTCGCCGAAATCCGAGCCAGGTTCGCCCGGACCCGGCTCGCGCTCGACACCGGGCCGTTGGTCGCCTTCGCGCTGGTCCGGCTCGCCGAGGACCGCCATCTGTTCTGTCTGGTGGCCCACCACATCGTCTTCGACTCGGCGTCGACCGCGGTGTTCCTGCGTGATCTCGCCGCGCACTACCGCGCTTGGCCGGGCCTGCCCGCGATCCGGACCGGGCCGGTGCCCGAGACCGAGGTCGAGACCGGGGATCCCGGCGAGGATCTCGCGTTCTGGCGCGACGAACTGGGCGGGCTGCCCGAACTCGCGCTGCCGGCCGACCGGCCGCGGCCACCGGTGCCGTCCCGGCGGGGAGCCGCGCTGAGCGACGAGTTGGCGGCGGGTCTCGGCGAACCGCTGCGCGCCGTCGCGGCCGCCTGTGGCAGCACCGTGTTCATGGTGTTGCTCGGCGCGATCGGCGCCGTGCTCGGCCGGTACGGCGGGCAGCCGGATTTCGCGGTCGGTACGGTCGTCAGCAGCAGGCCTCATTCCGCGAGGGACGCGATCGGCCTCTTCCTCGACACGGTCCCGGTCCGCCTGGACCTGTCCGGCGACCCCACCTTCGCGGAGTTGACCCAGCGCGTCAGGGACCGCACCACCCGGGCGTACGAACATCGGACCGTCCCGTTCGACGAACTGGTCGGCCAGCTGAACCCCGATCGTGCCGCGAACCGCAATCCCCTGTTCGACGTGCTGATCGAGTTCGAAAACGCGGTGGACGAGCCCTTCGCGCCGCCGCTGACGGCCACCGCGCTGGACATGGCCCGCGACGAGGTTCCGTTCGACCTCGCCTTCTATCTGACGGCGCACGGTGACGGGTTGCGCTGCCTGGTCGAGTACAGCACCGACCTGTTCGACGAAGCGACCATCGCCCGGGCGCTGAATCTGCTGAAACAGGTTCTGCGCCAAGCGATCGCGAAGCCGTCGGCACGGCTTTCCGAGCTCACGACGCCGACCAGGGAAGACGTGGTGCTGCTCGACCGGTGGCAGCACGGCGGGCCGGAACGGACGGCGGGGTGCCTGCACACCGCGGTCGAGCGGCAGGTCGCCAGTACGCCCGACGCCACGGCACTGATCGGCGACGACGGTGAGCTGAGCTACCGCGAACTGGACCTTCTCGCCGAGTCGATCGGGCGGCTGCTGGTCGGTCTCGGCGTCACCCGCGGGCAGATCGTGGCGGTCTCCCTGCCGCGTGGCCCGCAGCTGATCGCCGCGCTTTACGGCGTGCTCAAGAGCGGCGCGGCGTATCTGCCGCTGGATCCGCGGCTGCCACCGCAGCGGTGCCGGTTCATGCTGCGGGACAGCGGTGCGGTGCTCGTGCTGACCACGAAGGCGGTGCTCGTCGCGCAGCCCGCGCTGGGGGAGTTCCCGGTGCGGCTCGCGGAAGAGATCGTGCCGGATCCGAAGGCGCCGGAGCTGCCCGAAGTACGGCCGGATTGGCCCGCGTACTGCATGTACACCTCCGGATCCACCGGAACCCCGAAGGGGGTTCTCGTCTCGCATCGCGGTCCGGCCAACGTCATCGCCTGGCAACGGGAGCAGCATCCGCCGATGCGCACCCTGCAATGGACGTCGCCGAGTTTCGACATCAGCGTGCAGGAGATCTTCTCCACCTTGGCCGCCGGTGGGGCACTGGTGCTGCTCGACGACGAGCGGCACAAGGACCGCGACGCCGTCGCCGAGGTGATCGAACGGCACCGCGTGGAGCGGATCCTGATGCCGTTCACCCCGCTGAAGCATCTGGTCGAACCCGGCCTCACCGCGCCGTCGATGCGCTTGATCCTGTGCTGCGGGGAGCCGCTCGTGCTCACTCCGGCACTGCGCCGGTTCCTCGCCGAGCATCCCGATTGCGCGCTGCACAACCAGTACGGTCCGACCGAGGCTTCGCTCATCGCCACGGACCACGCGGTGGATCCGCACGGTGAGCCCCGGCCGCCGATCGGGGTCCCGATCGACGGCGTGCGGCTGCTCCTGCTGGACCAGACCGGCCGCCCGGTCCCGCTCGGCGCCATCGGCGAAATCCATCTCGGCGGGGCCGGGCTCGCCGAGGGTTATCTCGGCAGACCGGAGGAAACCGCCGCGGCCTTCGTCGAGGCCAGGCCCGGTGAACGGTGGTATCGCACGGGCGACCTCGGCCGGTGGCGCGGCGACGGAACCCTCGAATTCCTCGGCAGGCTCGACGACCAGGTGAAGATCCGCGGCAACCGGGTCGAACCCGGGGAGACACAGCGGGTGCTGGCCGGGTTGGACGAGGTGGCGGACGCGGCCGTCGTCGTCCGCCGGGATCACCGCGGCGACGCGGAACTCGCCGGCTACGTCGTGTTCGCCGGCCCGTCCGCACCGGATCCGTGGGCGCGGATCACCGAAGCGCTCGCCGAAGAACTGCCCTCGTACCTGATCCCGACCCGCTGGGTCGCGCTCGACCGGCTGCCGACGACCACCAGCGGCAAGCTGGATCGCTCCGCGCTGCCCGAGCCGACGTCGACGGCAGTGGACGGGGACCACGCTCTGCCGTCCACGGACGCCGAACGTCGCCTGCACGCGCTCTGGTGCGCCGAACTCGGCCTGAGCGAGGTGGCGGTCGATCGATCCTTCTTCGCCGTGGGCGGGCATTCGCTCGCGGTGGTCAGACTGGCGGGCCGGATCACCGAGGAGTTCGGGGTACCGGTCTCAGTCACGGAGTTCTTCCGCGCGCCGACGATCCGCGCGATGGCCGCGCGGCTGGGCGGGCCGCCCGAACCCGCCGTCACCCGGACCGTTCCGTTGACGTCACTGCAACGCAGGCTCTGGAGACGTCAAGCGGAGAACCCGCGGCCGCAGGTGTACAACGTCGGATATCGCGTGGACCTGCGGGGCGAGCTGGACCCGCCGGCGCTGCACCGCGCTCTCGACCGGCTGGTGGCCAGGCACGACGCCTTGCGCGGTCGTGTCGCGTTGTCCGGTGACGGGCCGCGGATCGAGGTGCTGCCCCCGTTCACGCTCGATCTGCCGGTGGAGCGTCTGGGTACCGAAGACGCGGCCGTCGACTGGTGCGGCACAGTCGTCGCGGAACCGTTCGTGCTCACCGAGGCACCGCTGCTGCGTGCCCGGCTCGGCCGGATCGCCGTCGATCGCTGGGTACTGGTGCTCGTCCTGCACCACCTGGTCTGTGACGGCTGGTCCATGAACATCCTGTGGCAGGAGCTTTCCGAGCTGTATGCCGCCGAGATCGGCGCGACGTCCACACCGCTGCCCGAACCCGAAACGCAGCACTCGGACTACGCACGCCGGCAGACCGGGCACGACCACGCGGCCGACGTCCGCTATTGGCGAAGCGAACTCGCGGACGCCGACCTGCGCTGGCGGCTTCCGTACGACCGGAAACCGCCGGCCCGGCCCAGCGGGAAGGGCGATCTGCATCAGGTCCACCTCGCCCCCGAACGGCTTCGCCGCATCGACGGGGTGGCCGCGGCGGCGGGCACGACCCGGTCCGTGCTCCTCGCGAGCGTGTTCTTGCTGTGGGCGCGAGAAACCTGCGGTCAACAGGACCTCGTTCTCGCCGTTTCCAGCGCCCGCCGGACTCGCCGCGAACACGAGCGGACGGTCGGCATGATCGGCGAGGCCGTGCCCCTGCGAGTCCGGCTCGGGGAAACCGCGGAACTGCCCGACGTCATGGCGGCGGTGGCGGAGAAGCTGTTCGCCTCGCTCGATCATCAGGAACTTCCGCTCGACGAGACCATCGCGCTCGCCCGGCAAGGCGTCGATCGGTACCCCGCCGTGTTGTTCACCGTCGTCACGACGCCGCAGTCGGAGCTGAACCTGCCTGGCTTGTCGGCCACAGTGCACGATTCGCCGGTGGCGGGCTGCGCCAGAACGGAGCTCTACGTCGTGTTCGCCGAAGACGAGGGCGGGCTGAGAATCACCTTTGAATATTCCACGGATTTGTTCGACGCGGCCACGATCGGCCGCTTCGCCCGAGACATCCTGCGAATGCTGGAGTGCTGCTCCGAATGAGAGGTAAGGCCGTAACCGAACGCGCCCGCCAGGTCTTCCGACCGGGCGGGCGCGCCGTTGAACTCCAGCTTGAGGTCAGGCGTTGACCGTGACGCCGGTGAACTTGACCTCGGTGTTGGGCGGGCCGGTGCCGTCGCCGTTGCCTGCCTGCGCGTTCGCGCCGGCCTTGGCGACCTTGTCGAGCACCTTCAGGCCTTCGTCGGAAATGCTGCCGAAGACCGAGTACTCGGCGGGCAGTTCGGCCTCGCCGTAGACCATGAAGAACTGGCTGCCACCGGAGTTCGGCTGCTGCGTCTTCGCCATCGCGAGGATGCCGCGGCCGTACTTGATCTCCTTGAACGCCTCGTCCGGCATGGTGTAGCCCGGGCCGCCCATACCGCTGGCCTCGGGGTCACCGCACTGCAGCATCTGCAGGCCGGAGGTGCCGAGCCGGTGGCACTTGGTGTCGTTGAAGTAGCCCTGCTGGGAAAGGCTGATGAAGCTCTGCACGGCGCACGGGGCGAGCGCCCGGTCCAACGTCAGCGGGATGTCTCCCGCGGTGCTCTTCAGCACGACGTTCACCGTGCCGTTCGAAGAGACGTCCTTGCCTTCCGGCTTGTTCACCTTCTTCGACGCCGGCTTGGCGGAGTCGTCCTTGTAATCACAGGCCACCGGGTTCGCCAGCGGCGTCGGCCGCTTCGGCATCGGAGCGCGCTCCGTGGGGATGGTGACCTCGGGGGTCGGAGGAGCCGAGCTCGGGGAAGCGTCGGAGGCGGCATCGTCACCACTGCTACTGCTGACGATCCACCACACCGCGCCCGCCACGATGGCGACGACGCCGACGACCGCCACCGAGCCGACGATCTTGCGTCGTTTGGCCTGTTCGGCCCGTCGCACGATCTGTCGCTCGAGCTTGCGCTTCGCGGCTTCGCGGCGCTGCTGGTTGGTCGGCACCCGCCCTCCCGGTTTCCACTCGATGTTCACACGTCTGAGGTGGGAGGAGTCTATGGGCACAGGCTGTGAGACCCCTGTACAGGGGCCGCTACGCTTACTTGATCGTGATCAGGGCCATCCTGTCACCTGTTCGGCGGAAGATCTGAGGAGGCGTTTCGTGCTGGTTGTCGGTTTTCCGGCAGGCCCCCTCGAAGCCAACTGCTACCTGCTCGCCCCGGACGACGGCGGTGAATGCGTGATCGTCGATCCCGGCGAGGACGTCGTCGAGCCGCTCGAAGCCGCGCTTTCCGCCCACGGCCTGACGCCGGTCGCGATGCTCGCTACCCACGGCCACCCTGATCACGTCGCTTCGGCGGCCGAGGTCGGCGCGCGCCACGGGATACCTCTTCATCTGCACGAGGCGGACCGGCCACTGCTGGGTCAGGGCGCCGGGGAACGGAAGGACGGGATCGTGCCACTCGTCGATGGCCCGCTCAGGCTGGCCGGACTGGAGATCACGGTGTCCCGCACACCGGGGCACACCGCCGGTTCGGTGGTCTTCGGGCTGACCTCCGCCGAGGGCGGCCGTATCGCGCTCACCGGGGACAGCCTGTTCGCCGGTTCGATCGGCCGGTCCACCGGCGACGGCGACGAACTCGTGCGGTCCCTCGGCGCCAAGGTGATGACACTGCCCGACGACACCGTCGTCCTGCCGGGCCACGGTCCGGCCACCACGATCGGGCAGGAGCGGGCGGGCAACCCGTTCCTGGCCGGGACGGGCGCGTGATGGCTGAGCCGACCGGGACCCCGGAGACCCCCGAACGTCTCCCGCTGTTCCACGACGACCCGAAACTGCGTCGCAGGCGCGGCTGCTCCAGCATCGCCGGTGTGGTGATCTTCGCGGCCGCGTTCGGCGGGATCGCCGGACTGATCGGCGGTGAGATCGCCGGGCTCGTGGTCGCCGGCGTGATCGCGGTGCCGCTGCTCTACGTCATGTTCTACAACCTGCGCCGCCGAGTCTGGCTCGAAGGCGAAACGCTCATCGTCCGGACCTGGGGTGTGCGGCGGATCGATCTGACCGCGGCCGAACGCATCGACCTGGTGATCAGCGACGTGCGCGGCACCCGGACGGTCAGCCTGCTGGTCAACGCGGGCAAACGCCGCAAGGTCGCGAAGGTCGACATGGCCGTGTACTCCGGCGCGGGCGGCCGCGAGCTGGGCATCCTGCAACTGCGCAAGCTGGCGAACGCGCTGCTGAACAACACCGAGGCGAACGGCCTGGTGTTCTCGGAACTGCTGGTGGCGCAACTGAAGTCGGAGGCGCGCGGGGACGCGGCGGCGGAACGGCCGCTTTACCGGCTCGCCTCGGCGGCGCCCAGCGGGAAGTACATCCAGCGGTTCACGATGGAAGCGGTCAGCCGGTTCGTGGCGACCTTGGACTGACCGGTGTGGCGCCGAGTGTCATGAAAGGGTCGTTCAGGACAAAAAGTGTCCTGAACGACCCTTTCATGACACTTGCTCAGGGCGGGCCCTCGCGGTCTCCAGCTTCTCCAGCCGTGTCTTGATCTCTTCCAGCTGGTAGACGATCTCCGGCAGTTCGCCCGCGGCGAAGGTCGCCAGCCGTTCGGAGTGCTTGAGCGTCGCTCGCACGTCGTCGAGTGCGGCGGCGATCCTCGGGACCGCCTCGACGGCCTCCAGTGTCGAGACGAGCACGCGCCGCGCGACGGCGGTCAGCTGTCTCGGGACGGCGAACGCAGCGTCGAAAACATCCAACATGGCCCCTCCGATCACGCGGCGAACCTCGGGTGCGGCCTCTTCGTACCCGACTCCGGCCCGTGATCGCGCGGTGGACCGCGCTTTGGGGCGGCTGTGACTACAGGGACTCTTGTGGCTCCCTCGAGGCGATCAGCGCGGCCAGCACGGTGGTCACCGGGACTGCCGCGACGATGCCGACGCTTCCGGCCAGCGTCCGCACGATCTCCTGCGCGATGCTCTCCGCGCCGAGGATGGAGCCGAGTCCGACGCCGGAAAGCGAGGTGTACAGCAGCACCGGCAGCGCCGCCCCCGCGTACGCCATCACGAGGGTGTTGACCGCCGAGCCGACGTGGTCACGCCCGATCCGCAGGCCCGCGCCGTAGAGCTCACGCCAGCCGAGCGACGGGTTCGCCCGCCGGAGTTCCCACACCGCGCTCGTCTGCGTCACCGTGACGTCGTCCAGCACACCGAGCGCGCCGATCACGACGCCCGCCAGCAGCAGCCCCCGCGCGTCGATCCCGTGCCCGAGGGAGCCGATCAGCTGCGAGGTGCTGTCGTCCAGCCCGGTCAGCGACGCCGCGGCCGAGAAGATGGCCGACAGGACGCCGATCAGGACCAGGCTCACCAAAGTGCCCAGCACCGCCACCGAGGTTCTCGCGGACAACCCGTGTGTCAGATACAGCGCGACGAACATGATCGCGCCCGCGCCCGCGATCGCCACCAGCAGCGGACTTTCCCCGGCGAGGATCGATGGCAGCACGAAGAGCGCCAGCACCAGGAAGCTCAGCCCGAGCGCGATCAGCGCGGCGAGCCCCTGCCAGCGGCCCAGCACGATCACCGCGAGCGCGAACAACCCGGCGAGCAGCAGCAACGGGATGCCCCGCTGGAAGTCGACGATCTGGAACGACGCGGGATTCGCGACGTCGCCGCCGTTGTAGGACAGCACCACCTTGTCGCCCGCGGCGAACCGCGGCGTGCTCGGCTCGATCGGCAGCGTCAGCTTCAGCGACTTTCCGGTCCCGGGGCCATCGGTCATCGTCAGTGCGCTGGTGAGACACGGTTTCGCGTCCGGCGGCGGCTCACCGACCTGGACCTGTCCCTCGGCGAGACACGGGCCGGTGATCGTCCCGGTGACCGTGGCGTTCACCGGGACTCCCTGCGGGAAGACGCTTTTCGCCGGATCCTTGCCCCACGGGTAGAGCAGGATCATGCCGGCGACGGTCGCGACGGCGAGCGGGATCAGCAGCCACATCAGCAGCAGCCGGACCCGGCGCGACGCGGGCGCCGCCGGTCCGTGGCCGTGCGCGTGCCCGTGGCCGACTGGTTCGGGCTTCGGCTCGGCGGCGCGACGTCTGCCCGGTTCGGCCTGCCGCGGCCGCTGTGCCGGGGGACGGGGGCGTCGCGCGCCCTCGGGGCGCGGCGAACGGGACGTTCCGGGCGAACGATCGGACGGGGTGTCCGTAACCCGGCGAATCGGGCCGGTGTCGTCGTCGGAGAGGTCGCGGCGGTTCACCCGCATATCCTCCACAGTGCGGGCCGCGGTCCGCACACGGCCTAGCCGAACGCCTGCCGAAGGTGGACACGGCGATAGGCCGACGGCGGGGTGTCGAAGTGATCGAGGAAAGCCTGGCGAAGTGTCTCGGTGGAGCCGAACCCGCATCGCCTCGCGATCGAGGTCAGCGGAAGTTCCGTGCCGCACAACAGTTTCGCCGCGTTTTCGGTCCTCGCCGCGCGTACGTACCTGCTGGGCGTGGTGCTGAGGTGCGCGTCGAACAACCTGGTCAGCTGCCGGGTGCTGATCCCGGCCCGTTCGGCGAGGACGGTGGTGCCGAGATCGCCCGCGAGGTGCTCGGCGACGTACGCGGTGATGTCGCGGACCAGCCGGTTCTCTGGCGGCGGGCCGGACAGGAACATGCTCACCTGCGCCTGGTTCCCCGGCCGTTGCAGGTAGGTCACCAGCATGCGGGCGACCTCCCTGGCGACGCTCGGGCCGTGGTCCTCCTCGACGAACGCGAGCGTGAGGTCGATCCCGCTGGTCACCCCGGCCGCCGTGTAGACGTTGCCGTCGCGCACGTACAGCGGCACCGGATCCACGTTCACCTGCGGGTAGCTCATCGCCAGCCGGTTCGCGAACCGCCAGTGGGTGGTGGCGCGGCGTCCGTTGAGCAGCCCGCAAGCGGCGAGCACGGTCGCGCCGGTGCACACCGAGGCGACGCGGCGGGTGTCCTGCGCGAGCCTGCGGATGTGGGAGACCATCCTCGGATCCGCGGCGGCGGTCTCGTGCCCGGTGCCGCCCGCGACGATCAGCGTGTCCAGTTCGCCGGTCACCTGGTCGAGCCGGTGCTGTGCCTGCAACGTCAGCCCGGACTCGCAGCGGATGCCGCGGCCGTCGACGCTGGCGAGCAGGATCTCGTATCCCGGCTTGCCCCCGAGTTTGGTCGCGGCGTCCAGAACATCCGCCGGACCGGCGATGTCGAGCATCTCCGCATTGCTGTAGCCGACGATCAACACTCGTCTGGGTGAACCCGGCATGATCGAACGCTAGCAGTAACGCCCGGCCGTCGGACGTTGTTCGCAGGAATCCGGACATCGGGCCCACCGCGATCCCGCGTCTGCGCCACGTTTGTCCCATGACAGACGACAAGAAGACGATCGCGTTCGTGGTGTATCCGGGGATGACCCCGCTCGACCTGGTCGGGCCGCTGACCGTGCTGGACGGGATGGCGAGCACGGTGCAGGAGTACCGGACGGTCGTGGTCGGGGAGACGAAGGACCCGGTCACCACCGACAACCCGCTGAAGCTCGTGGCGACCCACACCTACGACGAGGTGCCGTCGCCGTACGCGCTGCTCGTGCCCGGCGGCGCCGCTCCGACGCTGAAGGCACTCGCCGACGAGAAGCTGATCGGCTACCTGCGGAAAGCCGGGGCGAACGCGGAACTCGTGACCTCGGTGTGCACGGGATCGCTGCTGCTGGGGCAGGCCGGGCTGCTGGAGGGGCGTCGCGCCGCGACGCACTGGATGTTCCGTGAACTGCTGGGCGCGTTCGGGGCGGAACCGGTCGCCGAACGCTGGGTCGAGGACGGGAACGTGATCACCGCCGCCGGGGTGTCGGCGGGGATCGACCTCGCGCTGCACCTGGTCGAGCGGCTCGTCGGGGCCGAGATCGCGCGGACGATCCAGTTCGTCATCGAATACGACCCGGAGCCGCCGCAGGGCCCGCTCGACTGGTCGAAGCGGCCGTACGGGGACCTCAAACCGCTGCTGGAGCACACGGTGAACGAGGCGCTCGCGGACGCACCCGCCCTGCGAGACCGGCTGCTCGCGCACACGGGGAAGTAAGGGGGGCGGCCATCCGGGTGAGAAATCACCGATACGGGCATTGCACCGGGTTACATTCTGGTCATCCGTACAGGTGATAGGTGGTTCGTGAAGTTCCAGGTGCTCGGCCCGCTCGCGGCCTCGGTCCCGCTGCCGTCGGCGGCTCAGCCCCGCCGGGTGCTCGCCGTGCTCCTGACCCGGCCGAACGAGTTCGTCCACCGGGACACCCTCGTGGACGAACTCTGGCCGCAGGGGCCGCCGTCGAGTGCCGCCGCGGTCGTGCAGATGGCGGTTTCCAAGCTGCGCAAGGCGTTGTCACCCGGCTTGCCGTCGGACGACGTCCGGCAGCGGCTCCGGTCCGGCCAGGGCGGTTACCGGCTGACGGTGTCGGAAGGGGAGCTGGACGTCACCGGCTTCTCGGAGCTGACCGCCGCGGCCGCGCGGGCGACCGGTGACGAGCGCGGGGCACTGCTCGAACGGGCGCTCGGGTTGTGGCGTGGCCGGGCCTTCGCCGACGTTCCGGCCGGTCCGCTGGTGGAGGCGCACCGCCTTTGGCTGGAGGATCAGCGGAGTTCGGTGCTGGGCAAACTCGTCGAGCTGGAACTGACGGCCGGTGACCACAAGGCCGTCGCCGACCGGTTGGGACCCGAGCTGACCGTCCGGCCCGCCGACGAACGCCTCGCCGGGTGGCTGGCGGAAGCGTTGCACGGGCTCGGACGGCGGGACGCGGCGCTGGCCGTCCTCGACCGGTGCCGCCACGCGCTGTGGGAGCACGCCGGTGTCTCACCGGGGGAAGAGCTGCTCGCGGTCCACCGCCGGATCGCCGGAACCGGGTGGTCGGCCGGCGGCGCGCCGTGCCGTCTACCGCCCGCGACGCCGGATTTCACCGGCAGGGCGACGGAATTGGCGGAAGTGGTCCGTGCGCTGCGAAGTCCCGCGCCGGTCGTGCTGCACGGGGCGGCGGGAGCGGGGAAGAGCACGCTGGCCGTCCAAGCCGCGTGGCGGGCGCGCAAGCGGTTCCCCGACGGGCAGCTCGTCGCCGACCTGCGGGAGACCGGCGACGTGCTCGTCGGGCTCCTTCGCGCGCTCGGCCTTGCGGAAGCGGAACTCCCCGCCGACCGGGCGGGACTGATCTCGTTGTGGCAGAGCCACACCGCGGACCGGCGGCTGCTGGTGATCCTCGAGAACTGCCGGTCCGAGGCCGAGGTGCGGCCGCTGCTGCCGAGCGGTCCCGGCTGCGCGACGATCGTCACGACGCGGCGGCGGCTGGCCGGGCTCGTCGGCGCCAAACCGGTCGAGGTCGGCGCGCTGTCCTACCCGGAAGCGCGGACGCTGCTCGGCGCCATCGCCGGAGAGACCCGGTTGTCCGCCGAACCCGACGCCGTCCGCCGGGTGGTGGCCTGCTGTGACGGCCTCGCGCTGGCGGTGCGGGCGGCGGGGATGAAGCTGCTGCTGCGGCCGAGGGTGAGCGTCGCCGAGTTCGCGACCCGCCTGGAGAACGAGCGCCTGCGCCTCGACGAACTCTCCGCCGGCGACCTGGCCGTCCGCCCGGTGCTCGCCGAAGCTCTTGCCGAGCTTTCGCCACGGCAGCGGAATTCCTTGCGCTTGCTCGGATTCCCCGGTGCCACCGAGATCGCCGACTGGTTCGCGGCGGCCATGCTCGGCTGTTCGCCGGACGAGGCGGCCGGACTGCTCGACGAACTGGTGGACGACCATCTGCTCCACGCCGGGCCCGACCGATCCGGCGTCCTTCGGTACCGGCTACCGGACCTCGTCCGGCTCACGCTCCGGGAGCCGCCCGACCCGGCGGCCCTCAACCGGGCGCTGACGGTCATGGCGGCGTTGGCCGAACACGCTTCCGCCGCCCTCGGCGATGGATACCCGCCGTCTCGACGGGATGACGCTCCCGCGGCGGCCTCGGATCGCGTCGCGGCCGATCCGATCGGCTGGCGTGTCGCGGAAACCGCGAATCTGGCGCTCGCCGTCCGGACCGCGAAGAGCCACGGCTGGACCGAGCTGACCGCGCGGCTGTCCGACGCCTACAGCGATCTCGTCGGACCGCGGAACGGCGGGTCGCCGGCCTGGGTCGGGTTCGGCATCGTGCGGGACCGCCTCGATCTCCCCGCGGAGGCGCGGAAACTGCTGAAACTCGGGCATGCCCACGCCGACGCGGGGGACTTGGCCCGGGCGAGGACCTGCTTCTCGCTGGCCGAGGCGAGATTCCGCGCCGCGGGTGACCAGCCGGGCACCGGGGCCGCGCTCGTCGCGCTCGCCGACGTCGACGCGGACTCTGGCCGGGCCGGTTCGGCGGTCCATGCCCTGCGGGAGGCGATGGACCTGTTGCGCGACTGCGGTGATCTCGCCGGGCAGGCGATGGCGTCGGCCCAGTTCGGCTCGCTGTGGGACGACCTGGGCGACTTCCGCCGGGCGAAGGAATGCTTCGAAGCGAGCCTGCTCCTTTCGCTTCATTGCGAGGACGGGCGGCAACACGACCGGTCCGCCAAACGGTACGCCGACGTCCTGCGACGGAACGGTCGCTTGGACGAGGCCGGCGAGCTGCTGACGAGCGCCCTGCTCGGCACCCGTAGCTCGCGCGAACGCCATTGGGAGGCGCACGTCCTCCGCAGTTTCGGGGATCTCCACGCGAAAACCGGCGACGCGGGGGAGAGCGAACGGTGTCTTTCGCGGTCACTGGAGCTGTTCGAGGATGTCGGGCACCTGCACGCCATCGCCTACACGCATCGAAGCTTCGGTGAATCGCTGCGTCTGGCGGGTGAGCATGGCCGGGCCGCCGAGCATCTCGGCCTCGCGATGAGTACGTTCCGCGAGCTCGGAGACCGGCGCGGCGGCGGATATGCCTTGCTGAGCTTCGGGCGTCTGCGCGCCGACGAAGGCGTCGCGACCGAAGCCGCCGAAGGGCTCCGCACCGCGGCGGGGCTGTTCCGGGAGCTGGGCTTCCCGGTCTGGGAACTGCGTGCGCTCCGGGACCTTTCCGCCGTGGACAGGAGCGGGCGCCAGCGGGATCGGGCTCGTGAAGCCTTGACGAAGATCCGCTCCAGGGTGACTCCCGCATAGCCCGGCGAAGGAGTACCGGCGACGGCGTTTGGCGAAGTTATGGCGACGGCGTGTTGACTGCCGCTCAGGCGAGCGGATTTCGCGCCGTCCCGAAATCGCGGGACTGGGGGTGGCGGCGCGTACTCGTGGCCGGGTGACGCCTTCCGAGGGCAGGAGGCGTCACCCGGTTCGACGGCTAGCCGCCGCGGACGTGCAGGAGCACGTCCGCGTCGCCGAGAATCCCTTGGTCGAGCGGGAAGTAGCCCTGCCGCGGAGTGGGATCGGTCCGGACGCTCGCGGGCGGGACGTCGGAGGCGGGAAGCAGGCCCCAAGCCGTGGTGACGTGTTTCTGAAGGAAGCCTTCGTAGGTGTCGGGCTCCGGCTCTTGAAGCGCTATGGCCTCGCTTCGGCCCAGGCTGGTCGCGACGAAGGTGTAGCGATCGCCGAGCAGTGGCGCCACCAGCGCACCGGCGGGGAACCAGTGCGTCTCCGTTCCGGCCACGCGCATCGTGCTCGATTGACGGCGCAGGTGGAGATTGTGGGCGAAGACCAGCGTCCTGCCACGAACGGCTTCGGCAGCGCGGATGTCCAGCAAATTCCGCGCCATGATGGCATCCCTGGTGGCGACAAGGGGCGCGTACCGCTCGTGCGGCTCGAGAGGTTCGGCGCATTGCCGGTGGTAGCGCAGCAGATCGATGCCTGCCATGAGGTGGACCTCCGCCCGCGACCAGCCGTCCGTCACCGGCCCCGGTTTCCGGGAGCGGAGCGCGTCGAGCAAGTCGGCCGCGATCGCTCGCAGCCGGTAGGCGTCGGCCGTGGCGCCGGGCGACGAAGCCGCGTCCATGACGGCTTCGGTGCGGCTCCAGCGGTCGTCGTCACCGGCCGGGCCCGCGATGTCCACGTCGTACTCCAGGAAGTCGCGGGCGTATTCGAGGTAGCGCCGCGGGCTGGGCGCGGAGGTGTTCTCGGTCTGGGTGTCGAAGCCGTGGAACGAAAGCTGCTCTTCGGGAGGCCGGTTTTCGTTGTACTCGCGCATCCACGCGATCAGTCGCCTGTTCGCCTCCACCCCACCGAAGACGTGTGTGAAGCCTTCGCTCATGGCCAGGTCGAGGGATCCGGTGCCGTCTCGGACGAAGTCGTTCGCGACGAGCGCGGCAACGCGATCCGTCTCGAGGGCGATCGACCGGAAACCGCGGTCGACGAGCTGGGCGAACAGCTCGTTGCGGACGTCGGCGAAGACCGGGGTCGCGTGCGTCGGTTCGCCCAGGGCGAGCAGGTCACAGGAAGGGGTCACGAAGTCTCGGATGTCTTGACTCATGAGGTTCAAGCGTATCGTTGATCCTTCGGTTGAAACTTCCCCTGCTTCTGGGCAGGTGATGGTTGGCAAAGCTTCAAATCGATCATCAGGTGGTTCCGATGGGCTCGTGAGTGGTGAGGACGTACTGCTGGTGCGCGGACGGCGTTTTCGCGTGACTGGACGGACGACACACGTGCTTGGCGGGACGACACGCGTGTTCGGGTGGACGACTCGTGTCGTCCATCCAGTCACGCGTGTCGTCCGCCGGATCACGTGTGTCGTCCGGTCAGTCACGTGACATCGCCAGTACTGGACCTCGTGAGTGGACGGTCAAAGCCAAGGGTGCCTTAAGTGCCTACGTGGTTTCGGCTGCGGTTGATGCCGGGCCCCGGTCCGTGAAGGTCTCCAGTCAGGTGCTCACGTGAGTTCTCGCGGTCGTGGGGATGTCGTGAAGGGCACCTTTGAGACCTTCATCGTCTCAACGGTGCCCGTCAGGACATAAGAGCTGGCCGCGACACGTCACCGTGCCACCTCGCTCCTGGCGTCACCCGCCGTGAGAGGCGCGCAGGCGACAGTGGTCGCCTGCCGTACCGCAACAAATCCACTTCCGAATAACTCGCCCGCATTTCCTTCTTCCGCTATAAACTTTAAAGAACCCTTCGCACGCGAAGGCGCTTCGCTTGCGAAGTAGCGCTTCGCGCAAATGCGCGAGCGCAAGTTATCAGCAGTTGAGGTGAATTACCGCGTGGCAATCACCGCGCGGCCGGAGTTCGGCCCTACTTTGGCCCGCATGGTTGAGAAGGATTCGACGGCGCGGACCCGGGAACTGGGCCACCGCATGAGGGCGTTCCGGCAGCGCAGGCACTTCAGCGGAGCCGACGTCAGCCGCCGTAACGGCTGGTTGCAGAGCAAGGTCACGAGGTGGGAACAAGGGCTGCGCGAGCTGTCCGTAGTGGACGCGGCGCTGTATCTCGCGACCTGCGGCGAGGCGGAGCCCGAGCGTGACCTGCTGCTGGAATTGACGCAGCCCGGCGGAGACCTGTACTGGGTGCGGCCGTACTTCGACGAGCTCGTCGACCCGATGAAATCCCTGGCTATCCAAGAGAATCTCGCGCACACGCTGGTCCGCTACGAGTCGTTGACCCTCCCCGGGCTGTTGCAGACCGAGCCGTACGCCCGCACCGCCTTCGAGCTGATCGGCAACCGCGACCAGGCGCAGCTGGACACGGTCGTGAACGCGCGGATGGACCGGCAGCGGTTGCTGCAGCGGGACCGGCCGCCGAAGTGCCGGTTCTACGTCCACGAGCGCGCGCTGCGATCGGTCATCGGCGGTCCCCGGATCATGCACGAGCAACTGCTCCACCTCGTCCTGTCGGCGAACCTGCCCTATTGCTCCATTCGTATCGTCCCCGAAAGCAACGAGGTGAGCAGAACAATCGAGAATTCTTTCACCATCATGGAATTCACCGAACATCCGGCGGTGGTGTACACGGATTCCTACGCGGCCGGAGTGTTCGTCGACGATCGGGTGGCGGTCGAGGCGTATTATTCACTCGTCGCGCGCCTGGAAAGCGATTCCTTGACCGAGGAGCGGTCACGCCAGCTGCTCGCCGAATGGGCGGACCGGTACGACCGGATGGAGGAGTGACGCTGACGAGGTTTCCCACGGCGGCTTCCTGGGGTAATCCTTCCTGTAACCGAGGAGAAGGAGTTCGTGGTGTCGAAGACGCAGGGTGGTGCCCCGGTCGCCGAGGCGGAGATCGAGCGGAAGTACGACCTGGCGGCCGACAGGCCCATCCCGCGCCTGGTCCCGGTCGGTCCCGTGACGAACCAGGCCGATCCGAGGGTCGACCTCCTCGACGCCACGTACTTCGACACTCCCGACTTCCGGCTCGCGCAGGCGGGTATCACGCTGCGGCGGAGGCTCGGCGGAAGCGACGAGGGCTGGCACCTCAAGCTCCCTGTCGGTGAGGACAGGCGCGAGGAACTCCGGCTCCCGCTGGGCGGCAAGCCGGACAAGGTGCCCGGCGGGCTGGCGAGACTGGTCCGGGCGCACACTCTCGGCGCCAAACTCGTCCAGGCCGCGCATCTGCGCACCGAGCGCACGTCGTACGCCTTGCTCGACGCCGAGGGCCGCGAGCTGGCGACGTTGACCGACGACGTCGTCACCGGTGAGGCCGGTGGGGACAAGGCGCACCTCGACCGCTGGCGGGAGATCGAGATCGAGCTCTCGCCCGGCGCCGATCCCGCCGTGCTCGACAGTCTCGACCAGGCTGTCGTGAGCGCGGGTGCGGAGCGGTCGAGGTGGCCGTCGAAGCTTCGGCGGCTGACCGACGAACTCGTGCCCTCGGCGCGGGGCGCGTCCGGGTCGGTGCTGGCGGACTATCTCGCCGAGCAGCTGGATGTGCTGCGACGCAACGACATCGGGGTGCGCCGGGACGCCGACGACGCGGTGCACCAGATGCGGGTCGCGAGCAGGCGGCTGCGCAGCGGCTTGAAGACCTTTGGCCGCTCGTTCGACGCCGACGTCGCGAACGGGCTCGCCGCCGAACTCCGCTGGCTCGGCGGCGAACTCGGGCCGGCGAGGGACACCGAGGTGATGGCCGCACGCTTGCACGACGAGGTCAAGGCACTCCCGGCCGAACTGGTACTCGGCAACGTCGAGCAGCTGATGACCAGGCACTTCGCGCGCGAAGCCGAAGAGTCGAAGGCGCGCGCCATCCGGGCGCTCGACAGCAAGCGGTACACGGAGTTGTTGCGAGCGCTGGAAAAGCTCGTCGCCAAACCGCGGAAGATCAAGGAAGGCAAGAAGGAACTACGCAAGGCGGTCGCGCGTACGGACCGGAAGCTGCGCAGGGCCGTCGCCGCGGCGAGCGAGCTCGAAAGCGGCGCGGAGCAGGACGCCGCCTTGCACGAGGTGCGCAAGAAGGCGAAGCGCGCCCGGTACGCGGCGGACGCGGTCCGGCCGGTGACCGGCAAGAAGCTTCGAAAATGGCGAAAGAACGTCAAGGCGGTGCAAAGCACGCTCGGCACGCATCACGACCTCGTCGTCACCCGGGAGACCCTGCGGCTTCTCGGCCTCCGCGCCTACGCCGAGAACGAAAACGCTTTCACGTATGGCCTCCTGCACGGACGTTCCGTCGCCTCCGCCGAGGCCGCGCATCGGCGCTTCGCCGGAGAATGGCAAGAGTGGAGTAAAGGTTCTCGCCCGAAATGGCTCAAATGAAGTAGCCCGGGTTGACCTCTCGCCCTCGCTGAGTACGGTCGAGGGAACTTGGTGGTCTGGAGAGAGGCGCCCCCAATGTTGCCTGGCCAGCGCGTTCCCGGCGAACAGCAGCCCCTGGCCGTGACCACCCGCCGCCGGAAAGACGGCGTCGTCGTCCTCACCGCGGTGGGGGAGATCGACGCGGCCACCGTCGGACGGTTCCGTACCGAACTCACCGGCGCGTGTGTCATGGGAAAGCAGGTGATCCTGGACCTCTCCAGGGTCGGTTTCCTCAGCTGTGCGGGGCTGCACGCGCTCGAGGAGGCCAACGCCGTGGCGCCCCGGTTCTCGGTGATCGTGAAGACCCCGTTGGTGTCACGGATCCTGGACGTCAGCGGGGTCGGGGCCGATCTCGACGTCCGACGTGACGTGGAGGATCTGCAGGACATGGTCTAGGCCCCGTCGAGTTCGACCTCTTCGGCGCTGACGTCCGGCAGCAGGCCACGCCACCGCGGATTGCGCAGGCAGCCGGAGTCGGTCCAGCCGCCGAAGACGACCTCGCCGACGACGGTCGGGCGGGACCAGCGCGCGTCCCGCGCCTGTTTGTCCGGGACGGAGCGGAACGGGGATGTCTTGCGTTCCAACCGGATCAGCCGCCGGGACAGCTCCTCCAGTTCGTCGGCCGCGAACCCGACGCCGACGTTTCCGATGTACCGCAAGCCATCCTCGTGCGGGACGCCGAGCAGCAGCGAACTGAACGTGCCCGCCCGGCTGCCGCCACCCGGCCGCCAGCCGCCGAGCACCACTTGCTGGACCCTGGTCCCGGTGATGGAAAGCCATTCCCCGGTACGCCTTCCCGGGTGATACGCGGAGCCGGCGCGTTTGGCCACGATGCCGGCCAGCCCGTGTTCGCGGGCCGCTCGCGCGACCGCGCCACCGTCTCCGAGGTAATACCGGGTGACCTGCCAATGCGATCCGGCGAGCCCGAGTTCGCCGAGGAGTTCCCGCCGTTGGACATAAGGCGACTCGACGCAGGAACGGCCTTCCAGATGCAGCAGATCGTTCACCAGGTAGAACGCCGGATAGCGCGAGGTGAGCCGTTTCGCGGAAGCCTTCGTCGCCCGCGCGCGGTGCCCGAGGCCGTCCGGACTCGGCTTCCCGCCGTCGAAGACGACGATTTCCCCGTCGAGAAAGGCTTCCGTGGTACCGAGTTGCTCGCCGAGCCCGCGGAACTCGGGGTACAGACCGGTGACGTCGTCGCCTGAATCGTCGTACGCGGTGATCCGGCCCCCGGTCACGCGGATCAGGGTGCGGCGCCCGGACCAGTCGAATTCGTAGGCCCATTCCGCGTCTTCGGCGGTCGACGGGAGACGCCCCGGTCTGGTCAGCATCGGGGCGAGGAACGAAGGGAGTTCCGCGCGGCCGGGATCGGCGGGGTCGAGCCGTTTGAGCAGCCAGCCGCGATCCTTGCCGTCCTTCTTCACATTGAGGAAGAGGTATTTCCCGCGTGCTCGTTTCCCGTGGAAGACGACCTCGACCTTGTGGTCGTTGAAGTGCAGTGTTTCGTACCGGCCGGTGTCCCAGATCGTCATGGTGCCACCGCCGTATTCGCCGGCGGGTATCTCGCCTTCGAAGGTCAGGTATTCCATCGGGTGGTCTTCGGTGTGCACGGCGAGGCGTTCGAGATCCGGCGACATCGGCAGGCCTTTCGGCACCGCCCACGAGACCAGTACCCCGTCCCGTTCGAGCCGGATGTCCCAATGCAGGCTGCTCGCATGGTGTTCCTGGATGACGAAGAGATCGTCGGCCCCGGTCTCCCCATCGCGATCGGGAAGGGGTTCGGGTGTCCGCCCCGGTCTGCGCTTACGACGGTAATCGCCGAGTTTCTCCGCCATGGTCGGCCAGCGCACCCCTTTCCGGGTCGGGTCACGCAAGCCTAGCGCCGTTCACGGTCTTCCCGTGCGATGAAGGCCCCTTTTCCCGCGGTGAAAGCAGGAAAAGGGGCCTTCGTACCGATTTGGCTCAGTCGGTTTCGGCCAGTGCCTCCGCGAACTGCGCGGCGTAGAGCCGCGAGTACGCGCCCCCGGTGAGCAGCAGCGTTTCGTGATCGCCCTGTTCGACGATCGAGCCGTTCTCCATCACCAGGATGACGTCCGCGTCGCGGATGGTGGAGAGCCGGTGCGCGATGACGAAACTCGTCCGGCCCTCGCGCAGCGAATTCATCGCCCGCTGGATCAGCACCTCGGTGCGGGTGTCGACCGAACTGGTCGCCTCGTCGAGGATGAGGATCGCGGGTTTCGCCAGGAACGCCCGCGCGACGGTGATCAGCTGTTTCTCGCCGGTGCTGACCGTGCCGCCCTCGTCGTCGATCACCGTGTCGTAGCCGTCCGGAAGGGTGCGGACGAACCGGTCGACGTGGGTCGCCTTGGCCGCCGCCACGATCTCCTCCTGCGTGGCGCCCGTGGAACCGTAGGCGATGTTCTCGGCGATGGTGCCGCCGAACAGCCACGCGTCCTGCAGCACCATGCCGGTCTTGGCCCGCAGGTCCTCACGGTCCATCCCGGCGATGTCGACGCCGTCGAGGGTGATGCGCCCGCCGTCGAGTTCGTAGAACCGCATGAGCAGGTTGACCAGCGTGGTCTTCCCCGCGCCGGTCGGGCCGACGATGGCCACGGTGTGCCCCGGCTCGACGGTGAGCGACAGGTCTTCGATGAGCGGCGTGTCCTCGGTGTAGCGGAACGACACGTGCTCGAACTCGACCTGGCCCCGGAGCTTCTCCACCCGCGCGGGTTCGGCGGGCTCCGGCTCCTGCTCGTCCGCGTCGAGCAGCGCGAAGACCCGCTCCGCGGACGCGATCCCGGACTGCAGCAGGTTCGCCATGCTGGCGATCTGCGTGACCGGCTGGCTGAACTGCCGCGAGTACTGGATGAACGCCTGGACGTCGCCGAGCGACAAGGTCCCGGAGGCCACGCGCAGCGCGCCGATCACGGCCACCAGCACGTAGCTCAGGTTGCCGATGAACATCATCGCGGGCTGGATGGTGCCCGAGATGAACTGCGCCTTGAAGCTCGCGCCGTAGAGCGTGTCGTTGTGCTCGCGGAAGACCTCTTCGGCCTCCTCCCGGCGGCCGAACACCTTGACCAGCGAGTGCCCGGTGTACATCTCTTCGATATGCGCGTTGAGCCGTCCGGTGGTGGACCACTGCTTGATGAACTGCGGCTGCGCCTTCTTGCCGATCTTGGCCGCGACGAACACCGAAGCCGGCACCGAAAGCAACGCGACCAGCGCCAGTACCGGCGAGATGACGAACATCATCGCGAGCACACCGACGACCATCAGCAGCGAAGACACGATCTGCGAGAGCGTCTGCTGCAGGGACAGCGCGAGGTTGTCGATGTCGTTGGTCGCCCGGCTCAGCACCTCACCGCGCGGCTGGCGGTCGAAGTAGCTCAGCGGGAGCCTGGCGAACTTCTCCTCGATCCGCTCCCGCAGGTCGAACACCGCCCGCTGGACGAGGTTCGTGGTCAGCCTGGCCTGCAGCAACGAGAAGAACGACGCCACGATGTAGAGCAGCAGCACCCACATCAGGATCTGGCCGACGCCGTCGAGGTCGATGCGCTGGCCGGGGACGAAGTCGATTCCCGAGAACATGTCGGCGAGGGTGTTGTCACCTTCCGCCCGCAGCCCGGCGATGACCTGGTCCTTGCTCAGCCCCGGCGGCATGTCCTTGGCGACGACGCCCGCGAAGATGAGGTCCGTCGCCATGCCGAGGATCTTCGGGCCGATGACGCTCAGCGCGACGCTGATGACGCCGAACACGAGGATGCCGTACAGCAAGGCGCGCTGCGGTTGCAGCAGGCGCAGAAGCCGTTTCAGCGATCCCTTGAAGTCCAGGGCCTTCTCTGCGGGCTGTCCGCCCATGAAACCGGCCGGCCCACGGCCTGCACCTCCTGCGGGACCGGGACCCCGTGCCGCGCTCGCGCGCTCGCCGACCGGTTTGGCCGCCGTGTCCGAAGAGGACACTGTGGGCTCTGTTGACTCGGGCGCGCTCATCAGGCGGCCTCCTGCTCGGTCAGCTGGGACAGCACGATCTCCCGATAGGTTTCGTTACCGTCCATGAGTTCGGTGTGCGTGCCGCTGCCGACGACGCGGCCTTCGTCGAGCACGATGATGCGGTCGGCTTGGCGGATCGTGCTGACCCGCTGCGCGACGATGACCACGGTCGCTTCGGCGGTTTCGGCCACGAGCGCCCGCCGCAGCGCGGCGTCGGTCGCGTAGTCGAGCGCGGAGAAGGAGTCGTCGAAGAGGTAGATCTCGGGGCGCCGCACCAGCATCCGCGCGATCGCGAGCCGCTGCCGCTGCCCACCCGAGACGTTGGTCCCGCCCTGCGAAATGGGGGAGTTCAGCCCCTCGGGCATCCGTTCGACGAAGTCCTTGCCCTGGGCCACCTCCAGTGCGTGCCAGAGTTCCTCGTCGGTCGCGTCGGCCTTGCCGTAGCGAAGGTTGCTCGCGACCGTCCCGGCGAACAGGTACGGCTTCTGCGGCACCAGTCCGACGGCGTCGGACAGCACGGTCTGATCCAGTTCCCGGACGTCGACGCCGTCGACGCGCACCGAGCCGTCGGTGGCGTCCATCAGCCGGGGGATCAGGTTCAGCAGTGTGGTCTTCCCACTGCCGGTACTGCCGATGATCGCGGTGGTCTCACCGGGCCTGGCCAGCAGCGAGATCCCTTGCAGCACCGGCTTCTCCGCGCCGGGGTAGCGGAATTCCACATCGGACAGTTCGAGTCGTCCGTGCACTTCGCCGGGGCTGATCGGGTTCGCCGGGAGGACGACGCTGGTGTGCGTGTCGAGCACCTCGGTGATGCGCTCGGCGCTGACTTCGGCGCGCGGCACCATCATGAACATGAAGGTGGCCATCATGACCGCCATCAGGATCTGCATCAGGTAGGACAGGAACGCGGTGAGCGCGCCGATCTGCATGCTGCCGTCGTCGATGCGGAGCCCGCCGAACCACAGCACGGCGACGCTGGAGGCGTTCATCACGAGCATGACGATGGGGAACATCAGGGCCATGAGCCTGCCGACGACCAGCGAGACGTCCAGCAGGGCGGTGTTGGCCTCGGTGAACCGCCGCCGCTCGTGGGTGTCCTTGACGAAGGCGCGGATCACGCGGATGCCCATGATCTGCTCACGCAGGATCTGGTTGATCTTGTCGATACGCTCCTGCATCAGCCGGAACGCCGGCCGCATCTTCGCGATGATGACACCGACCGAGACGCCGAGGATCGGTACCGCGAGCACGAGCAGCCAGGAGAGGGTGACGTCCTGGTTCAGCGCCATGACGATGCCGCCGAAGCACATGATCGGCGCGGACACCATCAGGGTGAACGCCATCAACGTCAGCATCTGCACCTGCTGGACGTCGTTGGTGGTGCGGGTGATCAGCGAGGGCGTCCCGAACTGGCCGACCTCGCGGGCGGAGAAGTCCTGCACCCGGTGGAAGATCGCGCCGCGGACGTCGCGGCCGACCGCCATCGCGGTGCGGGCGCCGTAGTAGACCGCGCCGATCGAGCAGGCGATCTGGACCAGCGACACCAGCAGCATGACGCCGCCGACACCGAGGATGTAGTCGATGTCGCCCTTGACGACGCCGTCGTCGATGATGTCGGCGTTCAGCGTCGGCAGGTAGAGCCCGGCGAGGGTCTGGACGAACTGCAGCAGCACGATCAGCCACAGGTCTCGCCGGTACGGGCGCAGGTGAATGCGCAACAGCTTGGTCAGCACAACGGTTTCTCCCCCAGTGGTGGGTAGGGTGTTACTGCTTCTGCGGTTTCTGGCCGGTGAGCGAGGGGATGCCCGCCGCGGCTTCGCGCAGGAGGACGTCGAGCGTCTCCAGGAACGGCCTTGCTCCCTCGTTGATCAACCAGCTGAAGAACGCCGTCTTCACCGCGGACTCCACGATCGCCGCCATGAGCCGCGCGTTCAACGCGTTTTCCGCGCCCGCGCCCGCACGTTCGAGGATGGCGTCCGCCAGCACCTGTTCGACCTTGGCGTGCGCTTTGAGGAACTCGCCCTGCACCGACGGGTGCAAGAGCAGGGACCGCGCCAGCTCGACCGAGCCGCGATTCGGCTCGCCCAAGCTGCCATAGGCTTCCAGCGTCGCGGTGCCGACCGCCTCCCACAGTGTCTCTCCCGCGGGCCGCTCGCGCAGCGCCTCCCGCAGGAGTTCCTGCCGTTCGACGATGAACGAGCAGATCGCCTCCTCCTTGCTGGAGAAGTAGTTGTTGAACGTGCGGGGCGAGACCCCGACGGCGGTGGCGATGTCCTCGACGCGGACCTGTTCGACGCCCTTCTCCATGGCGAGCCTGAGTGCCGCCTCGCTCATGGCACGACGGGCCGCGCGCTTCTTGCGTTCGCGCAGCCCCAAGGGCGCGGGCGGATCGAGGGTCATGCGATCAGCCTAAGGAAAAATTGCGTGGCACGCAAATTTATGCGCAGTCCGCACTTTTCGGACATCCCCCGTGTCGCGAAACACTCAGATGCAGCCGAATGGCCTAGCGCGCCGCGCTCACCAGCCGTAACGCGTTCGTGACCAGGTCACTGCCAGCGGTTGGACGGAAACCGACTGTGGACACGGATAGTGACTTCTGCTTGCATGGCCGTCGTTGTGCTGGGGAGTGCGACACGGGTCCGGGTATGCGAAGAGAAAGAAGTGGAAGCACATGGTGACGCGGGCTCGAGGCTTGCTTGACCGCTCACGGGTTCTTCTGGACCGTTCCAGGGTCGCCGCGGCGCAGTTCCTCGCCGCACCGCCCAGGCACGCTCCGTCGGCTCCGCCGGTCGAACCGGCGGTGGAACAGCGGCCCGCCGTGGAAGCGCCGGACGCCGGTGCGCTCGCCGGCGTCTGCTCCAATGTCGCGCTGCGCGACCTCAACCTGCTCGACCAGCTGCTGGCCCAGCTGGAGACGATGGAGGCGGGGGAGGAGAACTCCGACCGTCTCGCCGAGCTCTACCGGCTCGACCACCTCGCGACCCGGTTGCGGCGCAACGCCGAGAACCTGCGCGTGCTCGCCGGCCGGGACGCCGACGACACGACCGCCGGGATCTCGTCCGTGCTCGACGTGATGCGGGCCGCGATGTCGTCGATCGACCACTACTCGCGGATCACGATCGGCCGCGTCGTTTCGCTCGGTGTCGTCGGCTTCGCCGCCGAAGACGTCAGCCGGATCCTCGCGGAACTGTTCGACAACGCGGCGAACCAGTCTTCGCCGAGTTCGCCGGTCAGCGTCAGCGCGCATCTCACCGAACAGGGGAGTGTGCTGATCCGCATCGAGGACGAGGGCATCGGCATGCCGCCCGAACGCCTCTCCGCGCTGAACGAGCGGTTGGCGGCAGGCCCGGTGCTCGACGACGATTCCGTGCGGCATATGGGACTCGCCGTCGTCGGCAGGCTCGCCGACCGGCACGAGATCACCGTCAAACTCGACCGCCGAACCCCGCACGGCACGGTCGCCACCGTGCTGCTGCCGGTCCCGGTGGTGTCGGAATTGGCCGAGAAGCAGTGGTCCGGTTCGCAGACCGTCGTGCTGCCGCAGACCAGGATCACCAACGGGGCACCGGTGGGCACCCCGGTCGCGACGCCGTCCGGGCTGCCGAGGCGCCGTCCCGCCCCCGCCCCCGCGGCGGAACCGGAACAACGGAAGCCCAGCCCGCGTCCGCGCACGGCCTTCGAGCCGCCCGCCGACGGCGGCACCACGGCCAGTGGCCTTCCGCGCCGGGTTTCCCGCAGTATCAGGACTTTGCCCGACGAACCGGCCCCGCCGACCACCCCGCCCGCCGACGCGGCGGACGGGCACGAGGCGCTACTGGCCGACCTCGATGCCTTCAGCGACGGCGAGCGTGCCGCTCTCGACGACCGGCACGAGCGTGAGACCGGAGGAAACACCCAGTGACCGCCCAGGACGCGACCACGGATTTCACGTGGCTGCTCGACGACTTCGTGCGCAAGGTGCACGGCGCCAGTCACGCGCTGATCATGTCCGTCGACGGTTTCCCCTTGACCGCTTCGGAATCGGTGACCAGTGACGACGCCGAACAGCTCGCCGCCATCGCGAGCGGCCTGCTCAGCCTCGCGGGCAACAGCGCCGCGTTGTTCGGCAAGGGCAACTGCGAGCAGATCATCATCCGGCTCACCCGCGGCTACTTCCTGTTCATGGGGATCGGCTCCGAGGCCGGGCTCGCGGTGCTCACCGAGCCGGACTGCGACATGAAGGTCGTCGCCTACGAGATGACCCAGTTCATCACCAACGCCGGTCATGCCCTCACCCCCGAGGTGCGAGCGGGACTCCGGCAGGTCCTGACCGCCCGACGGCCGCAGGCCTGAGAATCCGGAGAAGGAAGGGATGACCGTGTCCACCGACCAATCTCCGGACCGGCCCGGCAAGATGCGCAGCCGCAGAATCCGGCCGTACGCGCTGACCGGCGGCCGGACCAAGAGCAGCCAGCTGCTGCTCGTGGAGACCCTGATCTCGGTCCCGCGCTACGACCCGTCGCTGGCCGAGGCCCTGATGCCCGAATCGCGCGCCCTGTACGAGCGCGCCCGCGACCGCTCGTCGATCGCCGAGCTTTCGGTGGGACTGGATCTGCCACTCGGCGTGGTCCGGGTGCTCATCGGCGACCTCGCCACCCAGGGCGCCGTCTTCGTGCACCCGACGGCCCACGCCTACAACCACGATACGAACGTGCTCGAGAGGATCCTCGATGGACTCAAGCGCCTCCCGGTCTGACACAGGCGGAGCGGCGGAGCCTTCGGGTCGTTGGCCGCATGACTACCCAGTTCGAACCCGCCCCGGCCGGCAGGCCCCGCTTTCGGGGTGTCAGGGCGCCATTCAGGAAGGGCGTGAGTAGGTCGTGAAAGAGCGCCCTGGCGACGCGAATGCGGTCGCGGGTTCCGAATCGAACACAGATCTGCTGGCGATCTCCGCCAAGATCGTGGTCGCCGGTGGATTCGGCGTGGGCAAGACGACGTTCGTCGGCTCCGTCTCCGAGGTCCCGCCACTGAGCAACGAGGCATGGATGACCGAGGCCGGTGCCGGGGTCGACGAGCTGGTGCCGCCCGGGACCAAATCCACCACCACGGTCGCGATGGACTTCGGCCGGATCACCCTGCGTGAAGACCTGCTCCTGTACCTGTTCGGCACGCCGGGCCAGGCCCGGTTCTGGTTCCTCTGGGACGACCTCTCGCGCGGCGCGCTCGGCGCCGTCGTGCTGGTCGACACCAGCCGGATCGACCAGTCGTTCGCCGCGATCAACTACTTCGAGAACGACTCCGAACTGCCGTTCATCGTCGCGGTCAACCAGTTCGAGGGCATGCCGGTGCACGACCTCGACGAGGTCCGCGACGCGCTCGCGCTGTCCCCGGACATCCCGCTGGTCACCTGCGATGCCCGCGATCCGAAGTCCGCGGTCGCGACGTTGCGGGAACTGGTGTCGCACACGCTGTCTCTCGCGGTGGTCTCCGGGCCGGGTCGCGAATTCTTGTCAGTCGGCTAAAAGGTTCTGGGAGGAACGTCGAGGATGCGCAAGGTTCTGATCGTCGGTGCCGGGCAGTCGGGGTTGCAGCTGGCTTTGAGCCTGTTGTCCCACGACTACGACGTCACGGTGATGTCGGCGCGGACGCCGGACGAGATCCGGTCCGGCAAGGTCATGTCGACCCAGTGCATGTTCCACTCCGCCCTGCAGCACGAGCGGGACCACAAGCTGAACCTGTGGGAGGACGAGACCGTCAAGGTCGAGGGGCTCGGCGTCTCGATCGCCGGACCGGACTCCAGCCGGGTGCTGGACTGGTTCGGGCCGTTGGAGCACTACGCGCAGTCGGTGGACCAGCGGGTGAAGATGGCGGCCTGGCTGGAGCTGGTGGAGGACCGCGGCGGCAAGGTCGTCATCCACGGCGTCACCACCTCGGATCTGGCGCCGCTGGCGAAGCTGTACGACCTGGTCGTCATCGCGGCGGGCAAGGGTGAGCTGGTCCAGCTGTTCGACCGGATCCCGGAGCGGTCGCCGTACACCGAACCGCAGCGCGCGCTCTCGCTGGCGTATGTGCACGGCCTCGAGCGACGCCCCGAGCATCCGGACAAGGCGGCGGTGCGGTTCAACATCATCCCCGGCGTCGGCGAGCTGTTCATGATCCCCGCGTACACGCTGAGCGGGAACTGCGACATCCTGTTCTTCGAGGGCGTCCCCGGCGGCCCGCTCGACTGCTGGGACGACCGGCCCTCGCCGCAGCAGCATCTCGACCGGATCCTGTCGCTGATGAAGCAGTTCCTCCCGTGGGAGTACGAGCGCTCGAGGAACGCCGTGCTGACCGACGCGAAGGCGACGCTGGCGGGCGGATACACGCCGGTCGTGCGGAACGCGGTCGGCAAGCTGGACTCGGGGACCGCGGTGCTCGGCATGGCCGACGTCGTGGTGGCCAACGACCCGATCACCGGCCAGGGTTCCAACAACGCGAGCCACTGCGCGGCGTCCTATCTGGACTCGATCCTCGATCGCGGGGACAAACCGTTCGACGAGGAATGGATGGCCGCGTCGTTCGAGAAGTACTGGGAGTACGCCCAGCACGTGACGACCTGGACGAACGCGATGCTGCAGCCGCCGCCCCCGCACGTGCTCCAGATCATCGGCGCGGCGGGGGAGAAGCCCGCCGTGGCGAAGCGGTTCGCGAACGGGTTCTCCGATCCGACCGATTTCCAGCACTGGTTCCTCGATCCCGCGAAAGCGGAGAAGTACCTGGCCGAGGCCTGATTCCGGAGCCGCGACAGTCCCGCGATCGGGTTCGCGGGACTGTCGCGTTGCGCCGTTTCGGGCTACCGTGGTCACCGTGCGTGAGTACGGTCGGTGACGGCGGTGGAGGTGCGGCGCGATGCGTTCGATGTGGAAGGGCTCAGTGTCCTTCGGGCTGGTGAGCATCCCGATCCAGCTCTACGCGGCCACCGAGAACAAGAACGTCTCGCTGCGCCAGGTGCACGAGTCCGACGGCGGCCGCATCCAGTACAAGCGGTTCTGCACGATCGACGGCGAGGAAGTGCCCTACGCCGAGATCGCCAAGGGCTACGAACTACCCGACGGCGAGATGGTCGTGCTCACCGACGAGGACATGTCGGAACTGCCGCTGGCGTCTTCGCGGGCGATCGACGTGCTCGAGTTCGTGCCGCTGGAGTCCATCGACCCGATCCAGTTCGACAAGACGTACTACCTCGAACCGCAGAAGAACGCCGTCAAACCGTACGTGGTCCTGCGTGACGCGTTGCAGAAGGCGAGCCACGTCGCGGTCGCGAAGGTCGCCATCCGGCAGCGGGAGACGCTCGCGATCCTGCGGGTCCACAGCGACGTCCTGACGATGACGACGATGTTGTGGCCCGACGAGGTCCGCGTCCCGGATTTCGGGTTCCTGCACGAGGATCCGCCGCAGGTGCGGCCGCAGGAGCTGACCATGGCGGGTTCGCTGATCGACTCGCTCTCGGAGCCGGTGTTCGAGCAGGAGAAGTACGCCGATTCCTACCGCGAGGCCCTGGAGGCCATGATCGAGGCCAAGGCCGCGGGGAACGAGACCACGAAGCCGAAGGCCGTGGGTGCGAAGGCCGACGTCGTCGACCTCATGGAAGCCTTGCAGGCCAGCGTGAGCGAGGCGAAGAAGAGCAGGAAGCCTGCGACGGCCAAGAAGACCACCGCGGCGAAGAAACCCGCGTCCGGCAAGCGAACCCCGAAGAGCGCCTAGGTTCGAGGTCATAGAGTCTCGTGAGTGGTAGGCACGATCCTGACCGGCGATGTCACGTGATTGACCGGACGACACGCGTGACCTCTCGATGACCGAAATCGTCCATTGTGGACTTGTGTCCGTTGTCACCCCGCTGTCTCGCGACACGCCGCGCCGCATGTCGGGATCTGTCGTCCCTCGGTGGTAGTAAGGCAATCGAGGAGAACTTTTCCGAAGCGATCTTCGATCTGATCGCGGGAGGCGGCATGAACATGGAGTGCGCGTTCTGCGCCGGCGGACTCGACCACTGTCACGGAACCCTGGTGGTCCACCTAGACGGTGGTTTCACCGAATGCAGCGAGGACGGCTGCGTCGATTTCGATTTCGCCCGGCACACGCTGACGATCGACTGCTTCGACGTCGACGGTGGCTGCACCTGCGCCGAGGTGGAGGCCCGGCTGCTGCTTCGGGCTTCTTGACCGGCGGCCAATACACCACTCCGGCCCGATTCGGGTGATCACGACCGATTGCCACTCGAAGGTGTGGGCGTTCGTGTACATCGTGGCCGGGAATGTGTTAACTATGACGGGGTCCTCCGGCTCTCCCTCCCCCTCGGAGCCGGGGGACCCCTTCATGTCACGGTGCTTCCTTCGCGGTGTCGTGGATCGGAGCGCCGTCACAGGCGCGGACCGCATCCCAGACTCTTTCCGCATCCGCGTAATCCTGCGCGGGAAGGGCACCCAGCGGACCGAGGACGTCATCGCCCGCTCCGGCCGCCGCGGCGGCCCTCAGGAGTTCGTCGCGTCCACACGGGTAAGCCGCCTCCGTCAAGTACGGGCGAGGGTCCGTTCCTGCCATCGGCTCTGCCTCCTTCTCGTCGTCCGAGGCGGATACCCGGCGAGTGGTGAACGGAAACAGACCGGGCACCCGGCGTGAGGGGGAACGCCGGGTGCCCGGTCTGTTTCAGCGCCGGTACCGGGGGCTCGGTACCGGTTCGGTCCGGTGCTCAGTACCAGTGGGCGCGACCGCCGATGGCCTTCCCGGTGTTCCCGAGAACGGCCAGGATGATGCCGATGACCGCGAGCGCGATCCCGATCGAGTACAGAACCGGAATGCTGGCGATGACACCGACGACAATCAGGATGACGCCGAGAATGATCACGGGAACACCTTCTCCTTCGTAGTCGCCCGGCCTGACTGCTGCCGGGGTGGGGCTACTTAAGGGATTCCCGCTCCACTCCAGGAGAAACAGGTCCATCCGGCCGAAGTTTTCACGCATTCGGCCTAGTGGCCGCCCCGGGTTGGCGCCAGGCTCGGTCCGTGAAGGCCTCCTTGAGGGACCCAGAGTCCCTCAAGGAGGCCTTCACGGACTTGGTCATCACCACTCAGAAAGGCGGCGTGCCTCAGTACCGGTAGTGGTCCAGCTTGTACGGACCCTCGACGTCCACGCCGATGTACTCGGCCTGGCGCTTGGTCAGCTTCGTCAGCCGGACACCCAGCGCGTCGAGGTGCAGACGGGCCACCTTCTCGTCGAGGTGCTTCGGCAGCACATGGACGTCGGTGGCGTACTCGCCCTGCTTCGTGAACAGCTCGATCTGCGCGATCGTCTGGTTGGTGAAGGAGTTCGACATCACGAAGCTCGGGTGGCCGGTGGCGTTCCCGAGGTTCATCAGCCTGCCCTCGGACAGCACGATGATCGAGTGCTTTTCACGGTCGTCGGTCGCGGGGAAGACCCACTCGTGCACCTGCGGCTTGATCTCGATCTTCTCGATCCCGGGGATCTTCGCGAGCCCGGCCATGTCGATCTCGTTGTCGAAGTGGCCGACGTTCGCGACGATCGCGTTGTGCTTCATCTTGGCCATCTGGTCGGCCATGATGATGTCGAAGTTGCCGGTGGTGGTGATGAAGATGTCGCCGCGCTCGACGACGTCGTCGAGTTCCACGACGTCAAGGCCCTCCATCGCCGCCTGCAGCGCGCAAATCGGGTCGATCTCGGTGACGACCACGCGGGCGCCCTGGCCGCGCAGCGATTCCACCGCGCCCTTGCCGACGTCGCCGTAGCCGCAGACGACGGCGACCTTGCCCGCGATCATCACGTCGGTGCCGCGGTTGAGACCGTCGATGAGCGAGTGGCGGATGCCGTACTTGTTGTCGAACTTCGACTTCGTCACCGAGTCGTTCACGTTCATCGCCGGGAACAGCAGCTCGCCTTCCTTGGCGAGCTTGTAGAGCCGCTTGACGCCGTTGGTGGTCTCCTCGGTGACCCCGCGGACCTCCTTGGCGATGCGGGTGAACCGGCCGGTGTCGCGGCTGAGGCTCTCGCGCAGGGTCTCCAGCACGAGGTGGTACTCCTCGGGGTCTTCCTCGGCCGGCTGCGGAACGGCGCCGGCGGCCTCGAATTCGACACCCTTGTGGATCAGCATGGTCGCGTCGCCGCCGTCGTCCAGGATCATGTTCGGGAGGCGGCCGTCGCCGAAGTCGAAGAGCTGGTCGGTGCACCACCAGTACTCGGCGAGCGTCTCACCCTTCCACGCGAACACCGCCGAACCCGACGGCTTGTCGACGGTGCCCTCCCGGCCGACGACGACGGCCGCTGCGGCCTCGTCCTGCGTGGAGAAGATGTTGCACGACACCCAGCGCACCTCGGCGCCGAGCGCGACGAGCGTCTCGATCAGCACGGCGGTCTGGACGGTCATGTGCAGCGAACCCGCGACCCGCGCGCCCTTCAGTGGCTGCGAGTCGGCGTATTCGCGGCGCAGCGCCATCAAGCCGGGCATTTCGACCTCGGCGAGGCGCAGCTGCTTGCGGCCGGCCTCGGCGAGCGAGAGATCGGCGACGGCGAATTCGATCCCGTTGACCTTGGACAGGGTGGGGCTCACAGGTTCTCCAATCATCAAAGAAGGCAGGGCGGAGCGGTCCTTCTCGCCGGTGGCGGGAAGGACGGTGTCAGTGCGGGAGTTCAGCGCACGGCCTCGAAGACGAAGGCCGGAAAAGGGTTTCGACGCAAAGAAAGGCACCTCCGCAGTGGGAGGCGCCCTTACGTCTGTCGCGGCGGGCCGAGCGTGGCGGAAGGATTCCGTCGCAGCGCCTCTCGGCCCGGAACCCAGAATGGCAAAACGCCGCGAGCGCTGTCAAGGCGACGCGGGCGTGGCGAATTCGGCGCGGACGCCCAGCAGGCGGACCGGCCTGCCGAGGTCGAACATGCCGAGAACGGCCAGTGCCGCCTTCTCGATCTCGGCGGGATCCGAGGTCGGGGCGGGGAGGGTCACGCTGTGTACATGGGTGTGGAACGGTGCGAACCGGACCTTGACCGCGATCCGCGCGGCGGGCCTGCCTTCGCCGTCGACGTCCTGTGAGACGCGTTTCGCCAGTGCGACCACCTCCGCGGCCATGATCTCGGGATCGGTGAGGTTCTGCTGGAACGTCGTCTCGCGGCTGCGGGACCGCGCCACGTACGGCGTCGCGGTGACCTCGGCATCGCCGATCCCGCCGGCGAGGAGCCGGTACCACGGGCCGAGCTTCGGGCCGAACCGGGCGGCGAGGTCCGCCGGATCGGCGCCCGCGAGTTCCAGCACGGTGCGATAGCCCGCCTCGGCGAGCTTCTTCGTGGTCTTGGCGCCGATGCCCCACAGCGCGTCCGTCGGCCGCTCGGCCATGACGTCCCACCAGTTGTCCTGGACGAGACGGAAGATCCCGGCCGGTTTGGCGAAGCCGGTGGCGAGTTTGGCGCGCAGCTTGTTGTCGCCGATACCGACCGAGCAGGACAGCCCGGTCTTCTCGGCCACCTCGCGCCGGATGTCGGCGGCGAGCGCTTCGGGATCGTCCGTCGTCGCGCCGAGGAAGGCTTCGTCCCAGCCGAAAACCTCGACGATCACCGGGAATTTCCGCAGCGTCGCCATCACCTGATCGGATACTTCTTGGTAGGCGGGCGCGTCCGTCGCCAGGAAGATCGCGTCCGGACAGCGTTTCGCGGCGGTTCGCAACGGCATCCCGGACCGGATGCCGAATTCCCGCGCTTCGTACGACGCCGTCGCCACCACGGCCCGTTCGGCCGGATCACCCGTGCCGCCGACGACCACGGGTTTGCCGCGCAACTCGGGCCGCCGGGCGACCTCGACCGCGGCGATGAACTGGTCGAGGTCGACGTGAAGTACCCAGCGCACCCACTCCCGGACGGCCATGAAGCGAGCTTAGGCCGCGTCCCGCGTGTCCGCCCTAGGAGCGTTCGGCGACCTCGTCGCGCATCCGCTGCTCGTTCTCCTGCAGTTCCGGCGTGAAGTTCTCGCCGAAATCCTCGGCTTCCAGGATCTTGCGGATCTCGAGCACGATGTCACCGTGCGGGGGAGTGGGACAGCGCTTCGCCCACTCGATCGCTTCGGCGCGCGAAGGGACATCGACGATCCAGTAGCCGCCGACGAGTTCCTTCGCCTCGGTGAACGGGCCGTCGGTGACGGTGGTGCCGGCCGCGTTGATCGTGACCCGCGCGCCCTTCGAGCTCTCCTGCAGACCTTCGCCACCCACCAGCACCCCGGCGTCGAGCATGTCCTGGTTGAACTTCGCCATGGCGGTCAAAGCCTCCATCGGCGGCATCTTCCCGGCTTCGGAATCCTCGTCCGCCTTGATGATGATCATGAACCGCATGCGTCTTCCTCCCAGTGAACCGGACGTATCGCCCGGAACCCTACCGGCGAGCGGGAAGACGATCAGTCGCGGCCGAACCGGGACAGATGCACGATCACCGCGGCGGTCACGGTGATCATCCCGGTCAGCAACAGGGCGGGGCTGTTCACCACGACGCCCAGCAGCATCAGCAGACCGGCGGTGAGGTCGAGGCCCAGGAGGACGGCCAGCCGGAGCAGCGGAGGCTGGGCGGGCCTGCCGGAGCGGAGCCGAGCGGCCAGCGCCGGCTCGGTGAGCTCGAACCAGCGCTCGATCTTTTCGAGCTCTTGCCGATCGTGATGGCTCAGCATCGGGCTTCTCCTTCGGCGCGCCTCGGCCGTCGACATCCACGGAATACCCAGGGGCAGGGCCGGATATGCATCGAATTTTCCCGGATTTCGTATAACGACCTATACAGTTTGGCGACGATCGGTCTTCGCGAGTGGATTTGTTGCGCCATTAGGGGTTTGGGCACATCGAAAGATCGTCAAAGAGGAGGGGGCTCGGTAGCTTCTGAGCTTGTGGCCACGGTGGCCGCGGTTGCTCAATCTGGGAGGACACGAGCGATGACCATTCCCACCGAACCGATCGGCAGTATTCCCCGTCCGGCCTACCTCATCGAAGCGTTCGGTGAGCACGCGGCGGGACGACTCGACGCCGACGGGCTCGGCGAGTTGCAGGAAAAGGCCCTCCTGGACACCGTCAGGCGACTGGAGGAGACCGGTTCCCCGGTCATCACCGACGGAGAGCAGGGCAAGCCGAGTTTCGCCACGTATCCCTTGGCAGGCCTCACTTCGCTGGCTCCGGACGGCGTTGTCATCCCCTTCGCCGACGGGCACACCCGGCAGCTTCCGCGGCTCACCGCCGGACCGTTCCGATATCAGACCTACGCCGACTCCTATCTGCGCGAGGTCAAGAAACACGCGACCAGGCCGGTGAAGCAGGCGGTGATCGCGGCTTCGGCGGTCAGTCTCGTCTATCCCGGTGAGGAATTGGCCGGATATGGCCGAGATCAGTTCATCGGCGACCTGGCGAACGAAGCCGAAACCGATATCCGCCGCAGCCTCGACGCGGGTGCCGACAGTGTTCAGATCGACTTCACCGAAGGCCGGTTGTCGCTGAAGCTCGACCCTTCCGGCGGGCTCTTGCAGTCCTTTGTGGACCTGAACAACGCCGTGCTGGAACGTTTCTCCGCAGAGGAGCGGAAGAAGATCGGTGTGCACACCTGCCCAGGTGGAGACCAGGACTCGGCGCACAGCCTCGACGTCGACTACGCCGGGTTGCTCCCGACGCTGTTCCAGCTGAAGGTGGGCAACGTCTACGTCCAGCTGGCGAGTGAGGCGGAACCCGAGCGGGCGCTGAAGGTGATCGCCGAGCACTCCCGGCCGGAGCAGCGGATCTTCGTCGGCGTGACCGATCCGATCGATCCGCGCGTCGAAACCGCCGAGGAGGTCCGGGACCGGGTTCTCCAGGCCGCGGGGTACATCTCGCCGGACCGCCTGGGCACCTGTGACGACTGTGGGTTTTCGCCGTTCGCCGACGACACCTCGACGTCGCGGGACACCGCGTTCGCCAAGATCGCCGCCCGCGTCGAAGGCACGCGTCTCGCCGCCGAATCCCTCTGACGTCGTGTGGATGGGCGCCTTCGTCAGTTCTGGACCGCGACCCGGATCCCGAGTCCGACCAGGAAGGTGCCCATCACCGCGTCCATCGTCCGCCGCACCCGGCCGGAGCTGAAGAACCTCCGCAGCGAACCGACCAGTGTCGCCAGCACGAACGTCCACACGACGGCCACGGTGGTGGCCAGCACGGCCAGCTGCAGGGTCTGTGCGGTCGAGGCCGAATGCGGGAGGAACTGGGGGATGAGCGCGAGGAAGAACATCGCGACCTTCGGGTTGAACAGGTTGGTGAGCAGTCCCTGCCGGAACGCCTCCTTGGGCACGACGACGGGCGCCACCCTGTCCTTGAGCTCGCTGTAGTCGCCGCGGCGCACCGCCAGCCACGCCTTGACACCGAGGAAGATCAGGTACCCGGCGCCGATCAGTTTCACCACGGTGAAGGCGATCGCCGACGCGGTGAGGATCGCCGCGACCCCGAGCGCGATCGCGACCACCCAGACGAAGACGCCGAGCGCGATGCCGAGTCCGGCGGCGATCCCGGCCTTGCGCCCGCCGAGGATCGCGCTGCGGGTCACCACCAGGAAATCCGGGCCCGGTGCCATCGCGCCGAGCAGGCAGATCAAGACGAACGAGAGTGCGGTTGCCCCGGGGATCATCTTCCGATGCTATCCGGATCGTCGATGTCCCTGGCCATCACGGCGCCCGCGAGGTCGACGCCGTCGGGCGTCGTCACCGTCACCCGTTCGACTTCGGTGAAGCCGAATGACAGGTACAGCGGGACACCGGGCAGGGTCGCCGTCAAGGTCAGCGAGGTGAATCGCTCGGCCTTCGCCGCGAGACGACAGGACTCGAGGATCGCGCGTCCGAGCCCACGCCGGGTCCAGTCACCGCGGACGAACATCGCACGTACCCGCGCGGGTTCGGTGGCGGGATCGAGCGGACGGTCGTCGTCCGCCGCGTCGCCGGCACCGGCGTGCGTCTTGTTGCGCCTGCTCCAGCCTCCGCAGGCGACGATCTCGCCGCCCGCCTCGTGCACGAAGTACGTGCCGTCCTCGAGCAACCGCGGATCGAGGCGCGCGACGTGCTCGGCCGCGCTCGCCGTCTGCCGCTCGTCGTAGAACCGGGGGAACAACTCCAGCACCGAGGCCCGCATCAGCGCCGCGATCGCGGGCGCGTCGGCGAGGGTGGCCGTCCGCTGGGGCGGCGTGTCCGTCGTCATGTCGCGGAAGATAACGAACGACGACGGCTCCGCCTATCGGATAATCCCGTGGTGATCACCGATGACGGCGTTGAGCTGTGGACCTCGGCGACCGGCCGGGGCGAACCGATCCTGTGTTGCCACGGCGGCCCCGGCCTGTGGGACATGTTCGGCACACTGGATCTCGGTCCGCGGTTCCGGCTGATCCGCTGGGATCAGCGCGGTGCCGGACGCTCGGAACCGCGCGGCCCGTACACACTCGATCGGATGGTCGCCGACGTCGACGCCGTCCGGGAGTGGCACGGCCTCGACCGGGTCCCGGTGCTCGGTCATTCGTGGGGCGCGCATCTCGGTCTCCTCTACGCGCTCGCGCATCCGGAGCGGGTGAGCGCGGTCGTTTACGTGTCGGGCGTCGGCCTCGGTCACGAATGGCACGCGGAGTTTCAGCGGAAGATGGGTAAGCGGCCACGCGGGAAGGGCCGCGAAAGCGCGGTGCGGCAATGGACGGCTGATTTCGTGACCGACGGCGAGCGCCATGCCGAAGCGATGGCGACTCCTTGGTTCCCGGTCAACTACGAGGCGAACGCGGCGCTCAGCGAGGAGATGCGGACGGTGCCGGAAGCGAAGCTCGTCTCGGCATGCCGGTCGCTTCGGGTGCCGGCACTGATCGTGGACGGGATGGCGGACAACCGGCCCCGCTGGGCCGTCGACTCGCTGGAAGAAGCCCTGCCGTCGGTGACACGGGTGCGGTTCGAGGGTGTCGGGCACGTGCCGTGGCTGGAGGCACCGGACGCGTTCCGGGCCGCTGTGACCGGCTTCCTGGGGCGTCCTGAAGTGTCATGAAAGGGTCGTTCAGGACGAAAAACGTCCTGAACGACCCTTTCATGACATCCGGGATGGGGCCTGTCGGACGACGTGCGGTCAGGCCTTGGTGATCGGCTGCTGCAACTCGGTGACCCACTTGTCCCCGTCGGCCGGGCAATCGAGATAGAACTCCCGTGCCGGGCCGCTCGCGCGGTAGCCGTGCGCGTCGACCCATTTCGCCAGCGCCTGGTAACTGGAGAGCACCGTCTCCATCGAGCCACGGTGCAGGATCGTCGCCGCGCTTTCCACTTCGGCGAGGCTCACCGTCGAGAATCCTTCGGTGCCGTCGGTTTCGGCCGAGATGGGGACGGCGGCGTGGATCAGCACGCGTTCGCCGTCGGCGTCGTCCTCGTAGTAGGCGATGAGCGGTCCCGACTGCGTGATCGGGCCGAGCGCTCCGAACAGCTCTTCGTACAACCGCTTGACGACGGGGCCGATCTCTTCGTTCACGTATCCGCTCGCCGTCCCGGTCAGCTCGGCGACGCGCACCGCGGCAAGGCTTTTGACGACGACGTCTTCGGAAGGCATGGTTCCCTCGTTTTCGATCGATCGGAGCCGCGCTTCGATGGCCTTGAGCCGCGTCTCGTCGGCCTCGATGGCCGCTTCGAGTTCGGCGCGGCGCAGCCGCAGCATCCCGCGCAATTCGTCCGCGCTGATCTCCGCGTCGAGGATTTCCTGCACCTTGGTGAGGGTGAAGCCGAGATCCTTGAGCGCGATCACCCGGTTGAGCCGGGTCAGCTGGTCGCCGGTGTAGGACCGGTAGCCGCTGAACGGGTCGACGTGGGCGGGGCGCAGCAGCCCGATGGCGTCGTAGTGACGCAGCATCCGGACAGTCACCCGGCCGTGCTTGGCGAAGTCTCCGATACTGAACATGACGCCTCCCACCAGACAGCCTGACACGGTGTCAGGGTCAATGAGTCACCGCACGAGCCGGAAGAACGATCGCACCTCGTCGGTGAACAGGCCGGGTTGTTCGAAGGCCGCGAAGTGGCCTCCGCGATCGAGTTCGTTCCAGTACCGGATGTCGGTGAACCGGCGTTCCGCCCAGCGGCGGGACGGGCGCGGGGTCTCACGCGGGAAGATCGAACAGCCGGTCGGCACCGTGATCGTGTCCACAGTGGACTCGGCGAACCAGCTCGACACCTCGGCGAAACTCTCCCAGTACAGCCGGGCGGACGAAGCGCCGGTGCCGGTGAGCCAGTAGAGCGTGATGTCGTCGAGCATCGCGTCCCGGGTCAGCGCGTTCTCCGGATGGCCGCCGCAATCAGTCCACGCCTGGAACTTCTCGACGATCCACGCGCACAGCGCGACCGGCGAGTCCGCCAGCGCGTAGCCGATCGTCTGCGGCCTCGTCGCCTGCTGGATCGCGTAACCCGAGCCGTCCGCCTTGGCCCTTTCGAGATCTTCGAGCGACTTCCGCTCGGACTCGGTCAGGTCGTCGAACGTCGCCGGGTCCGGCGCGGCCAGCGGTGGGTTGAGGTGGATCCCGGCCAGTCGCTCAGGCGCGGTTCGCCCCATGAGCGTGGTGACGCTGGTGCCCCAATCGCCGCCTTGGGCGCCGTAGCGTTCGTAGCCGAGGCCGTCCATGAGGCGGATCCACGCGTCGGCGATGCGTTGGATCGACCAGCCGGCCCGCGCGGGCTTGTCGCTGAAGCCGTACCCGGGCAAGGACGGGACGACGACGTGGAAGGCGTCCGCCGGGTCACCGCCGTGGGCGACCGGATCGGTGAGCGGACCGAGTACGTCGAGGAACTCGAAGACCGAACCGGGCCAGCCATGGGTGAGGATCAGCGGCAGCGCGCCGGGATGCGGGGAGCGGGCGTGCAGGTAGTGGATGCCGAGCCCGTCGATCTCGGTCCTGAACTGGGGGATCGCGTTGAGCCGGGACTCCGCGGCGCGCCAGTCGTAGTGCTCGGCCCAGTACGAGCACAGTTCGCGCAGGTAGGCGGCGGGAACGCCCTGTGACCAGTCGTCGACGGTCTCGTCGTCGGGCCAGCGGGTACGGCGGAGCCGATCTCGGAGGTCTTCGAGATCGGCCTCCGGGATCCGGACTTGGAACGGCGTGCTGTCCATGCCGGCTGACGCTAACGAGGGGGTCCGACAATTCGTGGACTTCCGGCGGCCCGAGTGCCGCAACCTTTCGGGTTAGAACCCGAATCGTGTTTCAGGTACCTACGGCGGGCGGCGGGTCGGGATCGCAGGTCCTTGAAGGGCTCCTTCCCTACAGCGACCGCGCGTGAAGGCCCCCTTCCCTCGGCTGAGCCGAGGAAACTCGACCTTCACGCCTTCCCGAGTACATGAAGGACCCCTTCCTTCGCGCTCCCTGCGCTGCCCGTTGACCGAGGACAGGTCAGCGGTCTATTCTCGATATACGAAAGAAAGTTTCCGCATAGCGAAATTGCAGAGGTTTCGATGGCTGATCTTGCCGGTTCGCGTCATGCGCTGCCGTACGTGCTGAACCTGTCGCTGGTCTTCACCGAGTTGCCGCTGCTCGACCGTGCGGAGGCAGCGCGCGCGGCGGGCTTCACCGCGGTCGAGTACTGGTGGCCCTTCGAGTCGGCGGTGCCGGACGCCGCCGAGGTCGACGCGTTCGTGGCGTCGGTCGAGCGGGCGGGCGTCGCGGTGACCGGGCTGAACTTCTTCCCCGGTGACATGGCGGGCGGCGATCGCGGCCTGGTCACCTGGACCGGGCGCGAGGACGAGTTCGCGCACAGTGTCGCCTCGGCGATCGACCTCGGTGAGCGGCTCGGCTGTCGCCGGTTCAACGCGCTTTACGGCAACCGGATCGACGGCGCGGACCCGGCCGCGCAGGACAAGCTCGGCCTGTCGAATCTGGCGCTCGCGTCGGACGCGGCCGCGCGGATCGACGCGGAGATCGTCCTGGAACCGTTGTCGGGGGCGGAGAAGTACCCGCTCAAGACCGCGGACGACGTGCTGAAGGTGCTCGACGAACTCGGGCGGGACAACGTGAAGCTGCTGGCCGACCTGTACCACCTGGCGGTCAACGGTGACGACCTCGACACGGTCACGACCGTCCACACCGGACGGATCGGCCATGTGCAGATCGCCGATGCCCCAGGGCGGCACCAGCCGGGGACCGGAACGCTGGACATCGAGGGATACCTGGAAAAGCTGCAGACGGCGGGCTACTGCGGGCAGGTCGGCGTGGAGTACAAACCCGACGGGCCGAGCGCGGATTCGCTGTCGTGGCTGCCTTTCGAACGAAGGGGACTGGCATGACCAAGCTGGGATTCATCGGCCTGGGGATCATGGGCGGGCCGATGGCTGGACATCTCGTCGCCGCCGGCCACGAGGTGAGCGGATTCGACACGAACGCCGACGCGCTCGCGAGGCTGGAAGCCGCGGGCGGCCGGGCCGCGAACGGGGTCACGGACGCCGTGTCCGGCGCGGAAGTCGTCATCACCATGCTGCCGAACCACCCGCAGGTCGAGGCTGTCGCGCTGGCGGCGGGAGGGGTGCTGGAATCGGCGAAGCCGGGCACCTTGCTGATCGACATGAGCACGATCCGGCCGGAGACCTCCATCGAGGTGGCCGAGCGGGCGGGCGAACGGGAGATCCGCGTGCTGGACGCACCCGTTTCCGGTGGCCAAGCGGGCGCCGAACAGGCCGCACTGTCCATTATGGTCGGTGGCGAGGACGCGGACTTCTCCGCCGCGCTCCCGATCCTGGAGTCGGTCGGCAAGACGATCGTCCATGTCGGACCGCACGGCGCGGGCCAGGTCGTCAAGGCGGCGAACCAGCTGGTGGTCGGCGGGACGTACGGACTGATCGCCGAGGCGATCGTGCTGCTCGAGGCCTCTGGTGTGGACGCCGGCGTCGGGCTGGACGTCCTCGCGGGCGGGCTGGCGGGCAGCCGGATCCTCGAACTCAAGCGGAAGTCCATGGTGGCGCGGGAATTCACGCCGGGCTTCCGGATCGACCTGCACCACAAGGACATGGGCATCGCGCTCGCCGCCGCCAGGCAGGCCGAGGTCGCGTTGCCGCTCACCGGGCTGGTCGCCCAGCTCGTCGCCGCCGGACGGGCGATGGGGCACGGCTCGCTCGATCACTCCGCCCTGCTCAAGGTCGTCGAAACGCTGTCCGGCGCGGAAAACAAGGAGTGACGCATGCCAAGAATCCCCGCCATGCAGGCCGTCGTCGACGTCCTGGTCAGTGAAGGCGTCGACACCGCGTTCGGCTGCCCTGGTGCCGCGATCCTCCCGCTGTACCAAGCGATGCAGGACAGCGGCATCGAGCATCTGATCGTGCGCCACGAAGAGGGCGCGACCCATATGGCCGACGGCTGGGCGCGGACCACCGGCAACGTCGGCGTCGCGATCGGCACTTCGGGCCCCGCCGGGACGAACATGATCACCGGGCTCTACACCGCGCAGGCCGACTCGATCCCGATCCTGTGCATCACCGGGCAGGCCGACTCGCGGAAGCTGCACACCGAGGCGTTCCAAGCCGTCGACATCGTCGAGATCGCCAAACCGGTGACGAAGTGGGCCGTGCAGGTCAAGGAGGCGGCTCAGCTGCCGTGGGTGTTCCGCGAGGCGTTCCGGATCGCGCGGTCCGGCCGCCCCGGCCCGGTGCTGATCGATCTGCCGATCGACGTCCAGCGGCAGGAGATCGAATGGGACTCCAGCATCGATTCGCCGCTGCCGGTCACGAAGGCGACGCCGTCACCGGCCAGGGTCGAACGAGCACTGGACCTCCTGCTGGCCGCCGAACGGCCGCTGATCCTCGCGGGCGGTGGCGTGGTGCTCGGCGACGCGAGCGACCGGCTGCGGACCGTGGCCGAACTGCTCGGTGTCCCGGTCGGCGTGACGTTGATGGGCAAGGGGACCTTCCCGGAGGACCACGAACTGTTCGCCGGCATGGCGGGCATCCAGACCTCGCAGCGGTGGGCGAACGCGGCCTTCCTCGAAGCGGATCTGGTGCTGGCGCTGGGAGCGCGGTTCGGCGACCGGCACACCGGTGACCTCGACGTGTACCGGGGCGACCGGAAGTTCATCCACGTCGACATCGAGCCGACGCAGCTGGGCAAGGTGTTCGGGCCGGACCTCGGCATCGTGTCGGATACGGGTGCTTTCCTGGACGCGCTGATCGCGGCGGCGTCGAAACGTGCTTCGGCGCGGGATCGCGCGTGGCCGCGACGGATCGGCGAACTCAAGGAGAGCCTGCCGCGCCGCGAGGACTTCGAGGACACGCCGATCAAGGCGCCCCGGGTGTTCAAGGAGATCAACGAGTTCTACGGCGAGGACGCCTACTTCGTCACCGCGATCGGGCTGTACCAGATCTGGTCCGGTCAGTTCCAGCGCGCGCACAAGCCGCGGCACTATCAGGTGTGCGGCCAGGCCGGTCCGCTCGGCTGGGAGATCCCGGCGGCGATCGGCGTCAAGAAGGCGAAACCGGAGGCCGAAGTCGTCGGCGTCGTCGGGGACTACTCGTTCCAGTTCCTGGTGGAGGAGCTGGCGGTGGCCGCGCAGTACGACGTCGGATTCGTGCTGATCATGCTGAACAACGAGTACCTCGGGCTCATCCGGCAGGCCGAGACCGGCTACGAGATGAACTTCGAGGTCGACATCCACTACGACAAGATCGGCACGGACAACGTGAAGGTCATGGAGGCCTACGGCTGCTCCGGCACCCGCGTCACCGAACCGGGTGAGATCCGGACGTCGCTGGAGTGGGCGCGCAAGGAGGCCGAGCGGACGTCGCGGCCGGTGCTGGTGGAGATCATGATCGAACGCGAAGGGAACGCCGCGATGGGCAAGGCGCTCGACAGCGTCGTCGAGTTCGAGCCGATCGCGGGCTGAACGACGGTGTCCCGGCACGCCTGAAGCTGCCGGGACACCGTCTCGCGATCAGGCCTTGCCCTGGTCGTTGCTCAGCCACTTCTCCGGCCGGACGCGGACCAGCACGGAGTTGTCGCTGAGCGCGCCGTCGACGTACTTCGTGCCCTCTTCGCCGGGCAGGTAGCGCTGCGCGATCTTCAGCGCCTGCTCCCTGGTCGGCGGCGTGTCGTTCGCGATGACCGGACCCTCGGCCGTCACATACTTGTACGGCAGCGTCTCCGACTGGGCGACCAGGCTGAGCCTGCCCGCCTTCTTGATCGCCTTGTCCTTGACCGAACCGCCGTCCATCCAGATCAGGAGTTCCCCGCCGGGCTCGTAGTCGTACCAGACCGGTACGGCCAGCGGTGCCCGTCCTTCCCGCTCCACGGCCAAGACCCCGATGTGGACCTCGCTCAGGAAGGCTTCCCGTTCCTCGGTGGTCATGACGAAAGACGACATCCGTGTCTCGCTTCTCTCGGCTGGTGATCTACGAGAAGCGACAACGCGTGCGGGCTTCAGGACATTCCGGGCACCCGCCCCCGCAATTCGTCACCTACTTGCGTCCTGGCAAGTAGGTGACGAATTGCGGATGGTCACGGGGTCGGGGGAGTGGTGGTGCTGGTCGGGCTCGCCTCGCCGGTGTCCCCGGCCGGGGTCGAGGCCGGCGGCGGGGTGGTCGTGGTGCTGGACGGCGGAGGAGTAGAGGACGGAGGCGTCGAGGACGGAGGCGTGCTTGAAGGCGGTGTCGACGAGGGAGGCGTCGGCGAAGGCGGCGTGTTGCTCGGCTTCGAGGGCGAACTGCTGCTCGGCGGCGTGGTGCTGCTCGGCGGCAGCGACGTGCCGGGCAGCGGGGTCGGCGGCGTGGTCGTACCGGGCGCGGGAGTGCCGGGCAGGGTCGGCACCGGGACCTGGCCGCCCGGCGTGCCGGCGGCGACGTCCTGGGAATCGGGGGCGCCGACGGGGACCTGGCTGTCCGGCATCGTCGCGACGCCACCGCGGTAGGCCACCGCCCAGCGGATCACGGTGTCCACATAGGACAGTGAGTGGTTGTAGCGGTACACGGCCACGCGCTGGGTCTGCTCGGACGTCAGGTCGACGCCGCCGGAGCAGAGGTAGCGTCCCGAGCCCAGTGTCGCGTCGTAGATGTTGTTCGGGTTCGACTCGCCGTCGCCGTTGCCGTCGGAGGCGTAGCCCTTCCATGTCGACGGGATGAACTGCGTCGGGCCGACGGCGCGGTCCCACACCGGGTCGCCGTCGTACTTGCCGCCGTCGGTGTCGGGGATCGCCGCGAAGGGCCCGGCGCCGTTGAGCTGTGGGCCTCGAATGGGTTCGAGGGTGTCGCCCTTGGCGTCGACGTAGCCGCCACGCGCGTGGTTCGATTCGATGCGGCCGATGCTGGCGATCAGCGCCCAGTCGATGTGGCAGCCGGGCAGTTCCTTCGCGAGGATGTCCGCCGCGTTCTTGTACGCCTTCATCATGCTGGCGGGGATGCCGAGCGCGCCCGACGGCGCGAACGAGCCACCGACGTTGCCGGTGCCGCCGGGGACGATCAGCGGATCGGGGTTGGGCGGCTCGGGGAGGCTGCCGTCGACGGCGATCTCCGGGACCGTGCCCGCCGGCGGCTGCCAGGCCGCGGCCTGGTTCTGCGGTACCGACGGTTTCGGCGCGGCGATCGGGGTGTCGGGCCCCGCCGACGCGGTGACCGCGGGCAGGACGGCGAGTGCGCCACCGGCGAGCGCGAAAGCCGTCCGGTGCCGGGCGGACAACCTGTCCGTCTGTCGAGGGCGGTGCTTCGGCATGTTCTCTCCCGCTAGGTCGACTCCGGGCAAAACTATCCGATACAACCGAATTTCGGGGACGACGTAACGAAAAACCCGCGAACCTGTCGAGTTTTCGTCCGCCCGGCACAAGACCTTCGTAGTGAAGTTGTCAATTTCACGCTGAGTTCACCGAAACGTCAGCAGAATCGTCGGTCGCTTCGGGGGCGTGGTCTGAACCGCGTGCAAAGAAGCCTTTGCACAATCTCCTTTGCACGGCTACCTTGGTGTCATGACCGGTCCGCCGCCTCCCGAAGAGATCGCCGACGCCGCTGTACTGAAGGCGGTGATGCATCCGTTGCGCCGCCGCATCATGGAGGCGTTGGGCCGCGGACCCGCGACGGCGACGAAGCTGGCCAAGGAACTGGGGGAGAGTTCGGGCGCGACCAGCTATCACCTGCGGGAACTGGCGAGATACGACTTCGTCGAGGAGGCGCCGGAACTCGCGCACGGCAAGGAGCGCTGGTGGCGGGCCCGGCAACGGGACATCCGCTGGCCCCGGCACAGCGAGCAGAACGACGAGATGCGGGCGGTGTTCGACGAGGCGCAGCGCGCCGCGTTCACCGAGGACCTCGAGCAGATGGCGCGTTTCCTCGATCGCCGCGGTGAACTGGGCGAATGGGGCGACGCGCTGGTGTTCTCGCGCGGCGCGGTCCACGTGAACCTCGAAGAGCTCAAGCAGTTCTGGGAGGAGTACCTCGACCTGCTGCGCCGCTATTGGCGGCCGGAACCCGGCCCTGGCGCACGGAAGGTGTTCGTGCGCTGGACGGCGTTCCCGGATCCCGACGGGGAGGTGCCGGAAGGGAAGTGAAAACCGGTGGGAGAGCGGCCACTCGACCACCGGTAACGCGTCACCACGCCGGACGGCGTGTCTTCACGAACGACTCCACACGCAAAGGGGGAGCAGCATGCTGCTCTGGAAAAGAATCGCGGCCGTCGGCGCCGCGGCGAGCCTGCTCGCGGCGGGGACCGCGACGGCCGCGCAACCGCCGGACGGGGTATCCCGCGCGGACGCCACGATCCGCTATACCGAGTACGGCATTCCGCACATCGTCGCGAACGACTGGGTGAACCTGGGCTTCGGGCAGGGGTATGCCGCGGCCAAGGACAACCTCTGCGCGATCGCGGACGTCGCGATCACGACACGGGCGGAGCGTTCCCGCTGGCTCGGCCCGGACGCGCCGCCGACGAGCGGGGTGAGCCAGGCGAGTTCGAACCTCGCGAGCGACCTGTACTTCCAAGGTCTGAACGAAAGCGGCGTGCTCGAGCGGCTGCTGTCGGAACCCGCGCCTCGAGGGCCGTACCGCGAGGTCCGCGAGCTGATCCGCGGTTACGCCGAGGGGGTCAACAAGTACCTGCGCACCGGCGAGGTCACCGACCCGGCCTGCCGGGGCGCCGGCTGGCTGAAGCCGATCACCGAACTCGACGTCTATCGGCACAGTCACGCGGTCGGCATGATCTTCGGACAGGGCGGGGTCGCGGATTCGATCACCGCGTCGCTGCCCGGTGCACCGCCGGCGGGCGCCGGTACCGAGCAGATGCTCGGGGAGACCGGAATCGGCAGCAACGCGATCGCGATCGGCTCGGCCGCGTCGGCGAACGGCCGCGGTGTCTCGCTGGCCAACCCGCATCTGCCATGGCAGCTGAGCGGGACCAGGCTGTGGCAGTCGCAGCTGAGCCTGCCGGGCGAACTCGACGTCAGCGGCGCCGGAATCCCCGGTATCCCGATGATGTGGCTGGGACACAACGAAACCGCCGCCTGGAGCGGCACGGCCACCGACACGACCCGCACGTACACGCTGTTCGAACTGAAGCTCGTGCCCGGATCGCCGACGACCTACCTGGTCGACGGAAAGCCCGAGAAGATGCGGCGTGCCGACGTGAGTGTCCTGTCCCGTAAGGCGGACGGGACCTTGGAGCGCGTCGTACGTCCACAGTGGACGTCAAGGTACGGTCCGGTGACGACCCGGCTCGGGCAGCGGGAACTGCCGTGGACGGCGTCGAGCGCTTTCGCGATCGCGGACGCCAACGCCGGCAACCTCGGCATGACGAACTCGATGTTCACGATCGCCCGCGGCCGGACGGCGGGCGAGATGATCGGCGCGGTCCGCGAGACGCAAGGGCTGCCGTGGATGAACATCCTCGCCACCGACGATCGCGGCCGGGTGGAGTACAGCCAGATCCACGGGGTCCCGCACGTCACCGACGAGAAGGCGGCGCGCTGCAACACCCCGCTGGGCAAGGAACTGTTCGACGCCGACGGGGTCGCGGTGCTCGACGGTTCCAGGACGGCCTGCGCGTGGGGCCGCGACCGTGACGCGCTGAGGACGGGCGTCTTCGGCCCGTCCAGCCTGCCGAACCTGAGCCGGGCCGACTACCTGGCGAACTCGAACGACAGTTACTGGCTGTTCAATCCCGCCGAGCCGAAGATCGGCTTCCCCAGGATCGTGGGACCGGTTCGCTACGAACAGAACATGCGGACGCGGGGTGGCTTCGTCGAGATCGCCGATCAGCTGAAGAAGGGCGGCTTCACGGGGCAGGCGATGCGGGACCTGATGTTCTCGCACCGGGATCACGCCGCCGAACTCGTACGGGCCGACGTCGTCGCGATGTGCCGCACGATGGCGGGAACGGCCGCCGCGTGCGCCGCGCTGGCGGGCTGGGACGGTCGTTCCGACGCCGACAGCCGAGGCGCGCTGCTGTTCGACCGGTTCTGGTCCACTGTGGATCGCCTGGGGCCGTCGATCTGGAAGGTCCCGTTCGACGTCAAGGACCCGGTCCACACGCCCAACACCCTCGACACGGGAAATGCCGCGATCCGCAAGGCGCTCACCGACGCGGTCGCGGAGCTGGACGCGGCGAAGATCCCGCTCGACGCACGGTATGGCGACAACCACTACGTCGTTCGCGACGGCCGGAAGATCCCGCTGGGCGGCGGAAGCGCCGGCCGTGGCGTCTACGACTCCCTGGGCGGGCCATGGGATCCGGCCCGCGGGTACACCGAGTTCACGCACGGCGGGACGTACCTGCACGTCGTGGCGTTCAACGGCACCGGCTGCCCGGACACGACGACGCTGCTGACCTACTCGCAGTCCGCGAACCCGAAGTCCGCGCACCACAGCGACCAGACGGAGCTGTACTCGCGCAAGCAGTGGGTCACCGAACGGTACTGCGAGAAGGACATCCTCGCGTCGCCGTCGCTCGACGTGGTCCGGGTGAGCAGGCGATGATCGGCGCGCTGCTCGCGGCCGCCGTCGTGGTGGTCTCCTCACCGGTACCCGCCGCCGCTCCGGCCGGCGACGTCTCGTTCACCAGCCACGGGGTCACCTTGCACGGGACGGTGGTCGCTCCGGAGGGCGACGGCCCGGCGCCGGGCATCGTCATGGTGCACGGCTCCGGCGAACACGACCGGGACGACTACCGCACCGAAGCGGAAGCCTTCGCCAAGGCGGGGATCGCGACGCTGATCTACGACAAGCGGACCGAAGGTTATTCGCTGTTCGAGCGGAACTACTCGGTCCTCGCCGACGACGCGCTCGCCGCGGTGCGGGCGCTGCGCTCGCGTCCGGGCGTGGATCCCGCCCGGGTCGGGGTGTGGGGTTTGAGCGAGGGTGGCTGGGTCGCGCCGTTGGCGGCGTCGAAGTCGAAGGACGTCGCTTTCGCGGTCACCGTCGGCGCGAACGGGGTTTCGCCCGATCGCCAGCAGTCGTGGGCCTTCGAAACCTATCTGCGGCGCGGCGGGGTCACCGGCTCGATGGTGGACATGGTGGCGTCGACGAACATGCGGACCCTCGCCGGCGCCGGTGCGTTCCCGGAGGCCGGATACGACCCGGTGCCGGTGCTGGAGAAGGTGCGGCAGCCGGTGCTCGGCCTGTGGGGCGAACTGGATCGGCTCACCCCGCCCGGCGAGGCCGTCCGGATCTTCCGGGAAACACTGGAACGGGCGGGGAACCGGCAGTACACGCTGAAGGTGTTCCCGCAGGCCCAGCACGGGCTCCGGCGGACCACGGACGGTTTCGACAAGCTCGACGGCTTCGCGCCCGGCTACCTCGACCTCGTCGGGGCCTGGGTGAACGGAGTGCGGAACGAGCCGTCCGCCGACCCGCCGCCACCGCAGGCGAGCCAGAGCGTCGCGCTGGCACCGCTCGCCTGGTACGAGGCGCCGTGGGTGCAGATCGGGGTGTGGGCACTGGCGTTGCTGGCGTTCGCCGCCTACCCGGTGACGGCGTTGTTCCGCCGTCGCAAGGAGGTCCCGCTCGCCAGGCCCGCACGCTGGCTGGCGTCGACCGGCCTGCTCGCCACGGCGGGGTTCCTCGTCTACTACACCGCGCTGACGATGGGCGCCGCGATGGCGCCCGGTCCGGTCCTTTTCGGACGTACGTTGCCGTGGCTCGCCTTGCAGCTGGCCGCGATCGGTGTCGTCATCGCCGGTGTGGTGACGGCGGTTTCGTGGTGGCGGAAGAAGGAACGCGGGGGAGTCCGCGTCGGCCTGCTGCTGGCCGGCGCGGTGCTGTTCGTCCCGTGGGCGGTCCACTGGGGACTGCTGGTGCCGTGAAATGAGCCTGGGTGCCGGGCGGCCACCCGGCACCCAGGCGTACGGAAGCCGCGTCACCACGCCCGAGGGCGTGTCTTCACGAACGGGACCTCCGGGTCAGAAGATACTCACGGCTTCGGGGTGACGGCGAACCGGCGCAGCCGCAGTGCCGGGTTCTTGGCGCGTACCTCGGAGATCCGGTCGGCGGAGACCTCCCCGGTCGCGGTTCCCGTGCGTTCGCCGAGCGAGGCGACGACGACGCCCATCGGGTCGACGATCATGCTGTGCCCCGAGCCGGTGGGTGCGGCCTGACCCGCCGCGACGAGGTAGATCGTGTTCTCGATCGCCCGCGCCCGGACCAGTGTGGTCCAGTGGTCCTCCTTGAGCGGGCCGGGCATCCACTCCGCGGGCAGCAGCACCGCGTCCGCGCCGGCGTCGACCAGACGGCGGGTGACCTCCGGGAACCTCAGGTCGTAGCAGGTCTGGAGGCCGAACGTGATCCCGTCGGCTTCGAACGTCTCCGGGGCTTCGATGTCACCGGGCCGGACGAGTTCCGATTCGCGGAAGCCGAAGGCGTCGTACAGATGGATCTTGCGGTAGAGAGCGGCGATCGCTCCGTCGGGACCGGCCGCGACCAGCGTGTTCGAGATCCGCTCGCCATCGGGGAGGGCTTCGTTGATGCCCGCGACGACGGTGATCTGCCGGCCCTTCGCGAGACCGCGCAGCTCGGTGACGAAGGGGCCGTCGAGTTCTTCGGCCGAGGTCACGAATTCCCGGCTCATCGTCGGTACGGTGAACAGCGAGTACTCGGGCAGCACGATCACTCGCGCGCCACGGTCGGCCGCTTCGCCGACGAGGGAGGAGACGCGCGCGAGGTTGGCCTCTTTGTCGTTGCCGGGCGCGAACTGCGCCACCGCGACGTGCACCATGGGACCCCTTCCAATAAGTGGAACTCTTGTATACATGATGGATACTTGGCTGGTCCAGGTGTAGGCTCAGTCGCGGAAAGTAACGGCATAGAGGGGAAACGAGATGACTGTGACCGCCGAAGGGGGCGGCCCGGCGCGCGAGCGGGTCTACACGTGGCTGCGCGACGGAATCATCTCGGGCGAGCTGGAAGGCGGCCGTTTCCTCGACGAAGTGTGGGTTTCCGGCGTCGTCGGCGTGTCAAGGACGCCGGTGCGCGAGGCGTTCCACCGGCTGGCCGCCGAGCGGTTCATCAGTCTCCTGCCGCGCAAGGGTGCTCAGGTGCGCACGGTCACCGCCAGGGAACTGGAAGAGGTCTACCAGAGCAGGCGGCTGATCGAAGGTCACGCCATCGCGGCACTCTGCGCGAACCGGGCAGGCGCTCCCGCCGAACTGCCCGAACTCATCGAAGCGATGGCGAGCGCCGGTGCCGAACGCGACTGGTTCGCCGTTTCGGGCTTCGACCGCCGATTCCACCGCGCCATCGTGAACGCGGCAGGCAACACCGTCCTGGCCGAGCTCTACGACACCCTGCGTTCGCGGCAGCAGCGGGTCACGGTCCGCGCGCTGGAGGCACGCCCGGAACGGCTGACGGTGATCAACGAGGAACACCGGGCGCTGGTCGCCGCTCTGGACGACCATGACGTGAAAGAGGCGTCACGGTTGCTGGAGGAACATCTGCGGCCGGTGTCCGAAGTGATGTCGGTGCTGCCTCAGGAAGGTTGACCCGGCTGATCGTGGTGGCCGAGGTCGCTGAGGTGGTCCGGCGCGTCCATGACACCGATGTCGCGGCCGAAGACGCCGCGGAACGGCTGACCAGCCTGGTCGAAGGACTCAGCGAGCGGTGGTTTTCTGGTTCGATGGAGCTGGACAGGGCGCGGAGTCTCCTGCGGGACGCGGTCGCGCTGGAACTGGACAGGGTGGGGGCTTGGTGGGACTCGAGAAGGTCGTCGGCGTCATGCGTGACAACCTCACCGTCCGGCGCGTCTACGGCGAGCCCGTGGAGAAGGACGGCGTCGTGATCATCCCGGCCGCGAAGGTCGTGGGCGGCGGAGGCGGCGGAAACGGGGCCGAACAGGACAAGGAAGGCGAGGGCGGCGGTTTCGTGCTCGCCGCGCGACCCGTCGGCGCTTATGTGCTCAAAAACGGTGACGTGCGCTGGATCCCGGCGGTGGACGTGACCTTCCTCGGCGCGGTGTTCGCCGTCATGGTCGCGTCGATCCACCGGGCTCGGCACCGGCGATCCCGGTGAGAATGAGATCGATCCCGGTGAGGAACTGCTCCCGATCGTCGTGTTCGCGCACCTCGTCGGCGATCGACCGCAGGAACGGGAATTCGGCGGGATCGAGCTCTTCCCACGCGTTCGCCGCCGCGCGGAGGAATTCCGTGCGGTCCACGCCGGGCCCGAGCACCTTGGAGTTCGCGATGTTCTGGCCCGCGGCGCCGAAGATGTAGTGCACCAGCGCCGAGGTCGCCGTGAACCAGGTGGCTTCGGGGGCGCCCAGCGCACTGACCCGCCGGCCGATGCCTTCGAAGATCCGCGGCGTCACCGAGCCCCAAGGGCTGCGCGAGAGCTGGGCGGTGAGTTGCGGGGGCAGCCACGGATGCCGGTCGATCGCGTCGAACAGGCCGAGCGCGATCGCACGGATCTCTCGCAGGGGCGAGCCCGTGGCCTCGACGTTCAGAGCGGCGCCGACGACGGACGCCGTCGCGGCGTCGAGCAGCGCGCCCTTGTTCGGCACATGCCAGTAGATCGCTCCCGGACCGGTGGAGAGGCGTTCGGTCAGCGTCCGGAAGGTCAGCCCGCGCTCGCCGGCCGCGTCGAGCAGTTCGACGGCGGCCTCGACGATGCGCTCGCGGGACAGTGCCTCCGCGCGTGTCCGTGCCATGCCGTCATCCTGGCAGAGCGCCGGTCCGGATCGGCCGCTTTCGGGCCCCGCCAGGGAGCCGGTATCGCGGGTCCGCGGTCGTGGGTATGTCGTGAAGGGCCCCTTTGAGACGATGAAGGTCTCAAAGGGGCCCTTCACGACATAAGACTTCGACGTTCACCACCAGCCGAGGTGAAGAGGCGCGGGCAGGCGGCTTTCGGGTTAGTTTGCCTGTATGGCGAAAAGCTCGGCGGTGGAGATCGAGGTCGGCGACCGGACGGTGCGCGTCTCCAACCCGGATCGCGTCTATTTCCCGGCGCGGGGCGAGACGAAGCTCGACCTCGTCCGGTACTACCTCGCCGTCGGCGACGGGATCGTACGGGCGTTGCGGGAACGGCCGTGCATGCTGCACCGGTTCCCGTCGGGGGTTTCGGGGGAGAAGGTCCACCAGAAACGGGTCCCGAACGGTGCCCCGGAGTGGCTCCAGACCGTCCGCGTCGACTTCCCCTCCGGCAGGCACGCCTACGAACTGTGCGTCACGCATCCCGCCGACGTCATCTGGGCGGTGCAGATGTCGACCGTCGAGTTCCACCCGTGGAACTCCCGCCGCGCCGACACCGAACGCCCGGACGAGTGGCGGATCGACCTCGATCCGATGCCCGACTGCCCGTTCTCGACCGTGCGGAAGGTCGCCCACACCGTCCACGAGATCCTGGACGAACTCGGCATCACCGGCTGGCCGAAGACCTCCGGCGGGCACGGCCTGCACGTCTACGTCCGGATCGAACCGCGGTGGGGTTTCCAGGAGGTCCGCCGGGCGGCGCTCGCCTTCGCCCGCGAGGTCGAGCGCCGGATGCCCGACGAGGTCACCACCACCTGGTGGCGCAAGGACCGGGACCCGGCGAAGCTGTTCGTGGACTACAACCAGAACGCCAGGGACCACACCATCGCGAGCGCCTACTCGGTCCGCGGCGTGCCCGAAGCCGTCGTCTCGACCCCGATCGGGTGGGACGAGATCGACGACGTCGAGCCGCGCGAGTTCACCATCGCCACCGTGCCCGCGCGCTTCGCCGAACTCGGCGACCTGCACGCGGGCATCGACGACACGACGTACTCGCTCGACACGCTGCTCGAGTGGGCCGACCGCGACGGCCTTGAAACCGAGGATTAGCGCAACTCCGCACTCGCGTGATCAGAGGCGTAACTCACGTGATCAGAGACGGATCTCGCGTGATCAGAGGCGTCACTTGCCGACGTACTCCGCCAGGTGCTCGCCGGTGAGCGTCGACGCGGCCGCGACGAGGTCGGACGGCGTGCCCTCGAAGACGATCTTGCCGCCGTCGTGGCCGGCACCCGGGCCGAGGTCGATGATCCAGTCGGCGTGCGCCATGACCGCCTGGTGGTGCTCGATCACGATCACGGATTTGCCCGCGTCGACGAGCCGGTCGAGCAGGCCGAGCAGGTTCTCGACGTCCGCGAGGTGCAGACCGGTGGTCGGCTCGTCGAGGACGTAGACGCCGCCCTTGTCGCCCATGTGCGTCGCGAGCTTCAGCCGCTGCCGTTCACCGCCGGAGAGCGTGGTGAGCGGCTGGCCGAGGCTGAGGTAGCCGAGTCCGACGTCGTCGAGCCTGCTGAGGATCGCGTGTGCGGCCGGGATGCGCCCTTCGCCCTCGCCGAAGAACTTCACGGCCTCGGACACCGGCATTTCGAGTGCCTCGCTGATGTTCTTGCCGCCGAAGGTGTACTCCAGCACCGAGGCCTGGAACCGCTTGCCCTCGCACTCCTCGCAAGTGGTCGCGGTACCGGCCATGATGCCGAGGTCGGTGTAGATGACGCCCGCGCCGTTGCAGGTCGGGCAGGCGCCCTCGGAGTTGGCGCTGAACAGTGCCGGCTTCACGCCGTTGGCCTTGGCGAAGGCCTTGCGGATCGGTTCGAGCAGGCCGGTGTAGGTGGCCGGATTGCTCCGCCGCGAGCCGCGGATGGGCGTCTGATCGACCGAGACCACGCCTTCGGCGGCGGGGATCGAGCCGTGGATCAGCGAACTCTTGCCGGAACCCGCGACACCGGTGACGACACAGAGGACGCCGAGCGGGACGTCGACGTCCACGTTCCGGAGGTTGTGCCGGTCGGCGCCGCGGATCTCCAGTTTGCCGGTGGGTGTGCGGACGCTGTCCTTGAGCGCCGCCCGGTCGTCGAGGTGCCTTCCAGTGATGGTGTCGCTGGCGCGCAGGCCGTCGACGGTGCCCTCGAAGCAGATCGTCCCGCCCGCGGTGCCCGCACCGGGGCCGAGGTCGACGACGTGGTCGGCGATGGCGATCGTCTCCGGCTTGTGCTCGACGACCAGCACCGTGTTTCCCTTGTCGCGCAGCTGCTGGAGCAGGTTGTTCATCCGCTGGATGTCGTGCGGGTGCAGCCCGATGGTGGGTTCGTCGAAGACGTAGGTGACGTCGGTGAGCGAGGAGCCGAGGTGCCGGATCATCTTCGTGCGCTGCGCCTCACCACCCGAAAGCGTGCCGGACGGCCGGTCGAGGGAGAGATAGCCGAGCCCGATGTCGACGAAGGAGTCGAGCGTGTGCTGAAGCTTCTCCAGCAGCGGCGCGACCGACGGTTCCTTGAGCCCGCGGACCCAGTCGGCGAGGTCGCTGATCTGCATCCTGCAGGCGTCGGCGATGTTGATCCGCTTGATCTTCGAGGAACGCGCGAGCTCGCTGAGGCGGCTCCCGTCGCATTCGGGGCAGACGGCGAACGTGACCGCCCGGTCCACGAACGTGCGGATATGCGGCTGCATCGCCTCGCGGTCCTTGGCCAGGAACGACTTCTGGATCGTGGGGATCAGCCCCGAGTAGGTCAGGTTGATGCCCTCGATCTTGAGCTTGACCGGCTCCTTGTAGAGCAGATCGTCCAGCTGCCGTTTGGTGTACTTCTTGATCGGCTTGTCGGGGTCGAAGAACCCGCAGCCGCGGAGGATGCGGCCGTACCAGCCGTCCATGGAGAAGCCGGGGATCGTCAGCGCGTTCTCGTTGAGGGATTTGGTGTCGTCGTACAGGGCGGTGAGGTCGATGTCGTTGACCTTGCCGCGGCCTTCGCAGCGGGCGCACATCCCGCCGGTGATGCTGAACTCGCGGCGTTCCTTCGTGGTCCGTCCGGCCTTCTCGACGGTCACGGCGCCCGCGCCGGAGATCGAGGCGACGTTGAAGGAGAATGCCTGCGGCGAGCCGATATGCGGTTTGCCGATCCGGCTGAAGAGGATTCGCAGCATCGCGTAGGCGTCGGTGGCGGTGCCGACCGTGGAGCGGGGGTCGGAGCCCATCCGCTGCTGGTCGACGATGATCGCGGTGGTCAGGCCGTCGAGCACGTCGACCTCGGGCCTGGCCAGCGTCGGCATGAAGCCCTGCACGAAGGTGCTGTACGTCTCGTTGATCAGCCGCTGCGACTCGGCCGCGATCGTGTCGAAGACCAGTGAGCTCTTGCCGGACCCGGAGACACCGGTGAACACCGTCAGTCGTCGCTTCGGCAGCTCGACGGCGACGTTCTTGAGGTTGTTCTCGTTCGCGCCGAGTACCCGGATCAGGTCGTGGCTGTCGGCGGGGTGTTCCTCGGGCGGCTGCGGCTTGGTGGTCTTGCGCATCGTCTCTCCATCCTCGTGTGGGCCGCGTGTACGTTCCGTCAGCCTCACCGGGCTCGATCTAACCAGCTTCGAGCCGTTCGTCCTCATTGGTGATCACGCTAGGTGAACGCGGCCGGCCGCCGCTTCTCGATTCCTGATCGGTCTCCACCGCCTGTTCAGACGCTCCAGCCCTCGCTCTTGGTCGCCTTCAGGTAGTCCTCGACCGGTGGCCCGACCGGCCTGCCCTCGTACTGCGTCGAGAGCACCACCGACGACCGGATCTCGCCGTGTTTGCCCAGCCGTTCGAAGAGACCTTCGAGATGTTCGAGCGACACGGCCCGCACCTTCAGCATGGTGCACCGGTCGCCGCTGAGCCGGTGCAGTTCGACCACCTCGGGGTAGTCGTCGGACTTGCTGGTGCGCAGCAGGCAGCTGCCGAGCGAGCAGCGCATTTCGACGAACGCCTGGAGGTCGTACCCGGCGCGGCGCGCGTCCACCTGGGCGCGGTACCCGGTGATGACGCCGGCCTCCTCCAGCCGCCGGACCCGTTCGGCGACCGCCGGGGCGGAGAGGTTCACGCGGCGGCCCAGTTCCTTGAACGAGAGCCGCCCGTCGCTCTGGAGCGTTTCGACGAGCCGCCAGTCGAGGTCGTCCAGCGCTCTTTCCGATCGTAAGGTCATCGCGCCCGGATTCCTTTCATGATGGGCCTCGCGCCCCCGCGAGGCCTTCGACAGCCTATTCGCCGAGGCGCCCGGAATCCCTAGATTCGAATCATGAAACCGATGTTCGCGCTCTTCATGGGCGTCGCCTGTCTCAGCACCGCGGTCGTCGGCCTGTCCACCACGGCGGCGTTGATCGTGGTCGAGCACGCCGGTGCCGCCTGGAGCGGGCTGCCGAACGCGGTGCTGGTGCTCGGTTCCGCCGCGGGTTCGCTGTCTTCCGGAGCCCTGGCCACCCGCTACGGCAGGCGCTTCGTCCTGGTGCTGATGTACGGGTCCGCGGTGGCGGGGGCGCTGATCTCGTTCGCCGGTGTGCTCGGCGGATCCGTGCTCGCGCTGGTGGCCGGGATGCCGTTGATCGGCTTCGGCAACAGCGGGGCCCAGCTCTCGCGGTACACGGCCGCGGATCTGTCGCCCGAGCATCGCAAGGGGTTCGCACTGTCCACAATGGTCTGGGCGGGGACCGTCGGCGCGGTGGCGGGGCCGGCCTTGATCGCGCCGGCCGCGGCGAAGGCGGAAGCCGCCGAACTGCCCGCGCTGTCCGGTCCGATCGCGGCCGGGGCGATGGTCGTGGCCATCGCGGTGCTCGCCGTCGCCACCCTGCCGCGCGGCCTCGCCGCCCCGGAGGAGGGCGTACCGAGGCGGGAGCGGATGTCCGTGCGGAATCCGGTGATCCTCGGGCCGCTGGTGGCGATGGTCGGCGCGCAGCTGGCCATGGTGGCGGTGATGACGATGACCCCGGTCCAGCTGCACCAGCACGGTCAGGGGCTCGACGTCGTCGGCTGGGTGCTGAGTGCCCATCTGGTCGGGATGTTCGCGCTGGCACCGTTGTCCGGCTGGATCGCCGACCGGTGGGGCGGGCGCGCGGCCATCTTCGGCGGGATCGGCACGCTCACCGTCGCGGCGGTCACCGCGATCGGCGCCCCGGATTCGCATCACGTGGGAATCCCGTTCGCGATGTTCCTGCTGGGCTACGGCTGGAACCTGGTGTTCGTCGGCGGCAGCAGCATGCTCAGCCGCGATCTCCCGCCCGCGCAGCGGACGAGGGCGCAGGGCACGGTCGACGCCTTCGTCTGGGGGACGTCCGCGGCGGCGAGTCTGCTCGCCGGGCAGCTGTTCGGCCTGGGCGGATACGTTCTGGTCGCCGTCGCGGGCGGCCTGTGCGCGCTCGCCCCGCTCGCGGTGATCGGCCGCCGGGCGACCGCGCCGGAACCCGTTGAAAAAGCCGAACTCAGCTGATCTGCGAAACCCGGGGCCTGCCGTCATACTGCTTCACTCCGACACGAACGAACCCGTGATGACGCAGATCACGTGGGTGACCGATTCGGAGGGTCCTAGGGTGAAAGCAGACAAGGTGCGGGAGATCGGGGGTGCACGATGAGCGAGTTCGCGGTGAATCTGCGGGACCGGGTACGGCAGGCGAGGGAAGACGTCCAGACCGCCAAACAGGCCTCGGACGAGGACAGGGCTTCGGCCGTCGGCGCCGATCTGGCCAACCTGGAGCGACTGGCCGCCGAGCACGGGGTGGAACTGCCCGAGCAGACCTCGGGTGACATCCGGGCGTGACCCCGGGTTCCGTGCCGGTGATCGGCCTTTGACACCCTGGGGCTTGTGACCGAAAGCCTGAACCGGATCCGTGCCTTCCTGGCGGACCGCGAACCGCCGACACCGTGCCTGGTGGTGGACACCGACCTGGTCGCGGAGCGGGCGGCCGCGGTCTCGACGGCCTTCCCGGACGCACTGATCCGATACGCGGTCAAGGCGAACCCCACGCCAGAGGTCCTGGACGCGGTGCTGTCGGCCGGCGCGGGATTCGACGTGGCCGGGACGGCGGAGATCGAGCTGTGCCTGTCCCGTGGCGCGCGAGCGGCGGAACTGGCCTACGGCAACACGATCAAGAAACCGGCGGACATCGCCTTCGCCTACGAACGCGGAGTCCGTGAATTCACCACGGACTCCGCCGGGGATCTGGCGAATCTGGCCGAGTACGCGCCCGGTTCGCTGGTCTCGGTCCGTTTGCTGACCGGCGGCCCGGATTCGGTGACGCCGTTCGGCCACAAGTTCGGCTGTGAACCGGAGGTGGCCGCGGCGCTGCTCCGCCAGGCCGTGGAAGCCGGGCTGCGGCCGGGAATCGCGTTCCACGTCGGTTCGCAGCAGCCGGATCCGGCCGCCTGGGAGATCGGGATCGCGACCGCGGCCAAGGTCGCCGCCGACGCCGGTGCCGGCCTGGAGCGGCTCAACATCGGTGGCGGGTTCGCCACCGAGCACCGGGAATCCGTGCCGTCACTGACGGACTACGCGGGCGTGATCCATGCCGCCCTCGAAGCGCACCTGCCGGAGCCGGAGCTGATGCTGGAGCCGGGCCGCGTGATCGTCGCCGACGCCGGGCTCATCAGGACCGAAGTCGTGCTGGTGACCACCCGGGCCGCCGCCGACGAACGCCGCTGGGTCTACCTCGACGTCGGCAGGTACAACGGAATGGCGGAGTGCGAGAACGAAGCCGTCGCGTATCGGCTGGAGCCCGTCGGCGTCAAGGGTCCGCAAGGACCGGTGGTCCTCGCGGGCCCGACCTGCGATGGTGACGACGTGCTGTACCAGCGGACGCCGTGCGCGCTGCCGAAGTCGTTGAAGGCGGGTGACCGGCTGGACATCCCGGGCACCGGGGCGTACACCGCCAGCTATTCGTCCGTCGCCTTCAACGGAATCGAGCCGTTGCGCACCTATTGTGTGGGGAGGTTCGCCGATGCCGGGTGAAGTACCACTCGTCGGCCGGTTCGCCGGCCGCCACGTACTCGCGGAGTTCGAGGGGATCGAGCCGTCACTGCTCGACGACGCCTCGCTCCTGAAGAAGACCCTCGCCGACGCGGTGATCGAGGCGGGGGCGACGGTCTGCGAAGTCGTGTCGCATTCCTTCGCCCCGCAAGGGGTCACCGTGCTGGCGCTGCTGGCCGAATCGCACGCGTCCGTGCACACCTACCCGGAGATCGGCTCGGTGTTCGTGGACGTGTTCACCTGCGGCGACCGGGCGGATCCGGAGCGCGCGGTCGCGCTGCTGGCGAAGCTGCTGGGCGCCGGCACCGTCCGGATGTCCACTGTGGAACGAGGAGAGAGCTGATGGCGCAACGAGTGATCGTCGAGCCGATGGGCGCGGGGCTCACCCGGAACTGGGACGTCGACGAGGTCCTGTTCGAAGGCCGTACCGCGTTCCAGAACGTCCTCATCGGACGGACCGCGCAGGGGATCTCCCTGTTCTGCGACGACGAACGGCAGAGCACCGAACTGAGCCAGCTCGTCTACCACGAGGCGCTGATGGTCCCGTCGCTGCTGCTCGCCGAACGCGTCGAGCGGGTGCTGATCATCGGCTCCAGCGAAGGGGTCGCCTCCCAGCTCGCGGTCACCGCCGGCGCCGAGGTGGTCGATCACGTCGACATCGACGCCGAAGCGGTGCGGGTCTGCGCCGAGCACCTTCCCTACGGTTACACCCTCGACGAACTGGCCCGTGCCGAGCGCGGGGAGGGGAAGGTCCGCGTCCACTACCGCGACGGCTGGGAGTTCCTCGCCGAAGCCCAGGAGCGTGGGGACACCTACGACGTCGTCGTGATCGATCTGCCGGACGAGAACGACGATCCGGAGGCGCAGCACAACCGGTTGTACGGTGCCGACTTCCTCGCCCGGTGTACGGCACTGCTCTCCGACGGGGGAGTGGTCGGCTGCCAGGCCGGCTGCCCGACGCTGTGGCGCAATCAGACGCTGATCGCGTCGTGGCGCCGGTTCACCGAGTCGTTCGGGACCGTTCTCTACTACGGTTCGGACGAGCACGAGTGGGCCTTCCTGAGCGGCCGTGCCGACGTGCTCGACGATCCCGGCGCCCTCGTCGCGGAGCGGATCGGCAAGGCGGGGATCGGGGAGTCCACTATGGACGAAGACGCGCTGAGGGCGAACACGGTCCCGCCGTTCTCCCTGCGGCGTCGCTGAGACTCCCGCCGGGATGTGAGGCGATCCGCCGTGGGGGGGGGAGACAGGCATTTTGTAGCAGCGTTTGTGCTCGAGTTTTCTGAAGGGTGAGAC
>NZ_JBIUAQ010000019.1:0-68732 GCF_044547565.1 Amycolatopsis sp. NPDC052450 | reverse complement strand
TCGCGAAAGCCACTTTCGCGACGCCTGGGGTCCCGAAAGTGGCTTTCGCGACGTCCAGCGGATCCGTTCGCCTTACGCCAGCTGGCGAATCTGGACGACACGCGTGATCGGACGGACGACACGCGTGATCGGACGGACGACACGACGCCCGCGGATCCGTGTGAAGTGACGGGCGGTCGCTGGTAGGGCCGTTGGTCACCGGAACCGGGGACTTGTCCCCCGCGATGCGCGACCGTGCGGCCCTAGGGCGCGAGGGCGTCATCGGAAAGGCTTCACCCAGAGGAAAGGGTGCGGTGAGGTCATGGCGCGTTTGGGCAGCCTTCTCGGGAAGAGCCGGTCGGTGCGGCCGAGTCTGCTTCCGTTACTGGACTTGAGGTCCGCGGCGTTGACGTTGCGGTCCGGGCACGGGCTGGCCCCGACGGGGTCGGGGAGTGTCTGCTTCGTCGCGGAAGGCCGTCCGGGGGCGGGGACGGACGCGGAGATCGTCGCCGGTCTCGCCGGGGACACCGTCCGCCGCAACGTGGTCATCCACGACGCGCACGGACGGACGATCGTGCGCTGCTGGCGGCAGAACGGTGACCTCGGCTGGCTGCTCGACGACCTCGCCGACGTCAACGAGAGCCTGGCACAGGCCGGGTTCGCGTCCTGGTTGCTGCATACGACGGTCGACTTCGCCGAGTTGCGGGACATGCGGCATCCGAGACTGACCATGGTCTACCGCCGGGAGCGCGGCACCTTCTATCCGTACGCCCCGCGTGGGACCCGCGGCCGGGACAGGGCGACGGAACTGAAGATCCGCTCGTCGCTGACCCGGATCGTGCCGATGGAGCCGGACATCGGCCGGTGGCACCCGGTGTGAGGGGTGCCGGTCAGCCGGGCGCGCCGCCGAGCCAGCCGCGTAGCCGTTGGACGCGCCGGTCCCGTGGGTTCCACCGGGACCGTTTGACGAAGGCCACGCCGTCGAAATGCCGGATGGCGGTCAGGACCTCGTCGAGCAGCGAGGCGTGCGTCTCGGCTTTCGTCGCGACTCTCGGCGCCCGCTCGCGTTCGGCGGCGATCGATGCCCGGCGGGTGATGGCGTGCGTGCCGGGACGGCGGCGGGTTTCGCAGATCCTCGTGGTCACGTCCCGGTCCCCTTTCCCTCGCCCACGATCCGGTGGGCGTCACCTTCGACGATGAGGCACCGGGTGCCGTTCCGGTCACCGCCGAAGGTCGTGCCATCGAAGGCACAAAGACCTCTCTCGGTCGCCGGACGGGTACGGCGGGTCACGGGTCGGCTTCGAAATGCCGAGTGGGCCGGAGACGGTGGGAGAATGCCCCGCCGGCGTCTCGCCTCCATTTCCGGGAATCGGCGAGATCACGATCGACGGAGAAGGTGTATGCCGAACCCGACGTTCCCGCAGCCCAAGTCCCCGGCCGCGGCCCCGATCCGGGTGCTGCTCGTCGAGGACCACAAGATGGTGGCCGAAGCGCTGGGCGCGGCCTTCGAGGAATTTCCGGAGATCCACCTGGTGGCGTCGGTGGAGTCACTGGAGGGCGGGGTGATCGCGGCGGAGAAGCACCTGCCCGACATCGTCCTGCTCGATCGGCGGCTGCCGGACGGCGACGGGATCGAGGCGATCGCCCGATTCCGCGCGATCTCGCCGTCGAGCAGGGTGCTCGTGCTGACCGGTGACGCGAACAGCGCCATCGTCGCCAGGATCCTGGAGGTCGGCGGGGCCGGGCTGTTGCTGAAATCCGGTCTTCTCGACGAACTGGTCACGGCGATCCGGACCGTCGCGGCGGGTGACGTGGTCATCGACCCGGAACTGCTCAGCGGCGCCTTGGCCATGCTGGCCGGGAGTGCCGGCAGGCTCGGGCCGTTGCTGACCTTGCGGGAGCGGCAGGTGCTCTGCCTGATCGCGGAAGGCGCGGGAACCGATCGGATCGCCGAGGAGTTGCGGCTGGCCAGGAATACCGTGCGGAATCACGTGCAGCGGATCCTGGTGAAGACCGGGACCCATTCGAAACTCGAAGCGGTGGCCCATGCCCGCAAGAATGGCCTCCTCGAACGGCCGTAGCGGGGAGAGGTATCCGGGTGCCAAGCTGCACTATGGCCATGCTGCCATCGAAACGGGCATCCGATCATCGCGGCGCTGTGCTGTTCGAGTTGTTCATGCACAGCGTCCTCGACTACGCCATTTACCTGCTGGACGTCGACGGTCACGTGATCAGCTGGAATCCGGGGGCGGAACGGATCAAGGGGTATCCGGAGGACGAGATCCTCGGCCGCCATTTCTCCGTTTTCTACCCCGAGGACGACGTCGCCGCCGGTAAACCCGCCTCGGAGCTGCTGATCGCCACCGAGCTCGGGAGTCACGAGAACGAGGGCTGGCGCGTCCGCCGCGGCGGTGAACGGTTCTGGGCCAACACCGTGATCACCGCGTTGCGAGATGAAGAGGGCCGCCTCGTCGGTTTCGGCAAAGTGACCCGTGATCTCACCGAACGGCGGAAATCACAGGAGGAAAAAGCCGAGCGGCGACAGGCGTTCGCGCATTTGGTCCGGGCGCAAGAAACCGAACGCCGTCGTATCGCGTGGGATGTTCACGACGATTCCATCCAGTCGATGATCGCGGTGAGCATGCGGTTGCAGATGCTCGCCGCGCAACGGCGGGATTCCGCCTTGATGCAACTCGACGAAGCGATCCAAGGGGCGATCCGGCGGTTACGGATCCTCGTGGCCCAATTGCGCCCGCCCGCACTCAACGACGACGACCTGGTCGCTTCCGTCCGCGACTATCTCGACGAGGTCGTCGCCGGCTGGGGACTGGACTGCACGCTGCGGCACGAACTGCCGGCGCAGCCGCCGCCCGACCTCGTCGTCACGGCTTTCCGGATCCTTCAGGAGGCGTTGGTGAACGTGCGGAAGCACGCGAACGCCACCTCGGTCGTGGTTTCGCTGACGGGACAGGACGGCGGTCTGCTGGCGAAAGTCGTCGACGACGGGGACGGGATGAAGCCGGGCGTCGAAAGCGCGCACGAAGTGTTGTCGGGCGAGCACATCGGAATGGCGTCGATGCGTGAACGTGCGGAAGCCGCGCAAGGATGGTTCCGGATTTCCAGCAGGCCCGGCGAAGGGACGTCGGTGGTCTTCTGGATTCCGCTGAGCCCGGCCGGGCCCGTGCGGAGATGACGGTCGCCCCCTGGATCCGCGGGGAGTCGGAACGAAGGAGGCACCTCGATGCCGGAACCGGGAACCAAGCGCGGGCCGAGAGACGCGGCGCGGGTGGGCGGGGCGATCGACGACGAGGGTCTGCAGCGGTTGCTGGAGGGGCTGAAAGCCGTTCGCGACGGCGATTTCAGCACCAGGCTGCCGCAGGTGGACGACGTCCTGATGAACGAGATGGCGGTCGTCTTCAACGGGATGGTCGACCAGTTGGCGTTGTTCACCTCCGAGGTCACCCGGGTCGCCCGCGAGGTGGGGACCGACGGGAAGCTCGGCGGGCAGGCGGCGGTGCCCTCGGTCTCGGGGACCTGGAAGGACCTCACCGATTCGGTGAACGCGATGGCGGGCAACCTCACCGGTCAGGTCCGCGACATCGCCGAGGTCGCGACCGCGGTGGCGAAAGGTGATCTGTCCCAGAAGATCACCGTCGACGTCAAGGGCGAGATGCTCGAGTTGAAGAACACGATCAACACGATGGTGGATCAGTTGTCGTCGTTCGCCGATGAGGTCACGCGGGTCGCGCGCGAGGTCGGTAGCGAAGGGCGGCTGGGCGGGCAGGCGGAAGTCCCCGGTGTGGCGGGGACGTGGCGGGATCTGACGACGTCGGTGAACTTCATGGCGGGCAACCTGACCGATCAGGTGCGTTCCATCGCCGAGGTCACCACGGCGGTGGCGAAGGGTGATCTGTCGCAGAAGATCACGGTGGACGCGCGGGGCGAGATCCTGGAGTTGAAGAACACGATCAACACGATGGTCGATCAGCTTTCGTCGTTCGCCGACGAGGTCACGCGCGTCGCGCGCGAGGTCGGAACCGAAGGCGCGCTCGGCGGGCAGGCCCAGGTGCCCGGCGTGGCCGGGACATGGCGGGATCTGACGACGTCGGTGAACTTCATGGCAGGCAACCTCACCGCGCAGGTGCGCTCCATCGCCCAGGTGGCCACGGCGGTGGCGAAGGGTGACTTGTCGCAGAAGATCACGGTGGACGCGCGGGGCGAGATCCTGGAGTTGAAGAACACGATCAACACGATGGTGGACCAGCTGTCCTCGTTCGCCGATGAAGTCACGCGCGTGGCGCGCGAGGTGGGCACGGAAGGACGGCTGGGCGGGCAGGCGGACGTCAAGGGTGTGTCGGGGACGTGGAAGGGCCTGACGGAGTCCGTGAACGTCATGGCCGACAACCTGACCGATCAGGTCCGCTCGATCGCCGAGGTCACCACCGCGGTCGCGAAGGGCGACCTGTCGCAGAAGATCCGCGTCGACGCGCGCGGCGAGATTTTGGAACTCAAGGACACCATCAACACGATGGTCGGCCAGTTGTCGTCGTTCGCCGACGAGGTCACCCGGGTCGCCCGTGAGGTGGGCACCGAGGGACGGCTGGGCGGGCAGGCGGACGTCAAGGGTGTGTCGGGGACGTGGAAGAGCCTGACGGAGTCCGTGAACGTCATGGCCGACAACCTGACCGACCAGGTCCGCTCCATCGCCCAGGTCGCGACAGCGGTCGCCAGGGGCGACCTGTCCCAGAAGATCACCGTGGAGGCCAAGGGCGAGGTCGCCGCGCTCGCCCAGACGATCAACACGATGGTCGACACACTGTCCGCGTTCGCGGACGAGGTCACCCGCGTGGCGCGGGAGGTCGGCACCGAGGGCATCCTCGGCGGGCAGGCCAGGGTGCCGAATGTCGCCGGTACCTGGAAGGACCTCACCGACAACGTCAACTCGATGGCGAACAACCTCACCGGACAGGTCCGCAACATCGCCCAGGTGACCACCGCGGTCGCGCAGGGCGACCTCTCCCGCAAGATCGACGTCGACGCGCGCGGCGAGATCCTGGAGCTCAAGACCACCATCAACACGATGGTCGACCAGCTTTCCGCGTTCGCCGCGGAGGTCACGCGGGTCGCCCGCGAAGTCGGCAGTGAAGGACGGCTCGGTGGCCAGGCGGAGGTCGAAGGTGTTTCGGGCACCTGGAAGCGGCTGACGGAGAACGTCAACGAGCTGGCCGGGAACCTGACCCGCCAGGTCCGGGCGATCGCCGAGGTCACCAGCGCGGTGGCCACCGGCGACCTCACCCGGTCCATCTCCGTCGAGGCGCAGGGCGAGGTCGCGGAGCTGAAGGACAACATCAACGCGATGGTCCAGTCGCTGCGCGAGACCACGCGGGCCAACGAGGAGCAGGACTGGCTCAACACCAACCTCGCCCGGATCTCGGGCCTGATGCAGGGCCACCGGGATCTGCGGGTGGTGGCCACTCTGATCATGAACGAGCTGACCCCGCTCGTCGGCGCGCAGCACGGGACGTTGTTCCTCACCGAGACCGGCGAGAACGGCACCCGGCTGCGGCTGATCACCAGCTACGGGCACAGCGAGGACCCGGACACGCCGTCGGGTTTCGCGATGGGGCAGTCGCTGATCGGGCAGGCCGCGCAGACCAAGAAACCGATCGTGGTCGACCGGACACCGCCGGGTTTCGTGAAGATCTCGTCGAGCCTTGGCTCCGCCCCGCCGGTCACCCTGATCGTGCTGCCGATCGTCTTCGAGGACCAGGTGCTCGGCGTCATCGAACTCGCGTCGTTCGGCGAGTTCACCGCCGTCCGCAAGGACTTCCTCGAACAGCTGATGGAGACCATCGGCGTCAACGTCAACACGATCATCGCCAACGCGCGGACCGATTCCCTGCTGGAGGAATCCCAGCGGCTCGCACAGGAACTGCAGGCCCGCTCGGAGGAACTCCAGGCACAGCAGGCGAAACTCCAGGTGTCGAACGCGGAACTGGAGGAGAAGGCCGAGCTGCTCGCCAGGCAGAACCGCGACATCGAGGTGAAGAACTTCGAGATCGAGCAGGCACGCCAGGAAATCGAGGAACGCGCGCAGCAGCTCGCACTGGCGTCGAAGTACAAGTCCGAGTTCCTGGCCAACATGTCGCACGAACTCCGGACGCCGTTGACCAGCCTGCTGATCCTCGCCGGGGTCCTGTCGCAGAACTCGACCCAGAACCTGACCCCGAAACAGGTCGAGTTCGCCAAGGTCATCCAGTCCGCGGGCACCGATCTGCTGCAGCTGATCAACGACATCCTCGACCTGTCGAAGGTCGAGGCGGGCAAGATGGACATCCACCACGAGCCGTTTCCGCTGCGCCAGTTGCTCGACTACGTCGGCACGACGTTCCGTCCGCTGACCGCGGAGAAGGGGCTCGACTTCCAGGTCACCGTGGAACCGAACGTGCCGGAGCTGCTGTTCACCGACGAGCAGCGACTGCGGCAGGTGCTGCGGAACCTGCTCTCGAACGCGGTCAAGTTCACCGAAGACGGCCGCGTCGAGCTGCGGGTCAAACTGGTCGACACGATCGTTTCGCCGTCAGGCCCGCTCCCGCACGAATCGCTGGTGGCCTTCAGCGTCATCGACACCGGGATCGGGATCGCCGAGGAGAACCTCGAATCGATCTTCGGTGCCTTCCAGCAGGCCGACGGCACCACCAGCCGCAAATACGGCGGCACCGGGCTCGGCCTGTCGATCAGCCGTGAGGTCGCCTACCTGCTCGGCGGTGAGATCCGGGCGGACAGCGCGCTGGGCACGGGCAGCACGTTCACCCTCTACCTGCCGGTCGCGAGATTCGCCATGGCCGCCGGCTCCGGAGACACCACTGTGTCCACAGTGGACACCGATGGCGGGGAACAACGCGTACTGGTGGTGGAGACCGAGCAGAACAGCCTGCTGACTCTGCTCGCCCGCGGCGTCGCCGCCGACGTCGCGGACAGCCACGGCTCGGTCCAGGTGAAGGCGGTGTCCGATCCGGCGGAAGCGTTCGAGGAGCTGAAGCGCGACAGCTACCGCTGCGTCGTGCTCGACACCAGCATCCCCGGGACGAGCGCGTTGACGTTCCTCAAACGGCTCGCGGAGGGCCCGGATCCGGTCGAAGTCCCCGTGCTGGCGTACGCGACCCGCAAGCTCAGTGCCGCGCAGGAACGGTTGCTGCACGGGCACGCGCGGGTGCATCCGGTGGAACTGCTGCCGTCGCTGGACATGCTGCGGGAGCGCATCATGCTGCACATCTCGGCGAGTGAACTCGAAGGCATCCTGCCGTTGATGCACCAGCCGGAGGTGAGCCCGGAGGAGGCGGCTCAGGCCACCGAGCCGCCCGCCGGACCACCTCGGCTGCGGGGGCGCAAGGTCCTGCTCGTCGACGACGACGCCCGCAACGTGTTCGCGATCTCCGGGATGCTCGAACTGCACGGTCTTTCGGTGGTGCATGCGCCCAACGGCCGCAAGGGTATCGAGGAACTGCTGGCCGACGACGGCATCGACCTGATCCTGATGGACGTGATGATGCCGGAGATGGACGGCCACGCGACGACGGCCGCGATCCGCGAGATGCCGAGGTTCGCCGGCCTGCCGATCATCACGGTGACCGCGAAGGCGATGGAAGGGGACCGCGAGAAGAGTCTCGCCGCCGGGGCGAGCGACTACGTCACCAAACCGGTGAACGCGGAGGAACTGCTGACCTGTATGGAACGCTGGCTCGCGGACTGAGCTCGGGCTCAGGCCGTGTCGGCGCTGTTCGCGCAGAGGCGGCGGATGGCCGCGACGATCTCGGTGTTGGGGCTGCCCTTCACGAGGTACTCGGTGACGCCCGCGGAGGCCATCTGGGCGATGGACCGGGTGTCGCTGTGCGCGGAGAACGCCATCAGCCGGGTGCGGGGCACCCTCCGCCGGATCTCGCGCGCCATCCACGCGCCGCCGCCACCGGGGATCCGGACGTCCAGCACGGCGACCTCCGGGGTCAGCATTTCCGCGAGCGCGACCGCTTCACCGGCGTCCAGCGCGATGGCGACCACCTCGATGTCCGGTTCGGATTCCAGGAGCGCGCGCAACGCGTCGCCGATGACCGGGTTGTCGTCCGCGACGAGCACCCGGAGTCTGGGGGGCGGCGTTCGGTTCATCACGCGGTCCGTGCCCGCGCGGTTTGCGGCGCCGGTGGTGGTCGCGGGCCCCCCGCCGAACTTGGCGTGACTCAGCAAGACACTCTGCGATCGCCTTCGCTCGGCTGGTCGACGAGCGTCCTGGCCACGTCGTGGATCTTCATGTTGTTGTTGCGGCAGAACGAGCGAAGCATTTCGAACGCCGCGTCGATGTCGATCTGGTAACGCTCGGCGAGGATTCCCTTCGCCTGTTCGATGGGAAGCCGGTGGTCCAGCGCGTACTGGAGTTGCTCGGCGCGGGCTCGGTAGAAGCGAAGGCGGTCGCGCATGGCCACGAGGTCGTCGGCCGGGTCGGGAGTGCCGGCCGGCGTGGCCGTCGAAAGCATGGTCTCGGACATGAGGTGATCGTCGCAGCGGCGCGACCGCCCCGGGAAGAAGAGAACGTCCTGACTCGATTGATGCAAATGAACCTGGTCCGGACGGCGGCAGCCACCCGAACGGGCGCCGAACAAGGCCCTTTGGCCTGTCGCAGTGACCGGCCGTGCGCCGTACGCTCTCATCCGAGGAGGGGAAACCGTGGAGGTCGGAATGCTCCGGGTGTTTCTGGTCGACGATCACGAGGTGGTCCGCCGAGGCGTCGCGGATATGCTCGAGGAGGACACGGGCCTGTGCGTTGTCGGCCAGGCCGCCACGTTTTCCCAGGCGCTGGCGAGGATCCCGGCGTTGCGGCCGGATGTCGCGGTACTCGACGTGCGGCTGCCGGACGGCAACGGCGTCGAACTCGCGCGGGAACTGCGCTCCAAGATGCCCGAACTGAAATGCCTGATGCTCACCTCCTACACCGACGAGCAGGCGATGCTGGACGCGATCATGGCCGGCGCGAGCGGTTACGTCATCAAGGACATCCGGGGGATGGATCTGGTGGCGGCGGTCAAGGAGGTCGGCCTCGGCCGGTCGTTGCTGGACACGCGGGCCGCCGCGACGCTGATGGCGAAATTCCGCGACGACGCCGCCAAGAAGGGCCCGCTCGCCGGGCTTTCCGATCAGGAGCGCACGCTGCTGGAACTGATCGGCGAAGGACTGACCAACCGGCAGATCGCCGAGCGGATGTTCCTCGCGGAAAAGACCGTGAAGAACTACGTGTCGCGGTTGCTGACGAAACTGGGAATGCAGCGGCGCACCCAGGCGGCCGTGCTGGCCACCGAGCTGCGGCGGCAGTGACGGCGCGGCCTCAAGCGGAGATGAGCGTGTCGAGCAGGACTTCCTCCAGCGGGCGGCGCGGTGTCCACGGCAACGGTGAGCCGTAGCCGACCCGCAGCAGCACCTGAGGCCAGACCCCACAGCCGAGAAGCCGCCGGAGTTCGGCACGGGCCTCGCGGACCATGGTCGGCGGCGAGATGAACGACGCGTCGAGTCCGGCGCCGGTCGCGGTGAGCAGAACCCGTTGCAGGGCTTGACCGGCCTGGAGCCGGTCGATCCGTTCGTCGGTCAGCGACCCGATCATCACCACGAGCGGGGCAGGCCGCGCGCCGTTGTCCGCTTCACCGAATTCGTCGAGGATCCAGCTTTCGTCGGCGGGAGCGCCTTCGGTCGCGTAGGACGGCACCCCGTCGCGAGTGCCCGCGGCCAGCCCGGTCCAGCGGCCGAGTTCGGCGAGGAACGCGGGATCGGCGAGCTGCGCCCCGCGGGCGCGTTCGGTGAGGTCACGCAGGCGACGGCACTGATCGGCGTCGAGGCGCGACATCCACGCGTGCTCGAGTTCGGTGGCGTGCCGGAGCACGGCGAGCGTGGATTCCGGGGTCGCACAGGACAGGAACGGTCGCCGGTTGGTCCGGCGGCGCGGGATCGCGTGGGCGAGCCGCGAGACCTTCGGATCCGGCGTGCGTTCGGCGAGGGGGCGGACGACGGCCAGCAGATCGGGATCGGTGCGGCTCGGCACGAGGGTCGTCGCGGGGTGGAAACCCGAGGCGTGGATCGCCGTCCTGAGGGTGAACAGGGCGGCGCCGCAGGAGAGGACGAGTTCACGACCGTCCGGATCCGTGACCGGGAGGATCCGGCGCGGATCGGCGTGGAGTTCGATTCCGGTGCCGGTGCAGCGGAAAAGCCACGGCTGGGTGTTGTGGGTCGACGGCGCCAGCGTGGCCGACCGGAGCACGGAATTCACCTGTTCGGAGTTCAAGCGCCCGACCCCGGTGACTTGTATGGTCATGGTTTCTCCCGCCGCCGTGCCACGGGTAATACGGTTGTCTCGATGAGACGGTCCCCGTCCGCGGTGCGGGACCGAAAGAGGAGAAAGTCACCACGGCCGCGACTCGTCCCGATCTTCGGAGGCGCAGCACGATGTCGGCTCATGACCGGCTTGGCGGAAGCGACGACCGGGTCACCGGCGCGCTTTCCCAGCTGCGGGTCCGTGAAGTGCTGGGGAACCTTCAAGAGCGCATCGAACGGCTCATCGGCACCCGCGACAAGATGGACGGCCTGCTCGAAGCGGTGCTCGCGGTCGCTTCGGGGCTGGAGCTGGACACGACGCTGCGCCGGATCGTGCGGGCGGCGATCGATCTCGGCGAAGCCACCTACGGCGCGCTCGGGGTGATCGCGGACGACGGTTCGCTGTCGGAATTCGTCTATCTCGGCATCGACGGTGAGACGGAACAACAGATCGGGCATCTCCCGAAAGGGCACGGACTGCTGGGTTTCGTCATCGACGAGGCGAAACCGGTGCGGCTTGCCGACATCTCGCGGCATCCCGCTTCGGTCGGGTTCCCGCCGCGCCATCCGCCGATGCGGTCGTTCCTCGGCGTGCCGATCCGGGTGCGCGACGAGGTGTTCGGGAATCTGTACCTCACCGAAAAACGCGGGGAGGGATTCACCGACGACGACGAGGTGGTCGTCCAGGCGCTCGCCGCCGCGGCGGGCATCGCGATCGAGAACGCCCACCTCTACGAGCGGGCGCGGATCCGCCAGCAGTGGCAGGCCGCCACCAGCGAGGTGACCACGGAACTGCTCGGTGGCACCGACCCCGCCGACGCGCTCAACCTGATCGCCGGGCGGGTACTGGAACTGACCGGTTCCGACCTGACTCTGCTGGCACTACCCGGTTCCGGCGGGCTCGACGTCGGCAAGGACGAGGCCGACGAACTCACCATCGCGGTGTGCGCGGGCGAACGGGCGGCGGAACTGACCGGGGCGCGGATCAGCGTCGCCGACTCGGTGCCGGGGGCGGTCTACCGCGACCGGACCCCGCGCAGCGTCCCGGAACTGGCACTCGGTCCTGACGGCGAGTTCGGCCTCGGCCCGACGCTCGTGGTTCCGCTCCGGGCGCGAGAACGCACGTCCGGAGTGCTGATGGCGGTGCGGAATCCGGGCGCGGTCCCGTTCGAGCTCGCCCAACTGCCCGTGGTGGCCTCGTTCGCCGACCAGGCCGCGCTCGCGCTCCAGCTGGCGGCGCGGCAGCGCACGGCGAGGGAACTCGACGTGCTCGCCGACCGGGACCGGATCGCCAGGGATCTGCACGACCACGTGATCCAGCGGCTGTTCGCGGTCGGTCTCGCCATGCAGAGCACGCACCGCCGGGCGGACACCCCGGAACTGCGGCGGCGGATCGGCGAGAGCATCGACCAGATGCACGAGATCGTGCACGAGATCCGCACGGCGATCTTCGATCTCCACGGCGGCGAGGCGGGGCAGCAAGGGGTGCGGCTGCGGCACCGCCTCTACGACTCGATCGCCGAACTCACCGACGAAACCCCGATCCACCCGACGATCAGCCTGTCCGGGCCGCTCGACTCGATTCCCCTCCCGTTCGCGGAACACGTCGAGGCGGTGGTGCGGGAGACGGTCGGCAACGTCGTCCGGCACGCGCGGGCGAGCGGAGTTTCGGTGAGCGTCGCCGTGAAGGACGACGTCCTGCGGATCGTGGTCACCGACGACGGAACCGGGACCGCCGGTGAGCCAGGGGGACTGCGCGACCGCGCGGAGAAGGCGGGCGGGACGTTCCATGCGGAGACCCGGGACGAGGGCGGCACCAGGGTCGAGTGGGCCGCCCCCTTGCGCTGAGCCGGGTCAGTTCGCCGACTGCGCGGTGAGGATCCCGTCGACTTCGATCGAGCGGGCGACGTCGGAGGCGACGGTCTCGAGCAATTCCGCGGTGAGGTCCGAAAGCGCCCGCGTCACCGCGAGATAGGCGCCGATCTGGGAGGCGGAACTGTTTCTCAGCCCGGCCTCCGCGAGTCCGACACCGACGAACTCACCCCCGTCTTCGAGCCGGAGCAACGCCTCCGCGCGCACTCGGTACGGCTCGTGCTGCAGGGACACGTCGATCGTCCATTTGTCCGTCATCGTCGGCTCCGTTCCGGTCATCGAGGCTCTCACCGCCGCCGTTCGTGGCACAGGGTCCTAAGTCCTCGCTCTCCGGGAATCGGGGGCGAAAGTCCTCGGAATTCGTGACCGGCGGCCGCTGCGGTCGCCGGGTACCCCGGCCGAAGGTGGATCAATCCCCAGTTTCCCTCGGAGACCATCATGACGATCCCGTTACCCACACCCGTCGACCAGGCGGTGGCGGCCGCCGTCCGCGCGCCGTCCCCGCTCAACACCCAGCCGTGGCGGTTCGTCGTCGACGGGGACCGGATCGAGGTGCGGCTCGACCGCTCCAGGGTGCTCCGGATCGCCGACCCGGACGCCCGCGAGGCACGGCTTTCGTGCGGCGCGGCGATGTTCAACCTGATCGTTTCCTTGCGGTCCAACGGCAAGACCCTCGCGGTCCGGGTCGTACCGGAACCGGGGGAGCCGGATCTGCTCGCCGAACTCGTGATCGGCGGCGACCGGTTTTCCTCACCGGAGGAACGGAAACTGGCCGAAGCCGTCTTCCGTCGTCACACGAACCGCCGTCCGTTCCTGGACCGGCCGGTTCCCGTCTGGGCACGGACGACGTTGCGCGCGTCCGCGCTGGTGGAAGGCGGGCTGCTGGAACTGTTCGGCCGGGGCGACCGGGCGAACGCGGTCGCGCGCGTGCTGCACCGGGCCGAGGCCGCGCAGGCGCGCAACGGCGCGTTCCAGGCGGAGGTCGCGCTGTGGACCCGGCGGGCGGCCAACGCCCCGGACGGTGTCCCGGCACCGGCCGGACCACCGTCGCCGCACGGCATTCCCGCGCAGGAATCGTTCTTCGCCGTCGAACCCGAAGGCGGTGAGCCGGTGCTCGGCGCGGTCCTGACCGCGGCCGGCGGCCCCGCCGCGGACCTGCGGGCCGGAATGGTGCTGCAGCGGGTGCTGCTGACCGCGACGGCCGCCGGCCTCGCGACGTCGTTCGTCGGCAGGCCGTTCGAAACCCCGGAGACCAGGGTCGCGATGGACCGGGTCTTCGCCGATCTCGGCCGTCCGCATACGGTGCTGCGGTTCGGATACGGCCGCCCGGTGCCGATGACGGGACGCCGTGAGGTCGGCGAAGTGCTGCTCCGGCGAACGGAGGCGACCCTCTGATCCCGGGGTCATCTCGTCGACACCCATGTTTCCGATCATCGCCACCCGGCCGTCATCCGCAACGGGTTCGGTCTCCGTATGAAGATCATGCGGAAATCCTTGGTGGCGCTGGCCATCGCGGGCCTTTCGATCGCGGCGTCCGCGACGGCGGTGGCGGACGCGGGCGGGCGCGATCGCGGTTCGATCGTCATCACCGAGCAGGCGTCCAAACGGATCCTGGTGCTGCCCGCCGACCGGACGTCCTGGCAGAACCGGAAGCCGAGTTGGGCGTGGGCACCGAACGCCGCCAACGGGCTGGCGGACCTCGCGGGTTCGTGGAGCAACCCGAGCGACGCGAAACTCGCCGAACGGAACGGCGAAAAGTACCTGCTGACGTCGGCGTCGGGTGGTTTCGCGGCGGTCGTGCCGTATCCGGCCGGCGACCGGGCGTACTGGGCGGCGAACGTCGGCGGTCCCGCCAACCCGCACAGCGTCGAACTGCTGCCGGACGGGAACGTCGCGGTGGCGGCGAGCACCGGTGGCTGGGTGCGGGTCTACACCGCTTCCCAGGGACAGCGCTCGACGACCTACGCCGAGTATCGGCTGGTGGGGGCACACGGCGTGGTCTGGGACGCGGGCCGGAACGTGTTGTGGGCCTTGGGCACCGACGCGCTCGTCGCGTTGAGCGTCGGCGGGACTTCCGCGGCGCCGGTGCTCACCGAGCAACGGTCCGTGCCGGTGCCGAGCAAGGGCGGCCACGATCTCCAGCCGGTCCCGCACCGGCCGGATCTGCTGTGGGTGACCACGGAAGCGGGCGTGTACCAGTTCTCGAAGGCGAGCGGCGGGTTCACCCAGCGCTACGCGGGCGCACGGGAGATCGACCGGCCGCATGTGAAGAGTGTGTCGACGAACCCCCGGACCGGGCAGATCCTGACGGCCTCGGTGCAGGACGGTCACCTGTGCACGTGGTGCACGGACACCGTCCGGCTGGCCTTTCCACGCGCCGAGCTGGCGCTGCACGGCGCGTGGATCTACAAGGCCCGCTGGTGGAACGGTTGAGCTGAACTTCCGTGTCGGTACCGGCCGTTCGGGGGGCTGCCCGGCCGGTACCGACACACCAGAGAAGAGGGACCTTCGTCGCGAGAATGACGGCTGGCCGCGTCTTTCACCTGACCGAGTGAATCGTGCGGTTCAGCGCGCGGCGTTGACCCATTCGGGGTATTGACCTCATCCGAGGAAGGTCAGTAGCTCGTCGGTGACCGCCCGAGGTTGCTCCTCCGCGACGAAGTGCCCGGAACCGGAGATCTTCCGCACCCGGACGTCGGCCGCCTTCGACGGCAGGACCGCGGCGAGGTAGTCGTAGTTGAACTCCGAGCCCAGCCCCAGCATCGGGGCGGCGATCTTCGCGTAGGCCTTCTGGTCCTCGATGTCCTGGCCGAACGCCTGGTACCAGCCGTTCCCCGCGCGGATCGCGTCCGGGCGGTCGTACGCGGCGGCGTAGATCGCCCGGTCCCGCGCCGCGATCGAGGCCGGATCGGCCGCCAGATGGTCGAACATCCAGTCGACGAGAAAGCGTGACCGGCCGGCCAACAGCTGTTCGGGCAGCGTCGCGACCTGGTTGAAGGCGAACCACCAGACGTTGACCGGTTGCCCGGGCGGGGCCAGCATCGGGAGCTGGTACAGGCTTTCGTCGGGATGTGAGACGTCCATGAGCGTGACGGTCTTCGTCGCTTCGGGGTGGTTGGCGGCGAAGGCGAACGCGACCATGGCGCCGATGTCGTGTCCGGCGATATGCGCCTGCCGATGGCCCAGCGTGCGCAGGAGCCCGAAGATGTCGCGGGCCATCGTCTTCTTGTCGTACCCGCCCTGGGGTTTGCCCGAGCCGCCCATGCCCCGCAGGTCGACGGCGATCACGCGGTACCGCTTCGCCAGCTCCGGCATGATCGCGCGGTACTGCCACCAGGTCTCCGGCCAGCCCGGCAGCAGGATCAGCGGCTCGCCCCGGCCACCGGCGACGTAGTGCAACCGGACCCCGTCGACCTGGGCGTATTCGCTGCGGAACCCGCCGGGCAGCGACCGGGCGAGCGCCGCGTCGTTCGGGGCGCCGGACTGGCTCGCCTCGGCGACTCCACCCGAGGCCACCAGCGCGGCCGCGGCCCCCGCGCCGAGGGTGAGCATGGACCGGCGGTTGAGGAAGGAACGGCTGTCTTCGGTCATGTCTCGATCGTGGCCGGACCGGGGCGCCGACCGTGAGCGGTGTTTTCGCCAACCAGGAGTGGTTTCAGGACAGGATGGGTTCAGGCACGGCCGGCCTGGGCCCGAACGCCTCCCGGTAGGACACCGGCGTGACCCCGACCTGTCGCCGGAAATGCGGGCGAAGCGCGGCGGACGAGGAGAACCCGCAGTACCTGGCGATCTCGTCGACCGGGAGATCGGTGGATTCGAGCAACTGCTGCGCGCGGATGACGCGCTGGTGGGTGAGCCAAGTGCCGGGCGCGGCACCGGTGATCTCGCGGAACCGGCGATCGTAGTTGCGTCTGCTCATATGAGCCCGCCTGGCGAGTTCGTCGACCGGGAGCGCCGTGTCCAGCCGGGTCAGTGCCCAGGCCATCGTTTCCGACACCGGGTCGCCGTCGTCGAGTTCCGGCATCGGAGACTCGATGTACTGAGCCTGCCCGCCGGGCCGGTGCGGCGGGACGACCATGCCCTTCGCCAGCCGGTTCGCCACCTCCGCGCCGCACCACGAACGGATCAAGTGCAGGCCGAGGTCCATTCCCGCCGCGCCACCGCCCGCGGTCAGGATGTCGCCGTCGTCGATGTAGAGCACCGATTCGTCGAGGAGGACGGCCGGGAACCGGGCCGCGAGCAGCGGCGCCATCGCCCAGTGCGTGGTCGCGGGGCGTCCGTCGAGCAGCCCGGCGGCGGCCAGTACGAAGGCGCCGCTGCACAGTCCGGCCACCCGGGCGCCACGGTCGTGTGCCGCGCGGAGCGCCTCCAGCGCGGCTGCCGGCGGATCCTCCATCGGCGACCGCCAGTTCGGGACCAGCACCAGGTCCGCGTCCCGGACCGCGCCGAGGTCTTCGGGGACCGGCACGGTCAAGCCGCCGCCTCGCAACGCGGTCCCCGGTTCGCCGCCGACGACCTTGAGTTCGAGGTCGGGCAGTTCCCCGAAGGCCGAAGCCATCTCGAACACGCCGAACGCGAAGGACATCGCGCCGAGCGACGCCCCGTTGAAGACCACCACGGTCAGCCGTCTCATGGGCCGATTCTAGGGACTTTCGAGTGGTAGTGATGGTTTCTCGTGTCTGGATGGACGACACGCGTGATTGGGCGGACGACACGCGTGACTAGGCGGACGACGGCCTGCGGCGGAACTTGCCCGTGCGCGTGTCGTCCATCCCGACACGTGAGTCGTCCGTCGGATCACACGTGCCGTCCATTCGATCACACGTGACCGCCAGTTCGGTCCGCTGGTCGTGAGTGGTCATTCGAGTTATTGAGGAGAAGTCAAACGTGTCGTGCTCCGCCGACACCGCGCTGGCGACCGAGCTGCAGCAACTGGTGAAGACCAGGTTCGCCGCCCACGCCTATCCGCGTGAGGTGCACTTCGTCCCGGAGCTGCCCAAGACGCCCAGCGGGAAGATCCAGCGGTTCCTCTTGCGGAAACGCCACTCAGGCGCGGAACCCGCGAAGACCGTCTGACGGTAGTCCACAAAGGACGTTACTGGTCGATCGGCCAGGTCTCGTCTCGCAGCAGCCGCTTGAGCACCTTCCCGGTCGCGTTCCGGGGCAGCTCCTCCACGAAGTACACGTCCCGCGGCACGGCGAAGCGTGCGAGCCGGTGGTGGATGTACGCGCGGACGTCGTCCGCGCTCATCCGGGCGCCGCGTTTCGGGACGATGTACGCCGCGAACCGTTGCCCGAACTCGCGATCCGGCACGCCGATCACGGCCGCTTCGTGGACGCCGGGCAGCGCGACGATGGCCTCCTCGACCGGGCGAGGCGACACGTTCTCGCCGCCGGACACGATCATCTCGTCCGCCCGGCCGGTGACGAAAAGGCGGCCGGAGGCGTCCTGGTAGCCGACGTCGCCGGTCGCCATCAGTTCTGCCGCGCGAGGCACGCTGGCGCCGTCGGTGTAGCCCTCGAAGAGCATGTCGTTGCCGACGAAGATCTGTCCCTCCCAGCCCGGCGGGACACGGTTGTGGTCGTCGTCGAGGATGGCGACGCGGGTGCCGGGCGGGCAGCGGCCCGCGGTGGTCGGCGCGGCGCGGAGGTCTTCGGGTGTGGCGATGCTGGCCCACGAAACCTCTGTGGAGCCGTAGAAGTTGTAGAGCACGTCGCCGAAGGTGTCCATGAACTCGGTGACGATCGTGCCCGGCAGCGCGGATCCGCTGCTGGCCACGATCCGCAGCGACGAGAGGTCGTAGCGGCTGCGGACCCGTTCGGGCAGGTCGAGGATGCGCTGCAACATGATGGGGACGGCGAACAGCACGCCGCAGCGATGTTCGGCGATGGTCCTCAGTATCTCTTCGGCGTCGAACCGGCGGATCAGCGAAAGCGAAGCGCGGACGGCCATCCCGATCTGCATCCCGGCGAGCCCCCAGCTGTGGAACAGCGGCGCGGCCACCACGAAGCGGTCTCCGGAGTGGAGCGGGATCCGGTCCAGCATGGCGGCCGAGGTCGCGAGTCCTTTGGGCGTCGGACGGCGTGCGCCTTTGGGGGTTCCCGAGGTGCCCGACGTGAGGACGACCAGCCTGCCGATCCGGTCCACCGGTTTGAGTTTGGTGGCGGGCACCCCGGCGATCAGCTGGTCGATCGTCGGATAACCGTTCTCGGTTTCCGGCCAGGTGGACAGCCGCAGGAAATCGCCGGGGATGTCGGCGATGATCCGCGAGAACTCGTCGTCGGCGAGGACCGCGACCGGTTCATGCAGGCCGATGACGTCCGCGACCGCGCCGGCGGAAAGGCCGGTGTTGAGCAGGATCGCGTCGGCGCCGAGTTTGCTGCACGCGATCAGCGACTCGACCATCGCGGCGTGGTTGCGGCACAGCAAGGCGATCCGGTCGCGGGAGCGGACCCCGCGCGCGGCCAGCGCGTTCGCGAGCTGGTTGCTGCGGTCGGCCGTCTGTTTGAACGTCCGGACGTTGCGTTCGTCGTGCAGCGCGACTTCTTCGGGTACCCGGGCGGCGTTGGCGGTGTAGCCGCCGGCGACGGTGGCGCCCCACTGCGACAGCGAGGTGAGCTGCCGGGCGATCTTGTCCGGCCGCGCGGCCGCGAGCACTCCGGCCTTGATCAGCGTGCTGGCCGTGTGCAGCGTGGTGGCCTTGGTGTGCGCCGGTTCCTCTTGGGGTGACGCCGCCCGGCCGGAAAGGTGCAGATCGATCCGCCTGGTCAGCGCGCGGACGGTGCGCTTGAACGACGCGGCGGACACCAGATGCGAATGCGGCGCCGGAAGCATCAGCTGCGCGCTGAGTTCGGTGCCGCCTTCGGGAGTCTGCCTCAGCTCGACCGAGACCCAGTTGCCGTCGTTCTCGACGCCGCACCAGACGACGTGCTCGCCCGGCCGCCAGACCCTGGCCTCGATGTCACCGACGACGAGCGTGCCCTGCCGTGGTTCCAGCCGGACGAGGCATTTCGGGCCGCGTCCGCGTTCGGCGGGCCGCTGGATCTCGCACCAGCTGATCTCCGCGACGAACCTCGAGTAGGACTCGGGATCGCCGATCACTTCCCAAACCTGGCCGGGGGAATGCCCGAGAATCGAGCTCGCCTGGACCACATCGTCTCGCATGCGATTCGCCTCACCACGCGCGTTCGGGTGTTGACCGGGCCGCTGCCGGCGCCTCCTTCGTCTTCAAGTTCGGCGAACCTACCAGCAATCGGCCGAACGCAATACTCCGAACGACCGCGGTTTCCCGTCCGGCCAAGGGAGCCATCTCGCCAAGGGTATGTGCCGCGGTGGTGTGAAGCCGTCCGCCGTCGGTGTTGATCGCGACGTCCGATTCACGCCAGCCTCCGGCGCGTGAGGCGGCGAAGCTGACGAACGTGACAGTTACCACGTCGGCGGCCGAGGCCGCGCACACCCGTATCGAGCCCGGAATCCTCTACTTCGGCACCCCGGTGGTGCTTCTCTCGACGGTCGACCAGGCGGGTGCCCCGAACCTGGCTCCGATGTCGTCGGCGTTCTGGCTCGGGTGGCGGGGCATGCTCGGACTGGGCGCGAAATCCAAGACGGCGCAGAATCTCATGCGCAACCGTGAATGTGTTCTGAATCTCCCTTCCGACGCGCTGGCGGCCGCCGTCGACAGGTTGGCGCTGACCACCGGCTCGGATCCCGTCCCGGCCCGCAAGCACGAGCGCGGATATCGGTACGAAGCGGACAAGTTCGCCCGCGCCGGGCTCACCCCGGTCGCCTCGGAGACGGTGCGGCCGCCGCGCGTCGCGGAATGCCCGGTGACGATGGAGGCCGTCGTCGAGGCCGTCCACCCCCTCGCCGAGGACGATCCGAAACAACGCGGCGGCGTCCTCGTGTTCGAGGTCCGCGTGCAGCGCGTCCACGTCCACGACGACGTGCGGATGCCGGGCACCGAAGACCGGATCGACCCCGACCGCTGGCGGCCGCTGATCATGAGCTTCCAGAAGCTCTACGGACTCGGCCCTCAGGTCCATCCGTCGACGCTCGCCGAAATCCCCGAGCGGCTCTACCGGGGGCCCGACATCGAACGTTCGCGGGATCAGTCGTCGCGGGCGAACGAAAACCGGTTCACCAGCGGCAACCAGCGCTGATAGGACACGGCCAGCTCCGGCCACGAACCGCCGGCCAGGCCGCGTTCGAGCTTCGGCCGCAGTTCGTGGTCGTTCATGGACCGCACGATTTCGAGGGCACTGTCTTCGGCGCCAGTTCCGTCGAGGTTCGCGAACCACGAGACGGCTTCCGGATGCCCGACGTGGATCGCGAGCAGGACCAGCACCGCGCGGAACGGTGCCTCGCGGTCGCCCTCGGAGAGGAACTCCGCCAGGTCTTCTCCGGCGAACCGTGCCCGCAGCAGGCGGTACAGGTTCAGCAGCCGTTTCGCGGCGCGCGGGGACCGGACGAGCGGCGCCAACGTCGGCAGGAAGTCCAGTTCCGCCGTCGAGATCACCAGTCGAGGAGGTCGTAGGTCTATTGTGGACTGTTCGGACGACGGTCGCGGTGCTTCCGCGCGAGGAGGGGAGTCGGCCGCGACCGGTGAGCGATCACCGGTGGCCTGATCCGGCCCGGCGGGCGTCGGCGACGGCGAGACATCATGGACCTCGGTGTCGGCGAGCCCGCGCACGAGCCCCGCGAACGCTGGATCGTCCATGGGGGACAACGTGAACGGCACTTGGAAGATCTTCTCGAGGTAGTTCTCGGCGAAGGTTTCCGGATCGTCGCCGAGCATCTCCTCGTAATGCTGCTCGACGGCCTTCTTGAGCCAGCGGGAGTCGACGCCCACCACGACGACGAACACCGGTAGCGCCAGCAGGAGATGGATGGCTTCGAGGACCTGGACGACGACCTTGGGCGGGCAGCGGTCGAGGTCGTCGATGTAGAGCACGGTCCGTTCGATCTTGCCGGAACCGTGGGGTACCTCGGCGAGCATCGTCGCGAAAGTCTCGAGATCCTTGCGCAACAACGAAACCACGCCGAGGTGTTCGACATAGTCCGAGACCCGGGACTCGGCGAACGACACGAGGTCCAGCCCGGGCGCGAGTTCGGTGACGGCCTTTTCGAGCCTGTCGGACTCGGCGCCCAGTTCGGCCAGCCGCCGCTCGGTCTCTTCGTCCTCTTCGGACGGACCGCCGAGTTTGCCGAGCGCCTGGTGGATCCGGTCCGCGCTGGCGCGCATCCGCAGGACGACGGTCACCGCGGAACTCACCACCGTGAGCCCGCCGAGTACACCGGACACCTGCGACCGGCCGACGAGCAACGTGACCACCAGGACCGTCACCAGTCCGCCGATCAGCACCAGCAGCGGCACCGGATCCTGTCGCAGCCGTCGCCAGAATTCGGCGACGTCCGACCGCAGCCCGCCGGTTTCCTGCGCCAGCCGTTCGAGATCCTCGGCCGTCGGCTGGTCGACGCCGATCCGGGACGCGATCCACGCCTTGTCCGCGTCGGTGAGGCTGTCGAACACCGCCCGGACGTACTCGCGCGGCTTCCGCCGCCTGCGCTTCGCTTGTTTCTGCTGGGCCGTCAGGGTTCTGCGTTCGAGGCGGACGGCGCTGAGCCTGCCGAGAAGCGTCTTCTCGGTCTTGCGGCGTTCCGCCAGAAGGTCGGCTTGGCGTTGCAGATCGTTCTCGGCGCCACTCGCGGCGAGGTTGTCGAAAATATGCGTGGCGAGACTGGCGAGGAGGTTCGCCTCGCTGTAGTGCCAGGCGTTGAAGCTGATCTGGCGGACACTCGAACAGTAGGACGACACGGACTTCCCGTGCGTCCCCGCCTCGGTTTCCGCCGTCCGCGCGGAATCGGCGAGCTCGCGGACGCGCGATTGCATCTGGCGCATGAAGAAGCTCTTGCCCGAACCCCAGCTGCCGAACAGCCCGATCGACAGGGGAGGGGTGATCATCCGGGAGACCACCAGGTCGGCGAGCATGCGGACATCGGTGCCGATGCCGAGGCGGTCGACGCCGTCGTCGGTATCCGGCCGGTAGTCGGCGACGTGGGCGGCGAAGGGGTCCGAATGATCGGTTTGGGAACTCGCCGGGGTTCGTGCGATGGCGATTTCGTTGACCGTGCGGATGGACCGCAGATCGGGGAACATCTTCTCGGCCTGTGCCAGCTCCGCGGGCGAAAGATGCGTGCCGATGTGGATGACCGTGGGATCAAGGCCGTCGATCGCCGCACGCAGCGCGGGGTGTTCGTACTGGCTTTCACCGACGAGCCCGATAAGCCGGCGGCGCGAATCCTTCTCCAGCCATTTGGTCACCGCCGCGGGGTCGCGGACGAGTGTTTGCGGCAGCTTCCTGTCGAGCCAGATGATCGCCGGGCCGTCGTACCCGTCCGTCACGATCTCGTCGATCTCCGGTTCGACGATCAGTTCCGTTCCGGAATAGGTCAAGGTCAAGGCTTGCAAGGCCGATCGCCTCGCGCCCGCGTTGACCTCGTAGATGACAAGTGTGAACGGCACGTCGAGGAGCGCCTCCATGAGCAGCCGGTCGACGTCCCTTGGCAGATAAGTCCCTGGTTTCGCGCCCGGCGCCCTGTTCATCAGCAGGATCGACGGATTGACGTCGCGCACCAGCACCATTCGCGGTCCCCTCCCAAGGCCGAATGGGAGGGCAGTTTAGAGGGTGGCCGCTCAGCTGTGGGTGAAACCCCGCCTCCGCTCGGTCATCGATCGCTACCTTCGATCTCATGGCTGGGGAGCGGCTCGACGGCAGGTACGCGAAGGTCTGGGCGGCGAGTACGACGTCGGCGCTGGGCAGCGGTCTCGCGACGGTGGCGGCGCCGTTGCTGATCGCCTCCCGCACCGGCGAACCGCTCGTCGTCTCGGGCGGGTTCGCGATGGCGTGGCTGCCTTGGCTGCTTTTCTCCCTGCCGGGCGGGGTGCTGGCCGACCGGGTGGACCGGCGGAAGCTGATGATCACCCTCGACTGGATCCGGGTTCCCGCGGTCGCGCTGCTCGCGGTCGCGATCACGACGGGCAACGTGAGCATCGTCCTGCTGTACGCCGTTCTCTTCGTGATCAACGCGGGCGAGGTCGTGTTCCGGACGGCGAGCGGGGCGATGCTGCCCTCGATCGTCCCGAAAGCGTTGCTGGAGCGGGCGAACGGGCGGCTCTACGCCGGGACGACCTTGACCCACGGCATGCTTTCCGGCCCGCTGAGCGGATTCCTGTTCGGTGCCGCGGCGAGCATCCCGTTCTACGTCAACGCCGGCACGTACGCGGTCAGTGCCCTGCTGCTGGGGTTGATCGCGGGCGCCTACCAGCCGCGGCCCGGTGGCGATCCCGGCGAACCGGTCGCACGGCGCTCGATCAGGTCGGAGGTGGCCGAGGGGTTTCGCTGGCTCGCCGGTCAGCGTCTGCTGCGGACCATGATCGGCTTGATCGGGATGTTGAACCTGACGCTCGTCGCGGCCACCTCGGTGCTGGTGCTGCTCGCGAAGGAGCGGCTCCAGCTGGGCTCCGTCGGCTACGGCCTGCTGTTCACCTGTATCGCGGTGGGTGGACTACTCGGCTCGATCGCCGGAGACCGGCTGATCGCGTGGTGCACGCCGACCTGGACGTTGCGGATCGGGCTGCTGATCGAGGCCGGGACCCATCTGGTCCTGGCGACGAGTACGAGCGCACCGGTCGTCGGGGTGACGTTGTTCCTCTTCGGGGTACACGGCGCCCTGTGGGGAATCGTCGGCAGTTCCCTGCGTCAGCGGCTCACCCCGCCGGAGATGCTCGGCCGGGTCGGCAGCACGAGTCTGTTCATCATCGCGGGAGGCAACTGCGTCGGCGCGCTGCTCGGCGGTGCGGTGGCCTCGAAGTTCGGGCTGACGACGCCGTACTGGGCCGGTTTCGTGGTGGCGGTGATCGTTTCCGCGCTCACCTGGCGCGTGTTCGACCGCAAGGTCGTCTCTGCGGCCTACGCGCAAGAGCCTGCTGTCAGCCGTTGATCCCGGTGAGCGCGAAGAACTCCTGACGCGAACGGGCGTCTTCGCGCAGCGTGCCGAGCAGGGTGGAGGTGACGGTGCTCGAACCGACGGCCTGCACACCGCGCAGGGTCATGCACGAGTGTTCGGCCTCGATCACCACGCCGACGCCACGCGGTTCGAGTTGCTCCTCGAGCCAGTCGGCGACCTGCTTCGTGAGCCGTTCCTGAACCTGCGGACGGCAGGCGAAATGCTCGACGATCCTCGCCAGTTTCGACAGACCGAGAATCCGGTCGCCCGGCAGGTAGCCGACGTGCGCGACCCCGACGAACGGCAGCAGATGGTGCTCACAGACGGATCGGACCGGGATCCCCCTGGCGAGGACGAGTTCGTCGTAGTTCTCGTCGTTGGGGAAGGTCGTGAGGTCGAACGGCCGCGGGGTGAACAATTCGGCGTACGCGCGCGCCATCCGGCCCGGGGTGCCGCGGAGGCTCTCGGAGTCCAAGGAGATACCCAGCGCGGTGAGGAGATCGGCGGCCGCTGCCTCGGCGGCCACCAGGTCCGGCCCCGGCCCGGTTTCGTGTACGACGCGCAAGGCGGGAGTGGACATTTGGCCTCCTAGGCTGACCGCGATCCCCAGTGTATTTAACCAAGACTTTTGGGTGTTTTGCCACCCGTCGGCTCATCGTACATGGTAGATCCGCAGTGCAGGATGTTCCGCCGGTTGAGATAGGCGATATCGTGGTGTACGTGACAGTGTCCGACCTGCCAGACCCGGACGGCCTCGATGCCCCAGCCATCGCCGCGGTGGCGGCACTCGACGACGACCTCCGCCGCGGTATGTACGCCTACGCCCGGCGCGCGCGGCGTCCCGTCACGCGGGACGAGGCGGCGGCCGCGGTCGGCATTTCCCGCAAGCTCGCCGCCTTCCATCTCGACAAGCTCGTGGCGGCGGGTCTGCTCAGATTCGGCTTCGCGGCGGGCCCGATGGTGAAGGTCGGGCGCAGGCCCAAGGTCTACGAACCGGTCGACGAAGCCATCCAGGTGCAGCTTCCCGCCCGCCGTCACGAGATCCTGGCCGGCATCCTCGCCGAGGCCGTGCTCGCCGAAGGTTCCGGTGAGACCGCGCGGGATGCCGTGCGGCGGGTCGCGGGGGAGCGTGGTTTCGCGGCGGGCGAAGAGGAACGCGCGCGGACCCGGCCCGGCAGGCTCGGCGTGGAACGTGCGCTCACCGTGGCCGAGGGGATGCTTCGCCGCTACGGTTTCGAGCCGAGCCGGGACAGCGCGACCTGCGTCCGGCTGCGGAACTGCCCGTTCCATCCGCTGGCCGCGGAGGCCCCGGACCTCGTTTGCGGGATCAACCAGGCCTTCCTCGCCGGTTTCCTGAACGGCGTGCGCGCCGGGAACGTGGAAGCGGCCCTCGTTCCCGGCGCGGCCGAGTGCTGTGTGGAACTCCGGCGAGCCCGGTAGACCGATCAGGCGGCGCCGGCGACCTGCCGGGTGGCGACGTTGAGCCGGTTCCAGGTGTTGATTGCGGCGATGGAGAGGACGAGGCTCGAAAGCTGGGTTTCGTCGTAGTGACGAGCCGCCTCGTTCCACACCTCGTCGTCGACCGGGTCGGCCCGGTCCGCGATGCGGGTGAGGGCCTCGGCCAGCGCGAGCGCCGCACGTTCGGCGTCGGTGAAGTAGGCCGTGTCGCGCCACGCGGCCACGGTGAAGATCCGCTCGTCGGACTCGCCCGCCTTGCGCAGTTCCTTCGTGTGCATCTCCAGGCAGCCGCTGCATCCGTTGATCTGGCTCGCGCGGACGTGCATGAGGTAGTGCGTGGTCTTCGGGACGCCGGTGTCGCCGGTCGACTCCGCCAGCGCGATCAAGGCCTTCAGGGTGGCGGGGTTCGCCAGGGCGGGGTTGGGGATCCGGGTTTCCATGATGTTCTCCTCCAGGGTTTTCGTCTTGCTTTCACCGCACTGACGAATCCCGGGAGGCAGCTGTGACCGGAGTGCTGAAGTCCTAGGCGGTCGCGGCCACCGACGCCCGGTCGCGGAGTGAGACGTTCAGCTTGAAGCCCTCCGGTTTCAGGGTCAGCAGTTCCTGCACCTTCAGCCGGTAGGACGGGTCGCCGCGCAGGTCGTACCGGCTCAGCAGCATGCCGAGGACCAGCGTCGCCTCGTGCAGGGCGAACTGCCGTCCGATACAGGCCCGCTCGCCGGTGCCGAACGGCTTGTACACATGCGCGGGACGGGCCCGGTTGCGCTCCGGGGAGAAGCGGTCCGGATCGAACGACTCGGGATCGTCGCCCCAGACGGGATCGCGGTGCAGCGACGGGATGAGGACCAGCGCCCACTGTCCCTTCCGCATCGGGTACTCGCCGCCGACGACGGTGTCCACCTGGGCTTGGCGGGCGAACGCGGGCGCTGTCGGCCAGAGCCGCAACGCCTCGTCGAGCACTCGCCGGACGTAGCGGAGCTTGGCGACCTCTTCGTAGGAGGGGTCGGGATTCTCGCCCCAGACCTTGTCCACTTCGGACTGGGCGCGGGCGAGGACGTCCGGGTTCCTGGCGAGGTAGTACAGCGCGAACGACAGCGCGCCCGACGTGGTTTCGTGGCCGGCCACGAGGAAGGTGATGATCTGGTGCCGGATGTTGTCCTCGTCGAGGGCGGCGCCGGTGCTCGGCTGCGTGGTGTTCAGCATGAGCCCGAGCAGGTCGTCGGTGCTCGTGTCGCCCCGGCGCGCCTCGATGACCTCGGCGACGACGGAGTGGAGGAACGCGAGGTCGGCCTCGTTGCGCCGGTTCGCCTTGCGGCTGAGGAGCGGGCCGATGACCGGCGGCTGGAGCGCCATCCGCTGCGCGTGCCGCAGTGTGCGGACCATCGCGGCGACGAACGGATGCGGTTCCGCGCGTTCGAACGACGAGAAGCTGTAACCGAATCCCGTCCGGCCGATGGTCTCCAACGTCAGCTTGGTCATGTCGTCCGCGACGTCGACCTCGCCGCCCCTGTCCCACGCGTCCAGCAGTTCGCGGGTGATCGCCAGCATCGCCGGGTGATAGCGCTGCATGGCGTTGCGGCTGAACGCGGGCGCGAGGATCTCGTGCGCGCGCCGCCAGTTCGGCTCTTCGTTGTGCGCGGTGAACAGCCCGTCACCGCCGAGCGGGCGCAGGTTCGAGATCGCGGGCGTGACGTGCTTCGCGAACCGCTTCTCGTCGGAGAGGTCGGCGACCATCTTCGCGCCGTGGACGAACACGATGCCGCGGCCGAACACCTTGCGCTCGAAGACGGGACCCAGCTCGGCGGCGTGCCGCATCGAATCCTGGACCGGCGTCTTCGGCGAAACGCCGAGCACGTCACCGATCAGCGGGATCCGGCGCGGGGGATGGGGGAGAGCGGTGGCCATCGAGCCCCTCCAGGGTATGCGCTGTTGAATCGACATCCAATAGCGAGCGTGGCCTGCTACTGAACCCGTGTCAAGTAGCTACGATGCCCAGATGGCGCCGAGCACTTCCGGGAAGTCCCGCAGCAGGCTGAGCACCGCCGAGCGGCGGGAACAGCTGCTGCGGATCGGCGCCCGCCTGTTCGCGGAGCGGCCGTACGACGACGTGTGGATCGAGCAGGTCGCGGACATCGCCGAGGTGTCGCGAGGGCTCCTCTACCACTACTTCCCGACGAAGCGGGACTTCGTCACCGAAGTCATCAGGGCCGAAGGCGAACGGCTGCTCAAGATGACCGAGTCCGACCGCACGCTGCCGGTCGAGGAGCAGCTGACGGCCGGGCTCGACGCGTACCTCCGCTACGTCGAAGCCAACGAGGACGGCTACCGGGCACTGCACTCGGGCACGTCCATCGCCGTCGACGGCGTCCGTGAGGTCCTGGACCACAACTTCGCCGAACAAGGGCGCCGGATCCTCGAGGTCCTGTGCCCGGACAGCGACCCGCCTGAGACCCTGCGGGTGCTCGTCCGCGGCTGGCTGGCCTTCGTCGTCGCGGTCTGCCTCGACTGGCTCAAGTACCGGCGGCTGACCCGGGACCAGACGCGGGATCTGTGCGCGAAGGCGCTGCTCGACATCGTCGACCTGTCAACATGACCTTGGCGCGTTCCTCGATCAGCTTCATCCGCGCGAGCCGTTCGCCGTCGTCGTTGTGCGCCGCGGACCTGGTGACCTGCCCGGCCCACTTCCGGTAGAACATGCCGCAGGTCGCGATGAAGTAGCCGTCGGAGCACGCGTTGGCGGCGAGGATCAGCCCGGTGTCCTCCGACGCGGGCAGCGCCATCCAGCCGCCCAGCTCCAGCAGCAGGTCACGACGGATGCACAACGTCCCGGCCACCACCGAAGACACGTAGCCGTTGCGCTGCCAGTACCGGAGGATCGCGCCGCGTTCGATCGGCCCCTCGTCGGGATCGCTGTCGACGCCCGTCTTCGTCCCATCCGGGAGGAGATCGAGCACCCGGCAGGTCGTCCAGCCGATCGCCGGATCCTCGAGCGCCGCGATGTCACGCGCGAGCGCACCCGGCGCCAGGAGATCGTCCGCGTCGAGCGCCTTGATCAGCACCCCGGACGCGCGGGACAACGCCATCATCCGCGCGACCCCGGGCCCGCCCCGGCGACCCGAGCCGGGCAGCACTCGCTCGTCGGCGGGGAGGGCGCCGTCGAGCAGCCCGGTCTCGCCGTCCTCCTGCACCAGCCATTCCCAGGCCCAGCCGGGCGGGAGTTCCTGCGCGGCGAGGGATTCATACGCCTCGGCCAGGTACGGCAGACTCGGTGGGTGGACCGGGGTGAGGACGCTGATGACCCGCATGCTCACTCCGGGCGGCGAGCGGTGATCAGGAGGTGCTCCTCCGGCGGTGTCCCCGGCTCGTCCGCCGTGAAGATCTCCGAGTGGGTCGCGGTGACCTCCAGCCCGGCCGCTTCGACCCGCCGGACGAGATCGCCCGGCGCGAAACTGGTCTCGAGGAAGGTGCGGCCGAAGAACTCCGCCGGCACGTTCTCGGCATCCCTCGGCACGGTGACCAGCGCGAAAAGCCCACCCGGCACCAGCCAGCGCGCGACATCGGCGAGCACGGCTTCGGTGTCCTCGCGCGGCATCTGCAGGAACGGGAAGAAGGCGCAGACCGCCTCCCACGACTCGGGCGGCGAGGTCCACTCGCGCACGTCGGCGTGGACGAAGGTGGCGTCGGGCACCTGCTCACGCGCGAGCTCGATCATCACCCGCGACACGTCGAGCCCGGTCACCCGATGTCCGGCCGAGGAGAGCTCCTCGGCCACCGGCTTGCCGGTCCCGCTGCCGATGTCGAGCACCCTCGACGACGGCGGCAGCGCCTTCAGCAGGTGCCGCACCGCCCTGTCGACCGCCGGTGCCCGCCCGAAGACGTCCTCGTAGGCGGAACCGATGGCGTCGAACAGCTCCGCCGCCGTGACCGGTCGGTCCATTTCGCAGCTCCCGGATCGAGTGGATCTCCCTCGGGCGAATCTACCGTTCCGGAAGGCCATCGTCCCGCGCGTCCTCTGAGGACGCTGGGCCGGTCCGCCTGTTTAGACTGGACGCGCCGAAGTTCCTGGGGTTTGGGGTCAAGATGAGTGTGCCGAGTGACGAGTTCCACCGGATGCTGGAGGCGCTCGCCGACGTCGAGCGGTCCGACGCGAGAGAGTGGGAGTCGTTCAGCGTGCGAGGCAAGCGCTTCGGGTACTACTGGCCGCGGACCCAGACCGTCGGCCTCAAGCAGACGCTCTCGGAACAGGAAGCCCTCGTGGCCGAGCGGCCCGACGTCTTCGAGGTCCAGTTCACGGCCGGGGGATTCGGCTGGGTCGTGGTCCACCTCGACGGCATCGAATCCGACGAGCTGACCGAATTGGTCTACGAGGCATGGCGGCTGTCCGCCCCCGAAGAACTGGTCGCACTGGTGCCGCCGCCCTGCTGAGCGTTACTGCTTTTGTGTGTTGACGCGCGTCACTGTTCCGCCGGGAACGTTTTACGGGGCAATGCGTTGTACAGGGTGTCGGTACGGATGGTGCCCCCCGGGCCTCACCCTTCGCCTTCACGGAATACCGGTTCGGCCGGAGCCGTGTCGTGCCACTCGCCGAGAGGCGGCCCACCGTATCGGCCTTTGCTCCCGCTTCCGCTCGCAGGTAACCCCCAGGCCTTCGCTGAGCGGGAGCGGGTCTTTTGTTTTTCGGCGGGTGTTTCCCGCTTTCGGGTGTTGATGCGGGTCACATCGGTGGGGGCTTGGTGTGGGGGAACATTTCGGGTGCTGGTGCGTTGTAGAGAGTGTCGGTACGGATGGTGCCCCCGGGCCTCACCCTTCGCCTTCACGGAATACCGGTTCGGCCGGAGCCGTGTTGAGCTACTCGCCGAGAGGCGGCCCACCGTATCGGCCACAAACTCCCGCTTCTGCTCGCAGGAACCCCCAGCCTTCGCTGAGCGGAAGCGGGACCTTTTCTTTTGTCCGCGGGTATTTGTCGCGACCGGCGACAGTGCCTGAAGTGAGCCCGTGGTTACTGGGGGCGTTCGGCTTCGAATTCGGCTTTGCGGCGGGACAGTCGGCTTGCGCGTCGGCGGTGGACAGTTCGATGACGGCGTAGCCGCTGAGCGAACAGGCCCGTGGAGCGTCCGCCGATCTGGTCGCCGTTGTCGATGTAGGTGCAGAGCACAGTCTTTGTAGAGGTTTCCTGGCTGGTCGTGGATCACGCCGGTGATACTGAGCGGCGACCACAGCTGTCTTGTGGAGAGTTTTGTTGCGGGCAGGGCAGGCGGGCTCGGCGGGTCAGATGGAACGGGACCATTCCCGCGAGTCTCGGTGGCACCGCCGGTCACGACTTGAGCGTGTGAAGGGGTCCTTTCCTCGGCTGAGCCGAGGGAAAGGGTCCTTCGCGCCTTGCCGAGTACGTGAAGGCCCCTTTCCTTGCGTCTAGTGTCTCGAGTCGGAAGTTCGTGTGGTGTTTCGGCGTGGTGCCGGAGGATCTTGTTGTTGCTTCGCGCGGTGAAGATGGTGTCGGCTGAGGCCGTGAGCATTCCGCTGACTTCGTGGTGTCGGGTCGCGGGGGTTCGCTTGTGGGCTGTGGGGTGACCGTGTCGCGAAAGCCACTTTCGCGACCCCAGGCGTCGCGAAAGTGGCTTTCGCGACGCACCTCATGCCCCCCCCGGGCCAGGCGCGAAACGGCTGGCTATCGATACGGATTTACGGCGCGAACTTCCAGTGCAGGAGACTAGCGCAGTGAAGGGGGCCTTCATGTACTTCGAGCGGGGGGCAAGAGCTTGGTGTTGTTCGCTGGGCATGGTGAGGGGCCCGTCGCCGGTGTGGCTGGCGGGCTCCTCGGGGGTCAGACGTGGTGGAGGGTGTTGCGCCGGGGTTGTCGGAGTGGATCTCGGTATTGGGGTGGGATGAACTCCGGTAGCCCATCGGCGGCCATGCGGACTTGCCAGTCGCCGTGGTGGATCAGCCGGTGGTGAAAACCGCACAGCAGCACGAGATTCCGGAGATCCGTGGGGCCTCCGTCTGCCCAGTGGTGAATGTGGTGAGCGTGACAGTTCTTCGGCCGCCGATGACACCCGGGGAACGCGCAGCCCCCATCCCGGATGTTCAAGGCGCGTCGTTGGCCGGGGGTGACGAACCGTCGCAGCCGCCCCACGTCGAGGGGCTCTCCAGCGGCGCTCATGACGACCGGGAGCATGAGGCAGTCGCAGGCGGCCAGCCGTGCTTCGCGGGCCGTCATCGTCCCGACAAAATCGAGGCAGGCGGTCCCGAGGCCGGTCTTCAGCTCGTCAAGGCCGATGGTGACGTGCAGGAGGGTGCGGTAGCCGCTGGTGCCGGGTTGGTCGGGGCAGGCGACGGCGAGGTCGAGGATGTCGATCCAGGCATCTCCCATGCGTTCGCATTTCATCCGCAGATCGGCTTGACCGAACTCGTCCACCGGCCGCGGCGCCGCATACGCCTCCAGAGCCGCCGCGGTGCGAGCACCCGTTTCATCGTCGAGGAGGCCGGTGAGTTTCCAGAAGCCGTCCTTGCGACGCTCCAGGGTGATCTCCCGACGCGGCTCCTTGGGTTCAGGCTCTTTGGGCTCGTTCCCATCCGGGTCCAGCAACGCGAGTAAGTTCTGCTCGGCGTCGGCGAGCTGCCGGGGACCGGCATCGCGGGCGAGGGTGGCCAGGATATTCTCCGCACTCGCCCGATCCTCAACCGAGGTATCGGCGGGAAGCTTCTTCAAGAACTCCAAGATCTGATCGATCCGCTCATTCCCGACCAGACCCTCCGCAGCCACAGCGGCCGTGGCGGGCGCGATAGGCGGAACTTCGGTGCCATCCAAAGCGCGGGTCGGGTTCAGGGCGATGGCCCGGTTCACCACCGCACCCGCTTCACCGACCGACAATCCCGCTATATCGGCGAACCAGGTCGCCGTACGGCCATACCCGTACAAGTCTTTGACGCCCCGAGACTCGATTTCCGCCAAGAATTTCCCCAGTCCGGCGGTGGCCATCCGAATCACCTGCAAAGACCGCTGCACGCCATGGGCAAGTTCCAGCTTGCCGGCGCGCCACAACTCCTGCGGCAACTCGGGAAGGAAAGTCTCGGACACCCCACAATAATACCGCAAAATAATCGAACATGCGTTCGTAATTTTAAGCGACAATGAGCCAGCGCATTTACCACTGACGGGTGATGTGCGTAAGGTCTCCGATTCGGGTGCGTCGCGCCGAGGAGTCGGCTGGGCGCCATCACGCAGATAGTGGATTGCGCGGCCCGGAACGCGTCCGTCTCAGGGCGGTCAACATCCTGATCTCGACGCGACGGGTGCCTCTGTGGGTCTGGAGTAGCACGTTCATCGACTGCCGTGTCACGAACGTGCCCGCGCGAGCTCATGGCGGCGTTCAGGTCAACGCCGACCTTGTCTTGACTCATGTCAGCATCCTGACATACTGTCGCCTATGTCAGAAGGCTGACATGAACAGAAGGAGCATCACTTGCCCGCCATCGGCCCGGACTTCATCTCCCTGCAAGCGCGTGACCTCGCCGCTTCGCAGGCGTTCTATGAGCAGTACCTCGGCCTCGTCCGCTCGCCGGCCGGGCCTCCGCACGCCGTCGTGTTCGAAACGAAGCCGATCGCGTTCGCGCTCCGCGACATCGTTCCCGGCACTGACCTCGCATCGGTCGCGCAGCCCGGTATCGGTGCCGCGATCTGGCTCCACGCTACCGACGTCCAGGCCATTCACGACGCGCTCGTCGCCGACGGGCACACCATCGTTTCCGAGCCGATCGACGGCCCTTTCGGCCGGACGTTCACCTTCGCCGACCCCGACGGCTACCAGATCACCCTCCACGACCGTGGCTGAGGCGAGCATCCTGGTTTTCGGGGCTACCGGGGCACTTGGCCGCCACGTCCTGGACGCGCTGGCCGCTCGGGGGCTCGGCCCCGGGACGATCACGGCGGCCGGGTTCAGCACCGCCGGCATCGATTCGTCGGATTCGGCAGGCGTCGCGGAACTGGTCGCCAGGCATTCCGACATCGTGTTGCTCTCGGGCGGTGACCCGGATCGTCTCGCCCAGCACAAGTCGGTCATCGAGGCGGCGAAGAACGCGAATGTCCGGCACGTCTGCTGCACCAGCGGAGTTCGAGCGACGACGACCGGTTCGAGATCAACGCGGACCACCGGGCGACAGACGTCGCTCTCATCGATTCCGGCGTGACGTACACGATCCTGCGGAACGCCCGGTATATCGAGAACTACATCCAGGCGTTGGCGGGCCCCGCTTCACCGGGGTTTTCGCCGTGGCGGCCGGTGACGCCGTTGTCGTGGCAGCCTGCCGGAAAGATCTGACCGAGGCTTTGGCCGTCGTGGTCACCACGGACGGGCACGACGATGTCACGTACAGCCTCTCGGGCGACACGAACTTCACTTACGCCGACATTGCCGGAGCGATGTCGATCGTATTGGGGGGAGAGGTCGCTTACCGGCCTGTCACTCCCGAAGAATTGCGGTCGGCGCTGGTCGATTCGGGAATGGACGGGGGACTGGCCCGCTTTTTGGTGAGTCTCGATGAAACCTACTGACGGCGGAGTGAGCCAGGGGTCGTGAGGGCCGCCGCTCACGATCCCTGGCTCACTGAAGCCTCAAGACTCCACAAGCGTCCCGTCGGTCAACCGCACTCGCCGGTCCACCTTGATCTCCGTCAGGAACCGCTCATCGTGGCTCACGACCACGAAAGCCCCCTGATACGCGCCCAGCGCGCTCTCCAACTGCCCGACGCTGACCAGGTCGAGATTGTTCGTCGGCTCGTCCAGGAGGAGCAGTTGAGGTGCGGGTTCGGCGAACAGGACGCAGGCCAGGGTGGCTCGCAGGCGTTCGCCTCCGGAGAGCACGCCGACTGGGAGCCTGCTTCGCGCGCCTCGGAACAGGAAGCGGGCGAGCAAGGTCATCCGTTGCGACTCGGGGAGGCCGGGGGCGAACGTCGCGAAGTTTTCGGCGATGGTCCGGTCGAGGTCCAGAAGGTCCAGCCGCTGGGAGAGATACGCGATCCGGCCCTCGGCTCGTTTCACCACGCCGCCATCGGGCGAGAGGTCTCCGCTGAGCACCCGCAGGAGCGTCGACTTGCCGGTGCCGTTCCCGCCGGTCAGCGCGATTCGTTCGGGGCCGCGGATCGTCAGGTCGACTCCGTCGCCCGCGAAGACGTTCCGGTCGCCGTAGTGGACCTGGATGCGCTCGCCGTGGAACATCGTGCGGCCGGCGGGGACGTTGGTACCCGGCAGGATGAGTGCGATCTTCTGGTCGTCGCGCAGGGACCGTTCGGCTTCGTCGAGGCGGTTCTTCGCGTCGTTGACCCGGGCGGCGTGCGTTTCGTTCGCCTTTCCGGCGGATTCCTGGGCGTTGCGTTTCATGGTGCCGGCGAAAATCTTCGGCAGCCCGGCGCTGCCGAGGTTGCGTGCCGCGTTCCCCGCGCGGCGCGAGGCGCGTTCGCGGGCCTGCTGCATCTCCCGTTTCTCGCGTTTGACCTCTTGTTCGGCACTGCGGACGTTGCGTTCGGCGGCCTCCTGCTCGGCCTTGACCGCCGCTTCGTACTGGGTGAAGTTCCCGCCGTGGTAACGGAGATCGCCGCGGTCGAGTTCGGCGATGCGGTCCATCCGGTCGAGCAGTTCCCGGTCGTGGCTCACCAGCAGCAGGCAACCGGACCAGTCTTCGAGCACCCCGTAGAGCTTGCGGCGGGCGTCGAGGTCGAGGTTGTTGGTCGGTTCGTCCAGCAGCAGGATGTCGGGCCGTTTCAGCAGCTGCGCGGCCAGGCCGAGGGAAATGATCTGCCCGCCGCTCAACGTGCGCAGGCTCCGGTCCAGCGCGAGGCCGTCGAGGCCCAGCCGGTCGAGTTGGGCGCGGGTGCGTTCTTCGATGTCCCAGTCGTTCCCGATGGTGGTGAAGTGCTCTTCGCTCGCGTCGCCGGACTCGATGGCGCTCAGCGCCGCGAGTTGTGGTGCGATCCCGAGCACCTCGGCCACTTTCAGATCGGCGGTGAGCGGCAGCGACTGCGGCAGATATCCGAGGATTCCCTGCGTGGAGACGGTTCCGGAGACCGGCCGCAGCTCGCCGGCGATCAGCTTGAGGAGCGTGCTCTTGCCCGCCCCGTTGGGCGCGACGAGCCCGGTGCGTCCACCGGGCACGGTGAACGACAAGTCGTCGAAGACCGGCGTGTCATCCGGCCAGGCGAAGGAGAGAGCGGACACGACGACGAAGGCGTCTGACATGGAAATGACCTCGTGAAAGACAGCGGGCGCCTTGAAGCAGCACCGCGGTGGACGTGGCGTGAGGGCACGACGAACCGGCCACGTCGGCGTCAGCGCCGGTGGCCTGGCAACTCCGGCTCACCCGGAGATGTCGTCTTCACCTGCCACGTCTGGTCTCCATGCTCGTCGATCAGGTCCGCACCTACGATAACAAGACCTGCCGGAGTGTGGCCACCGCAATCCCTCGGCGCGGCGTCGACGAGCCGCGAATTCCGATGCTCATTCGTTTATTCGCCACGATTCCCGGTGATCGGTAATCGTGTGGTCGGAATCATATCAATTGAGTGGAGAAGGCGAGGGCTTTTCGATGATGTCGAATGGCAGAACCCGAAGACGAATCGCGACCACGGTAACCGCACTGGGGGCGTTCGCCCTGGTCGCTCCGCCGGCGCACGCCGCCGAAACCGCTGTTCCCTGCGACTCCGCCGCGTTGGTCCAGGCCATCGCTGATGCCAACGCCACCTCTGAGCCGGACACGCTGTCCCTGGCGGCGAAGTGCGTCTACACGCTCACGTCGGCCGCCGATGTCTACTGGAAATCCGGACTGCCTTCCATCCAGGGAAAGCTCACCGTCAACGGTAATCACGCCACCATCGAACGCGCCAAGGACGCGCCCCGATTCCGGATCATCTTCAATTGGGGCGATCTGACCCTCAACGAAGTCACGATCGCGGGCGGTCAGGCTCCGGACGGTGTCGGTGCCGGTTCCCCTGGCGTCGGGAATCCTGGCGAGTCCGGCGGCGGTATCAAGAACTGGGGTCCGCTGACCATCACCGACAGCGTCATCAGCGGCAACGCCGCAGGCTCGGGTGCTCCCGGTGCCGCCGCCACCGCCAGTGCCGGTAGCGGCGGCTACGGAGGCTCCGGCGGTGGGATCTCTTCCTACAGTTCCTCGCAGGTCACGGTGACGATCGCCCGCACCTCGATCACCGGCAACGCCTCCGGCTCCGGTGGCCAGGGTGGAAACGGCGTGGCCGCCAAGGCGGGTGGCCAAGGCGGTCCCGCCGGCTTCGGCGCCGGTGTCGACGTGCTCGCCGGCACCGTCCTGCGGCTCAGCGACAGCGCCGTCACCGGCAACGGTGCCGGGAGCGGCGGCAAGGGCGGCTCGGGAGGCGCGACGGGCGGTGCAGCCGGACACGGCGGCAGTGGTGGCACGGCCGGCGGCGTGATGATGTCGATCAGCGGAGGTTTGCTGCTGAATCCGGTCATCACCCGCACTGCCATCACCGGCAATCAGGCGGGACGCGGCGGCGATGCCGGCGTCGCGGGGCCGGGCGGGTATTCCGGGATCTCCGGTTACGGGGGGGGCGAGGCGGCGGAGTCGTCGTGTTCGACGACAGTCTCACGCTCGACGCGGCGACGGTCAGCGACAACGCCGCGGGTGAGCCCGGGACCGGTTCTTACCCTTCTCCGGCTTCCGGGGGTGGCATCCACACGAGCAACGCACACGTCGCGCTGGCGAACGGGGCCGTGGTGAGCGGTAACCGGCCCGACAACTGCACCTACACCGCGGACGTACCCGGCTGCGTGAACGGATTCCGGGCCGTCGGGGCCACGGGTCAGGACTGGCGGACCGCCGCGGAACGAGCCGCGCGCTCCCGCGGGTAAAGGTCAGGAAAGGGTCGTTCAGGACGAAAAATGTCCTGAACGACCCTTTCCTGACACTCGGCCTCAGCTCAGCCCGTTGAGGCCGATCGCCCGCGCGTACCAGAGCGCGCTTCGCTTCGGCGTCCGCCGCTGCGTCACGTAGTCGACGTGCACGAGGCCGAACCGCTTGGCGTACCCCTCGGCCCATTCGAAGTTGTCGAGCAGCGACCAGTAGAAATAACCACGCAGGTCGACGCCTGCCTCGATCGCCTCGTACGCGGCGCGCAGATGCGAGTCGAGGAAGGCGATCCGATCGGTGTCCGCGATGTCGCCGCCGATGAGGGCGTCCGGATAGGAGGCGCCGTTTTCGGTGATGTACAACGGGATCGGCCGATACTCGCGATGGACCTGAAGCAGGCATTCGGTCAGCCGCGAAGGCTGGACCTCCCAGCCCGAGTCGGTGCGCGGCGCCGTCTCGTCGGGGACGAAATGGACGTCGGGGACGCCGAGCCAGCCGGTGTCCGCGGGTTCACTGCCGGGCCGGGGCGTTCCCGACACCTGGTAGCCGCGGTAGTAGTTGATGCCCAGCCAATCGATCGGGGCGGCGATGGTCGCGAGATCGCCGTCCCGTACGAGCTTCTCGATGCCGAGCGGTGCCAGGTCGGTCAGCAGATCCGCCGGGTACGAGCCGCGAAGCACCGGGTCCAGGAACAGCCGGTTCTGCAGGCCGTCGATCCGGCGCGCGGCTTCGGTGTCCACAGTGGACGAAGGATCGACGGCCGACACCGGGTACAGGTTCAGCGTGATCCCCGACGACGCCGCCGGTGCGTGCCGCCGCAGGACGTCCATCGCGAGCCCGTGCCCGAGCAGCAGATGGTGCGTGGCGGCGACGGCGGCGCGCGGTTCCTGCCTGCCCGGCGCGTGGATTCCGCGCGCGTAGCCCAGCATCGCGGCACACCACGGCTCGTTGAGGGTGGACCAGTGCGCCACTCGGTCGCCCAAGCGCGCTACGACCGTTTCGGCGTACTCGGCGAACCGGAAGGCGGTCTCGCGTGAGGCCCAGCCGCCCTCGTCCTCCAGGGCCTGGGGGAGATCCCAGTGATACAGCGTCGCCCAGGGCGCGATCCCGGCTTCGAGGAGCTTGTCGACGAGCCGGTCGTAGAACGCGAGCCCGCGGAGGTTCGGTGCGCCGCCGTCGGGCCGGATCCGCGGCCACGACAGGGAGAACCGGTAGGCGCCGAGCCCGAGCCGTCGCATCAGGTCGACGTCTTCGGCGTAGCGGTGATAGTGATCGGCGCCCGGTTCGCCGGTGTCGCCGCCGACGACGGCGCCGGGGCGGCGGGCGAAGACGTCCCAGATCGAGTCGGTCCGGCCGTCGGCGGCCGTGGCCCCTTCGACCTGGTAGGCCGCGGTGGCGGCGCCCCACACGAATCCGGGCGGGAACAGCAGCGCGGTCTTCGCCCGGACACTGTCGGGATGTGCGGACATGGTCACCCTTTCACGGCACCTTGCATGATCCCGGCCACGATCTGGCGGCCGAGGAGGAGGAAGACGATGAGGATCGGGATGGTGGCCAGGGTGGTCCCGGCCAGCACCAGCGAATAGTCGACGTAGTAGCCGCTCTGCAGCTTCTCCAGCGCCAGCTGGACGGTGGGGTTTCCGGCGTCCAGCACGACGAGCGGCCAGAGGAAGTCGTTCCACGAGGTCATGAACGTGAACATCGCCAGGATCGCCGCCGCCGGGCGGACCGCGGGCAGGCAGACGTTCCAGAAGATCCGGATCATGCTGCACCCGTCGACCCGCGCCGCTTCGATCAGTTCGTACGGTACGGCGTCCACTGTGTATTGACGCATCCAGAAGACACCGAACGCGGTCACCAGGTTGGGCACGATCACCGATTGCAGCCCGCCCGCCCAGCCGAACTCCGACATCGCCATGAACAGCGGGATGATGCCGAGCTGGGTCGGCACGGCGAGCGTGATGACGATGAACACGAACAACCCGTTCCGGCCGCGGAACCGCAGTTTGGCGAAGGCGAACCCGGCCAGCGCCGAGAACAGCACCGTGGTGAGGGTGACCGTGCCGGACACGATCAGGCTGTTCGCGAGCGCCTTCCAGAACGGCACCGTGTCGAACACCCTGGCCGCGTTGGCGAAGAAGTTCCCGCCGGGCAGGAAGGGCGGGACCCGCTCGGTGAGCATCCCGCTGTCCCGGCTCGCCACCAGGAACGACCAGTAGAACGGAAAGAGCGAGCCCAGCACGAAGATCGCGAGCACGACGTAGGTCGCCCGGCGCGGTTTGCCGAGCGCCGAGACGCTCCGCTTGAGTCCGCTGTGGATGGTGGTCACTTCTTCTTCACCGCCGGGGTCCTGGCGAGCCTGCCGGTGAGGAAGAAGTTCACCAGCGCGATCAGCACGATGATCACGAACAGCACCCACGCGATCGCCGAGGCATAGCCGAGTTCGTAGTTCTCGAAGGCCGTTTGGTACAGGTACAGCGTCACGGTCTGGAACTGGTTGGACGAGCCGCCGTTGTTCGACCCCGGCATGGCGTCGAACAGTTTGGGCTCGGTGAAGATCTGGAGTCCGCCGATCGTCGAGGTGATGGTGACGAAGATCAGCGTCGGCTTCAGCAGGGGCAGCGTGATGCTGAAGAACCGGCGTGCGGCTCCCGCGCCGTCGATGAGGGCGGCCTCGTGCAGTTCCTTCGGGATGGCCTGCATCGCCGCCAGCACGATCAGCGCGTTGTACCCGGTCCAGCGCCAGTTCACCATGATCGCGATCGCGACATGGCTGCTGAACCGGCCCGCCTGCCAGTCGACCGGGTCCAGCCCGATGGTCTGCAACAGGCCGTTGACCAGCCCGTACTTCGGCCCGAACAGGTTCGCGAAGATGATCCCGAGCGCCACCAGGCTGGCGGCGTAGGGGAGTAGGACGCCGACGCGCCAGCCGGTCGCCCCGCGGAGCCTGGCGCTGAGCAGCGCCGCCAGGAGCACCGCGATGATCAGCTGCGGAACGCTGGAGAGCAGGAAGATGCTGACGGTGTTCTCGAGCGCGTTCCAGAACTGCGTGTCGGCGAACAGTTCCTTGAAGTTGTCCAGCCCGATGAAAACGGGATTGTCGTCACCCGCCTCCCAGCTGAACAGCGACACGTACGCCGTGTAGAGCAGCGGGAACAGCCCGACGATCCCGAACACGATGAAGAACGGGGCGATATAGAGGTACGGCGAGACCTTGACGTCCCAGCGGCTCAGCCGGTGGCGAAGGGTGGGCCGGGGTGACGTGCGCACCCCGGCCTTCCTCCCCTCCGGCGCGATCTTGTCGACGACGGTCATCGGTCAGCGCGTGATCTTCTTCGCGGCGTCGAGCAGTTGCGTCCAGCCCTCGTCCGCGGACTTGCCCTGTTCGACGGCCTGCAGCGCGGGGCTCGACGCGTTCTCCTGGATCTGGCCGTCACCGGGGCCCTTGTACTGCGGCTTGGCGACCTTCTTGGCCTGCTCGGCGAACAACTGGCCGATCTTGGCGCCACCGAAGTAGGCGTCGGTCTCGTTCAGCAGCGCGGGGTCCTCCAGCGCCTTGACCTGGCTGGGGAAGGTGCCCTTCGCCTGGAACGCCTTGATCTGCTGCTCGGGCGCGGTCAGCCAGGCGGCGAGTTCGGCCGCCTCCTTCGGGTGCTTCGACTGCGTGGGCACGGTCAGATACGAACCGCCCCAGTTCCCGCCGCCGCCGGGGAAGGCCGCGGTGACCGCCCACTTGCCGGCGTTCTCCGGACCGGAGTGCTCCTCGATCACGCCGAGCATCCACGCGGGGCACACCTTCGTGGCGAAGGCGCCCTGTTTGAACCCGGAGTTCCACTCGTTGCTGAACGCGGTCAGCTTGGCCGACTGTCCTTTCGCGACGGCGCCGGTCACTTTGGTCCAGGCGTCCTTGATGCCCTGGTTGGCTTCCACCGCGAGCTTGTCGTCGTTGCCGATGTAGCCGCTGGGGAGCTGGTTGACCATGGCGTTGAAGTTCTGCGCGGCCGAGTCGAACCACGCCTTCCCGCCGGCCTTGGCGACGTACTGGTCGCCCGCGGCGAAGTAGCTGTCCCAGGTGGCGAACAGGGGTTTGACCGCTTCGGGGTCGGACGGGAGCCCCGCCGCCTCGAGCATGTCCTTGCGGTAGCACATCGCCAGCGGGCCGATGTCCGTGCCGTAGCCGATGACCTTGCCGTCCTTGGTCTTCGCGGCGTCGTACTTCCAGCCGAGCCAGCGGTCGGGGGAGGCCTCCGCCGGGCCGATCTTGGGCAGGTCGTTGAACTTCGAGCCCTTGTCGAGGACGTTCGACAGATGCCCTTCCTCGACGGCGGTGACGTCGGCGAGGCCGGAACCCGCCGCCAGTTTCGTGATCAGGTCCTGGTGGTACGGCCCGCCCTGGCCGGTCTTGCGGTGGGTGATCTTGATGTTCGGGTGCAGTCGTTCGTACTCGGGAATGAGCGCCTCGTAGCCGAACTCGGTGAACGTCGCCAGCGACAGTTCGACCTTCGCGTTCGGGTCCGACGCCGCGGGCGCCGCGCCGTCGTCACCGCCGCACGCCGCCAGTCCGAACGTCGTCATGGTGATACCCAGTGTCAGCACCAGGCCGTTCCGGATCCTTCTCACGTGTCATACCCCTTGCCGGTGGGAGGGAACGCCGTCGCGTCATGACCAGAAAATGGGAGCGCTCCCAGGATGCGCAGAGTCTGTCGCCAAGGTATGGCCGTGTCAAGGGCTTGTAATGAGAGTGTTTCCATCAGGGGAGCGCTCTCAGTACGGATCGCCGCCGGACACTAAGCTGTGGGTGTCCGGATGGAGTTGGAAGGTGAAGGTGACGCGGGTGGGGCCTCGACCAGGGGAAGACGGCAGGCCGACGCTGGAAGACGTCGCCGCGTCCGCCGGGGTCAGCCGGTCGACGGCGTCCCGGGCGCTGAACGACGACGGCTACGTCAGCGCGCGCTCCCGCGAGCGGGTGCGGGCCGCGGCCCGCGAACTCGGCTACTCCCCGAACCAGGCGGCCAGATCCCTGGTGACCAGGCGGACCGGCGCGGTCGCGGTCGTGCTGTCGGAGCCGGAGGCGCGGCTGCTCGACGACCCGTACCGCACCGCGGTCATGCGCGCCGGCTACCGCGAACTCGCCGACATCGGCTGCCAGATGGTCTTGATCTTCAGTGACACCCGCGAGGACCTCGACCGCACGGTCCGGTTCCTCGACGGCGGGCACGTCGACGGCGTGCTGGTGTTCGCGCCGCACCGCACCGACCCGTTGCCCAAGGCGTTGCGGCAGTTGAGGATCCCGGTGGTGTACGGCGGGCAGGCGGCCGGGCTCAAACGCGGTGTCCACGTCGTCGACTTCGACAACGAGGGCGGCGCGAAGCTGGCTGTCGCGCATCTGGTCGAGGCCGGCCACCGCCGGATCGCCACGATCGCCGGTCCGCAGGACCAGAGCGCGGCGATCGACCGGCTCTGCGGCTGGCGCAAGACCCTGCTCGACGCCGGCCTCGACCCGGGGGACCTGGTCGAGGAGGGCGACTTCACCCTCACCGGCGGCGCGAAGGCGATGTCGAACCTGCTCGCGCGGCGCCCCGACCTCGACGCCGTCTTCGTGGCCAGCGACATGATGGCCCTGGGCGCTCTCCGCACCCTGCATTCCGCCGGACGGCGGATCCCCTCCGACGTCGCCGTCGTCAGCTTCGACGACAACGCGACCTTGGCGCCGGAGATGGACCCGCCGCTGACCTCGGTGCATCAGGATCCGCGCGAGCAGGTCCACGCGATGGTCGAGACCCTGCTGGCGCTGATGGACGACCGCGAGCTCAAGCCCCGGCAGCGGATACTGCCGGTGTCGCTCACTCGCCGCGCTTCGAGCTGAGCCCGCGTCATACCGGGGCGATGCCTTCGAGCGTCGGCACGACCGGGGCGATCCTGCCGTCGGGAGTGGGGTTCGTGCAGTGCGCCCAATGTGGCATTGGGGACATTGAGCGCCTCCAATGCCACATTGGGCGCACTACGAGTCCCCGGGCCAAGCCTGCTTCGAGACCGATCGTCCGTGACCCGACTGTGACTCGGCGAGCCCTTGACCCTGTTCGTGTTATCGCTAACACTTGCGACACTCGTCACCCGGCGAGGAGCGGCGACAGGAGACAGGCGATGGCACGCGAAAGCAGCGATGGCGGCAACGCGGCCGTTTCCTCCGTGGGCAAGCAGGCCAGTCTCACCGATGTAGCCGCGCTCGCGGGCGTTTCGCATATGACGGTCTCGCGGGTCATCAACGGCACCGGGCCGGTGCGCGCGGAGACGCGCGTCCGGGTCAACGCCGCCATCGAGCAATTGGACTACCGGCCGAACTCGGTCGCCCGCGCGCTGGTCACCGGCCGGTCGGGCACGCTCGGCGTGGTCGCGCTGGAGGCCAACCTCTACGGCCCGGCCAGCACGCTGAGCGGGATCGAGCACGCGGCCCGCGAGGCGGGTTACGCGACGACCATAACGAGCATCAGCCGTCCCGGCCGGTCGTCCATCACCGACGCGGTGGAGCGGCTGCGGCGCCAGGCCGTCGAGGGCATCGTCGTGATCGCCCCGCACGTCACCGCCGGGCGCGCGCTGGAGGCCGCTCCCAGTGACGTCCCGCTCGTCGCGGTCGGCGGCGGGAAGGAAGCGCCGGTGCCGGTGATCTCGGTGGACCAGTACGACGGCGCCCGCCGGGCGACCGAGCATCTGCTGGGCCTCGGGCACGAGACGGTCTGGCACGTGGCCGGGCCCGAAGACTGGCTGGAGGCGCTCGATCGCGAGCGCGGCTGGCGGGAAACCCTGCAGCGGCACGGCGCGCGGATCCCGCCGGTGGTGCGGGGTGACTGGAGCGCGCGGTCCGGGTACGCGGCGGGGCGGTCCCTCGTCGGCGAAAAGGGGCTGAACGCGGTTTTCGTGTCCAACGACCAGATGGCCCTCGGCTTTCTTCGCGCCTGCACCGAGGCCGGCGTGAACGTGCCGGGGGAGATGCGCATCGTCGGTTTCGACGACGTGCCCGAGGCGGCGTACTACACGCCGCCGCTGACGACGGTGCGCCAGGACTTCGTCGAAGTCGGCAGGCGCACGTTCGACCTTCTTCGCCGCCGGATGAACGGTGGCGAAGAGCAAGCCCGTGACCTGGTGGTTCCCGAGTTGATCGTGCGGGAGAGCACCGGAATTTCGTGAAGCCGGAACGCGGCCCTCGCTGGGCTTCCCGGTGGAGTGTTAACGCTAACTCAATTGATCAGTGCGGATCTAGGAGTAGATGTGGCGAGAAAATCGTGGACGGCGATAGTGGCGGCCGGACTGTTCGCGCTCACCGCGTGCGGTGGTGGCGGCGGAGCGGGTGGCGGCGGGGCCATCACCCTCGGTTTCGCGCAGGTCGGCGCGGAAAGCGGCTGGCGGACGGCGAACACCAAGTCGATCCAGGATTCCGCGAAGACGGCCGGGATCGAGCTGAAGTTCTCCGACGCGCAACAGAAGCAGGAGAACCAGATCGCCGCGATCCGGTCCTACATCCAGCAGAAGGTCAAGGTGATCGCCTTCTCGCCGGTCGTGGAGTCCGGCTGGGACACCGTGCTCAAGGAGGCGAAGACGGCGAACATCCCGGTGATCCTGACCGACCGGGCCGTCGACTCGCCGGACAAGACGCTGTACAAGACCTTCCTCGGCTCGGACTTCGTCGCCGAGGGCAAGAAGGCCGGCGAGTGGCTGGCCAAGGAGTTCGGCTCGGCGACGGGCGACGTCAGCATCGTGGAACTGCAGGGCACCACCGGTTCCGCGCCGGCGAACGACCGCAAGAAGGGCTTCGCCGACGTCATCGCGTCGAACCCGAAGTTCAAGGTCGTCGCGTCGCAGACCGGTGAGTTCACCAGGGCCAAGGGCAAGGAGGTCATGGAGGCCTTCCTGAAGTCCCAGCCCAAGATCGACGTGCTGTACGCGCACAACGACGACATGGCCCTTGGTGCCATCGAAGCGATCGAGGCCGCCGGGAAGGTGCCCGGCAAGGACATCAAGATCGTCTCGGTCGACGGCGTCCGTGACGCCCTGCAGGCCTTGGCCGACGGCAAGATCAACCACGTCGTCGAATGCAACCCGCTGCTCGGCCCGCAGCTGATGGATCTGGTGAAGAAGGTCGCCGCCGGTGAGCAGGTGCCGCCGCGCATCGAGACCACCGAGACCGAATTCGACCAGGCGGCCGCGAAGGCCGCGCTGCCGCAACGCCAGTACTGATCCCGATCCCGCGTCCCCCCGAGAACAAGGTCAGCGATGACAGAACCCTCTGCGATGCTGCGGATGAGCCATATCCGGAAGGAATTCCCCGGCGTGGTCGCCCTCGACGACGTCTCCTTCCGGATGTTCCCCGGCGAAGTGCACGCCCTGATGGGTGAGAACGGCGCCGGCAAGTCCACCCTGATCAAGGTGCTCACCGGTGTTCACGGGGTGGACGCGGGCACGATCGAACTCGACGGTTCCCCGGTCGCGTTCAGCGGTCCGGGAGAGGCGCGGCGCTCCGGCGTCAGCACCGTCTACCAGGAAGTGAACCTCTGCCCGAACCTGTCGGTGGCGGAGAACATCTGCCTCGGCAAGGAGCCGCGACGGCGCGGCCGCATCGACTGGCGCGAGACGCGCCGCCGGGCGGCCGCGCTGCTGGCCAGGCTGGACGTCGAAGTGGACGTTTCGGCGGAGCTGAGCAGCTGCTCGATCGCGGTGCAGCAATTGGTCGCGATCGCCAGGGCGCTCGACGTCGACGCGCGTGTGCTCGTCCTCGACGAACCGACGTCCAGTTTGGACGCCGGCGAGGTCGAGCAGCTGCTGAACGTGGTGCGTTCGCTGCGGGAGCAGGGGATGGCGATCCTGTTCGTCTCCCATTTCATCGAGCAGGTCTTCGCCGTCGCGGACCGGATGACGGTGCTGCGCAACGGAAAGCTGATCGGGGAGTACCGCACCGAGGACATCACCCCGGTCGACCTGGTGACCAGGATGATCGGCAAGGAACTCGAGGCCCTCGAAGACATCGAGGACGCGGGGCACAGCCGGTCCGACCTCGCCGGGGCGCCGGTGTTCCTCGAAGCGGAGGACGTCGGCCGCAAGGGCGGTGTCGCGCCGTTCTCGCTCGACATCCGGGCGGGCGAGGTCGTCGGCCTGGCCGGGCTGCTCGGTTCCGGTCGCACCGAACTGGCCAGGCTGCTGTTCGGCGCCGACCACGCGGACGGCGGTTCGGTGCGGATCAACGGTGAGCCGGTGTCGCTGAAGACGCCGCGGACCGGTCTCGACCGCCGCATCGCGTTCTGTTCGGAGAACCGCAAGACCGAAGGCCTCGTCGAGGAACTCACCGTGCGCGAGAACATCGTGCTCGCGTTGCAGGCCTCGCGGGGCTGGGCGCGGCCGATCCCGCGGCGGCGGCAGGACGAGATCGCCGAGCGCTACATCGAGATGCTCGACATCCGCCCCGCCAACGCGGAAGCGAAGGTGGGCGACCTGAGCGGCGGCAACCAGCAGAAGGTGCTGCTCGCGAGGTGGCTCATCACCGAACCGCGGCTGCTGATCCTCGACGAGCCGACGCGCGGGATCGACATCGGCGCCAAGACGGAGATCCAGCGGCTGGTCGCCCGGCTCTCGAGCGAGGGGATGGCCGTCGTGTTCATCTCCGCCGAACTCGAGGAGGTGCTGCGGTTGAGCCACCGGGTCGTCGTGCTGCGCGACCGCGCGGTGGTCGCCGTACTGGACAACGAATCGCTGACCGCGGACCGCGTCATGGCGACGATGGCCGAAGGAGTCGCACGATGACCAAGCATCGCTTGTTCTGGCCCGTCGTCGCGCTGCTGGCGCTTCTGCTCGGCGACCTCATCGCCCATCCGGCGTTCTTCGCGATCGAACTCCGCGACGGGCACCTGTACGGGAACCTGATCGACATCCTCAAGAACGGCGCCCCGCTGATCCTCATCGCGCTCGGCATGACCCTGGTGGTGGCGACGCGGGGGATCGACCTCTCCGTCGGCGCGGTCGTCGCGATCAGCGGCGCGCTCGCCTGCCTGCACATCAGCGGACTCGGCGACCAGAACAGCCTCGGCGGGACGCTCGCCGCGGTCGGGATGGCACTGGGGCTTGCCCTCGCGCTCGGCGTGTGGAACGGCTGGCTCGTGGCCGTACTGGGCATCCAGCCGATCATCGCGACGCTGATCCTGATGGTCGCGGGCCGCGGTATCGCCCAGCTGATCACCGGCGGCCAGATCATCACCGTCAATTCGCATCCCTACGAGTGGATCGGCAGCGGGTTCACTTTCGGCCTGCCCAGCGCGATCCTCATCGCGCTGGCGGTGTTCGCCATCGCCGCGGTGCTGGTCCGCCGGTCGGCGCTGGGGCTGCTGGTCGAATCGGTGGGCGGCAACCCGGAGGCGGGCAGGCTCGCCGGGCTCCGGTCGTCCCGGCTGATCTGGCTCACCTACGTCTTCTGCGCGCTCTGCGCCGGTATCGCCGGACTGATGATCAGCGCGAACGTGCACAGCGCCGACGGCAACAACGCCGGACAGTTCATCGAACTCGACGCGATCCTCGCCGTCGTCATCGGCGGGACGCTGCTGACCGGTGGCCGGTTCTCGCTCACCGGGTCGGTGATCGGCGCGCTGCTGATTCAGACGTTGACGACCACCGTGTACGCGCTCGGCATCGCGCCGCAGGCGATCATGCTGTTCAAGGCCGTGGTCGTGCTGGCGGTCTGCCTGCTGCAGTCGCCGGTGTTCCGCAAGAAGCTCGCCAGGCGGCGGAAAGCGGCCCCGCCGCCCGCCGTCCTGCCGGAGAAGGTGGAGGCCGGGGTATGACGACACTCGACCGCATCAAGGGCTATCGGCCGAGGCAGCGGCACCTGCCGATCCTCGCGACGATGGCGATGCTCATCGGCGCGTACCTCTACGGCGCGTCGAGCTACACGGCGTTCGGCTCCGGACAGGTCGTGCTCGACCTGTTCATCAACAACGCCTTCCTGCTGGTCGTCGCCGTCGGGATGACGTTCGTGATCCTCACCGGCGGGATCGACCTGTCGGTGGGGTCGGTCGTGGCGCTGTCCACTGTGGTCTCCGCCGACCTGCTGCAGAACCAGGGCTGGCCGGTTTTCGCGCTGATCCCCGCGGTACTGGCGATCGGCGCGGCGCTGGGCTTCGGGATGGGCGTGCTGATCCAGGTCTTCGAGATCCAGCCGTTCATCGCCACCCTGATCGGGATGTTCTTCGCCAGGGGGCTCTGCTACACGATCAGCACCCAGGCGTACTCGATCGACGACCCGACGGTCGCGAGCCTCGCGCAGACGCAGATCCCGCTCGGCGCGGAACTGCACATCTCGATCGGCGTGGTCGTCGCGCTGGTCGTGGTCGCGGTCGCCGCGTACGTCCTTTACGGAACGCGGTTCGGCCGGACGGTCTACGCGATCGGCGGGAACCCGAAGTCGGCGTTGCTGATGGGCCTCAACGTCGGCCGCACGCGGATCTCGGTCTACACGCTCAGCGGGTTCTGCTCGGCGCTCGGCGGCCTGCTCCTGGTGCTGTACAAGTCTTCCGGCGATCCGCTCAACGGCGTCGGGCTGGAACTGACCGCGATCGCGGCCGTCGTCATCGGTGGCACGCTGCTCACCGGCGGCTCCGGTTACGTCCTCGGGACGGTGCTCGGGATCATGGTGCTGGGCATCATCCAGACCCTGATCACCTTCGACGGCACGCTGAACTCCTGGTGGACCTCGATCATCACCGGTGCGCTGCTGTTCGCCTTCATCGTCCTGCAACGCCTCGTCGGCAGGCGAGCCACGTAAAACCGCCGCCACCGCTTTTCGCGGTGGCCCTCGACCAGAAATGTGAACGCTAACAGTGCGGGAGAAGAAGTGAGTACAGGTGAGCCGCTGGTCGTCGGCGTCGACTTCGGGACGCTGTCCGGCCGGGCCGTCGTGGTCCGCGTTCGCGACGGCGCGGAACTGGGCAGTGCGGTTTCGGAGTACCGCCACGGCGTGATCGACCGGATCCTGCCGGAGACCGGGCACGGTCTGCCGCCGGACTGGGCGCTGCAGGTGCCGTCGGACTACGTCGACGTCCTCCGCACCGCCGTGCCGGAAGCCGTCCGCGCCGCCGGGGCGGACCCCGCCGACGTGATCGGCATCGGCACCGACTTCACCGCTTGCACCATGGTGCCGACCACGGCCGAGGGCACACCGCTGTGCGAACTGCCCGGGTTGGCCGGGAATCCACACGCCTACGTGAAGCTGTGGCGGCACCATTCCGCGCAGCCGCAGGCGGACCGGATCAACGCGCTGGCGCGAAAGCGCGGCGAGTCTTGGCTTCCGCGCTACGGCGGGCTGATCTCCTCGGAGTGGGAGTTCGCCAAGGCGCTGGAGGTCTTCGAGGAGGCGCCCGAGGTCTACGACCGGATGCGGCACTGGGTCGAACTCGCCGACTGGATCGTCTGGCAGCTCACCGGGACCTACGTCCGCAACGCGTGCACCGCCGGGTACAAGGGCATCCTCCAGGACGGCCGCTACCCGAGCGCCGAGTTCCTGGAGGAGCTCGCGCCCGGCTTCGGGTCCTTCGTGGACGACAAACTCGTGCATCCGCTGGGCGCCCTAGGCGCCAAGGCGGGAAGCCTGAGCGCCCAGGCGGCGGAGTGGACAGGGCTGCCGGAAGGCATCGCGGTCGCCGTCGGCAACGTCGACGCGCATGTCACCGCGCCCGCCGTCCAGGCGGTGGAGCCGGGGCAGATGGTCGCGATCATGGGCACCTCGACCTGTCACGTGATGAACGGCGCCGAACTGCGCGAGGTGCCGGGGATGTGCGGCGTCGTCGACGGCGGAATCGTTTCCGGGCAGTGGGGCTACGAGGCCGGGCAGAGCGGGGTCGGCGACATCTTCGCGTGGTTCGTCGAACACGGTGTCCCCGCGTCCTATGTGGACGACGCCAGGGAAGCGGGGATCTCCGTCCACGAACTGCTCACCCGGCTCGCCTCGGTACAGGAGATCGGTGAGCACGGACTCGTCGCGCTCGACTGGCACAGCGGGAACCGGTCGGTGCTGGTCGACCACGAGCTCTCCGGAGTCGTCGTCGGGCAGACGCTCGCGACCCGCGCCGAGGACACCTACCGCGCGCTGCTGGAAGCGACCGCGTTCGGCACCAGGACGATCATCGAGACCTTCGAGCGCGCCGGGGTGCCGGTCACCGAACTGATCGTCGCCGGCGGCCTGGTCAAGAACCCGCTGCTGATGCAGATCTACGCCGACGTGACGAATCTGCCGCTTTCGGTGGCCGGTTCGGCGCAGAGTCCCGCGCTGGGCTCGGCGATCCACGCCGCCGTCGCCGCAGGAGCACATCCGGACGTGCCTGCCGCGGCGCTCGCGATGGGCTCGGTCCGCCGCGCAGTCCACCGGCCGATCGCCGAGAACGTCAAGGCCTACAACGATCTTTACGCCGAGTACGCCGCGCTGCACGACTACTTCGGCCGCGGGACCAACGACGTCATGCACCGGCTCGCCGCCCGCCGCCGTGCCGCCAGGAAAGGACAGCACCGATGAGCCTCGCCGTGGAGATCACGGACACCTTCGAAGAACTGCGGGACACCGTCGCCCGGTTGCACAGTGAGCTGACCCGCTACGAGCTGGTCATCTGGACCGCGGGCAACGTGTCGGCGCGCGTCCCCGGGCACGACCTGATGGTGATCAAACCGTCTGGCGTGTCCTACGGCGACCTGACCGCCGACACGATGGTCGTCACCGACCTGTACGGAGAAGTCGTCCACGGCGACTTGGCGCCGTCTTCGGACACGGCCGCGCACGCCTACGTCTACCGGCACATGCCCGAGGTCGGTGGAGTGGTCCACACGCATTCGACGTACGCCACCGCCTGGGCGGCGCGCGGGGAGCCGATCCCTTGCGTGCTCACGATGATCGCGGACGAGTTCGGCGGCGAGATCCCGGTCGGGCCGTTCGCGCTGATCGGCGACGACTCGATCGGCCGGGGCATCGTCGAGACCCTGCGGTCCAGCCGTTCGCCCGCGGTGCTGATGCGCAACCACGGCCCGTTCACCGTCGGCCGCACCGCACGGGACGCGGTCAAGGCCGCGGTCATGGTCGAGGACGTCGCGAAGACCGTCCACATCGCTTCCGCGCTGGGCACGCCGGAACCACTGTCCGAACAGGACGTGGACCGGCTCTACGCGCGCTACCAGAACGTCTACGGCCAGCAGGGAGAGAAGTGAGCACACAGCGGAAGACCGAGGTCTGGTTCCTCACGGGGAGCCAGGCGCTTTACGGCGAGGAAACCCTCGAACAGGTCGCGGGCCAGTCGTTGCAGATCCAGCGGATGCTGGCCGACACCGGCCGGATCTCGGCCGGGATCGTCGCGAAGCCGGTGCTGACCGAGCCGTCGGCGATCCGGCGCGTGATGCTCGAGGCGAACGCGGACGACGCCTGCGTCGGCGTGATCGCGTGGATGCACACTTTCTCGCCGGCGAAGATGTGGATCATCGGCCTCGACGCGCTGCGGAAACCCTTGCTGCATCTGCACACCCAGCTCAACGAGGCACTGCCATGGCAGTCCATCGACATGGACTTCATGAACCTGAACCAGGCCGCGCACGGCGACCGCGAGTTCGGCTACATCCAGACCCGCCTCGGGGTGCCGCGCAAGACCATCGCCGGGCACGCGGCGGATCCGTCGGTCGCCGACCGGATCGACGCCTGGGTCCGCGCGGCGGTCGGCCGTCAGACGATCGGCTCGCTCAAACTCGCGCGGTTCGGTGACAACATGCGCGACGTCGCGGTCACCGACGGGGACAAGGTCGAGGCGGAGCTGAAGTTCGGCGTCTCGGTGAACACCTACGGCGTCAACGAACTCGTCGCGCTGGTCGACGCGGTGCCCGACGCCGAGGTCGACACGCTCGTCGAGGAGTACGCCGACTCGTACACGCTGGCTCCGGAGCTGACCAAGGCGGGCGAGCGGCACGAATCGCTGCGCTACGCCGCCCGGATCGAGCAAGGGCTTCGCACGTTCCTGACGAACGGCGGTTTCGGCGCGTTCACCACGAACTTCGAGGATCTCGGCGGCCTGCGGCAGCTCCCCGGGCTCGCGGTGCAGCGCCTGATGGCCGACGGCTACGGCTTCGGCGGCGAGGGGGACTGGAAGACGTCCGCGCTGCTGACCGCGGTGAAGGCGATGGGCCGCGACTCCGAGCGGGGAACGTCCTTTATGGAGGACTACACCTACCACTTCGGCCCCGGCGAACCGAAGATCCTCGGCGCGCACATGCTCGAGGTCTGCCCGAGCATCGCCGCCGCCAAGCCGTCGTGCGAGATCCACCCGCTCGGTATCGGCGGCCGCGAAGATCCCGTCCGGCTGGTGTTCGACGCCGCCGCCGGTGACGCCGTCGTGATCGGCCTCGCCGACCTCGGCGACCGGTTCCGCCTGGTGGCCAACGAAGTCGAGGTCGTCGCGCCGGACGAGCCACTGCCGAATCTGCCGGTGGCACGCGCGGTGTGGAAGCCGGCGCCGTCGCTGGCGACGTCCGCCGAGGCGTGGATCACCGCGGGCGGGCCGCACCACACGGTGCTCACGCAGGCGGTCGGCGCCGAATCGATCCGGGATTTCGCCACCATGCTCGACGTCGAGCTGCTGGTGATCGACCAGAGCACGACCTCCGCCTCGATCGCCGACCGGATGCGCTGGAACCAGGCCTATTACCGGCTCGCACAAGGATTCTGATCGGTCCTCACCGGAGAGAAGGAACAATGAAGTTCACGAAACTGGCCACACTGGCCGTGGCGGTCGGCCTCGGTGCCGCGCTCACGGCCTGCGGTTCGAGTGAGAAATCCGTCGATCAGCAGGCGGCCGCGAGCGGCGCCGCCGGCGGTCTCGTCGGCGTCACCATGCCGACCAAATCGTCGGAGCGCTGGATCCACGACGGCGACAACATCAAGGCGGCGCTGGAAAAGCTGGGCTACCAGGTCGACCTGCAGTACGCCGAGGACGACATCCCCACCCAGGTCAACCAGATCGAGAACCAGATCACCAAGGGTGCGAAGCTGCTCGTGATCGCCTCGATCGACGGCACCGCGATCACCACCCAGCTGCAGGAGGCCGCGGACAAGAAGATCCCGGTCATCGCCTACGACCGGCTGATCCGCAACACCCCGAACGTCGACTACTACGCGACCTTCGACAACTTCAAGGTCGGTGTGCAGCAGGCGACGTCGCTGCTCACCGGGCTCAAGGTGCTCAAGGAGGACGGTTCGCCCGGCGAGGGCAAGGGACCGTTCAACGTCGAGCTCTTCGCCGGTTCGCCGGACGACAACAACGCGACGTTCTTCTTCAACGGCGCCATGTCGGTGCTGAAGCCGTACCTCGACAACGGGACGCTGGTCGTCAAGAGCGGCCAGACCGCGTTCAACGTCGCGGCGATCCTGCGCTGGCAGGCGGCGACCGCGCAGCGGCGGATGGAAGACCTGCTGACCAAGACCTACAGCTCCGGCGACAAGGTGCAGGGTGTGCTCTCACCGTACGACGGGCTCTCCATCGGCATCCTCTCCGCGCTGAAGAGCAACGGCTACGGCACCCCGGGCCAGCCGTACCCCGTGGTCACCGGCCAGGACGCCGAGGTCGCGTCGGTGAAGTCGATCATCGCCGGCGAGCAGTACTCGACGATCTTCAAGGACACCCGCAAACTCGCCGAGACCACGGTCAAGATGGCCGACGCGGTGCTCAAGGGCGGCAAGGCCGAGACCAACAACACCACCGACTACAACAACGGCCAGAAGGTCGTCCCGGCGTTCCTGCTGGAGTCGGTCATCCTCAACAAGGGGAACTACCAGAAGGAACTCATCGACTCGGGCTACTACAAAGCGGAACAGCTGAGGTAGCGACGTGACCGACGAAATCCTTCGGATGCGGGGGATCACCAAGACCTTCCCCGGCGTCAAGGCGCTGCAGGACGTCAACCTGTCGGTGCGCCGGGGAGAGATCCACGCGATCTGCGGCGAGAACGGCGCGGGCAAGTCCACGCTGATGAAGGTGCTTTCGGGTGTCTACGCGCACGGCTCGTACGACGGCGAGATCGTCTTCGACGGTGAGCCGTGCGCGTTCTCCGCGATCCGCGACAGCGAACGCCGCGGCATCGTGATCATCCACCAGGAACTCGCGCTCTGCCAGCAGCTGTCCATCGCGGAGAACATCTTCCTCGGCAACGAGAAGGCGCGCGGCGGACTGATCGACTGGAACCGGACCAACTCCGACGCGGGCGAGTTGCTGCGGCGCGTCGGCCTGCGAGAGAACCCGGTGACGCCGGTGCTCGACATCGGCGTCGGCAAACAGCAGCTGGTGGAGATCGCCAAGGCACTGTCCAAAGAGGTCAAACTGCTGATCCTGGACGAGCCGACGGCGGCGCTGAACGACGACGATTCGGCGCATCTGCTCGAACTGTTGCGCGGCCTGCGCGACGACGGCGTCACCTGCGTCCTGATCTCGCACAAGCTCAACGAGATCGCCGCGATCGCCGATTCGATCACCATCCTGCGGGACGGCAGGACGATCGAAACGCTGGACGCGGCCGCGGTCACCGAGGACCGGATCATCGCCGGGATGGTCGGCCGGAAACTGGAGAACCGGTTCCCGCCGAGAGAACCGCGGATCGGCGAGGAGGTCCTCCGGATCGAGGACTGGACCGTGCACAGCCCGACGCAACACGGCCGCGTCGTCGTGGACGGCGCGAGCCTGACGCTGCGGCGCGGCGAGATCGTCGGGCTGGCCGGCCTGATGGGCGCCGGACGGACCGAACTCGCGATGAGCGTGTTCGGCCGCTCGTACGGCAAGGACATCTCCGGACGGCTGGTCAAGGACGGCAAGGAGATCGAGGTGCGCACGGTCGGCGACGCCGTCGCCAACGGGATCGCGTACGCCACCGAGGACCGCAAACGCTACGGGCTCAACCTCATCGAGGACATCCAGCGCAACATCTCCGGCGCCGCGCTGGGCAAACTCGCCCGGCGTGGCTGGGTGGACGAGAACGAAGAACACCGTGTCGCCGAAGAATTCCGCAAGAGCATGAACATCAAGGCACCGGACGTGCGCAGTGTGACCGGCACGCTCTCCGGCGGCAACCAGCAGAAGGTCGTGCTGTCCAAATGGATCCTCACCGATCCGGACGTGCTGATCCTCGACGAGCCCACCCGCGGCATCGACGTCGGCGCGAAGTACGAGATCTACACGATCATCAACCGGCTCGCCGATGAGGGGAAGGCCGTCCTGGTCATCTCGTCCGAGCTGCCGGAGCTACTGGGTCTGTGCGACCGGATCTACACGTTGTCGGCCGGCCGGATCACCGGCGAGGTCGGCCGGGCCGAGGCCACCCAAGAGGTCCTCATGCGGGCGATGACCAGGGAACAGGAGTAAGACATGAGCACCGCCTCCGCCGACACCGTCACCGGTGTCCCGGACCAGCAGGGAGCCGGGCCGGCCAGGGCGCCGCGCCGGATCTCGTTCAACCCGCGCGAGAGCGGCATCTACGTCGCGTTCGCGCTGATCGTCGTGTTGTTCTCGATCCTCACCGGCGGCGCGCTGCTGGAACCGCAGAACATCTCGAACCTGATCGTGCAGAACTCGTACGTGCTGATCCTGGCGATCGGCATGATCTTGATCATCATCGCCGGGCACATCGACCTGTCGGTGGGTTCCGTGGTGGCGCTGACCGGCGCGATCTCGGCCGTGCTGATGGTGAACATGGGCATGGCGTGGCCGCTCGCGCTGCTGATCACGCTGGCGGTCGGCGCGGTGATCGGGGCGTGGCAGGGGTATTGGGTCGCCTACTTCGGCATCCCGGCGTTCATCGTGACGCTGGCCGGGATGCTGATCTTCCGCGCCCTCACCCTGACCGTGCTCGGGAACCAGGGGATCGGGCCGTTCCCGGACGAGGTGCGGACGCTGGCGAACGGGTTCACCGGCGGCTATCTCGGCAACATCGGGCTCGGTCCGCTCGGCGGCGCCGACGTGGTCAGCCTGCTGGTGGGCGTCCTGGCCATCGGCGGCGCGGTCGTCTCGCGATGGCGCAAGCGCACGGCCCGGCTGAACTACCTGCAAGAGGTGGATCCGCTGCCGATGTTCCTGCTGAAGATCGCCGCGGCGGCCGCCGTCGTGCTGTTCGTGGTGGTGCAGCTGGCGCGGTACAAGAACCTGCCGTGGGTGCTCATCCTGCTGTCGGTGCTGGTGATCGGGTACTCGCTGGTGACGACGCGCGCGGTGTTCGGCCGCCACATCTACGCCATCGGCGGGAACCTCCAGGCCGCGACCCTGTCCGGCGTCAAGGTCAAGGCCGTGACGTTCTGGATCTTCGTCAACATGGGCGTGCTCTCGGCGCTGGCCGGGATCATCGTGGCCGGACGGCTCAACCAGGCCGGTCCGACCGCGGGCAACATGTTCGAACTCGACGCGATCGCCGCGGCGTTCATCGGCGGCGCCGCGGTGCAGGGCGGGGTCGGCAAGGTGGTCGGCGCGATCACCGGCGGCCTGATCATGGGCGTGATCAACAACGGCATGTCCCTCATCGGCGCGCCGACCGAAAGCGTGAACCTGGTCAAGGGGTTCGTGCTGCTCGTCGCAGTCGCCTACGACATCTGGACCAAACGGCGGGCCCGTACCGCCGCCTGATGGTGGGCGCGGTCGGGGGTGCGTCGCGAAAGCCACTTTCGCGACGTCGGATGTCCTGAAAGTGGCTTTCAGGACATCCTTGCCCGGGCCATGCGCACCGATGCCCACCCCAGCCGTGCTCCCACTGGGCAGGTTGCGAAAGCCACTTTCGCAACCTTCAACGTTGCGAAAGTGGCTTTCGCAACGCCTTCGACCAACGCGACCCACGCCTCACCCCGGTTTCCTCGCAACGTCGCGAAAGGAAGTTGCTGTGCGCAGCAGGTCAATCCGGATCAGTGTGCTGTCCCTGACCATCGCCGCCGGTGTCCTCGTGCCCGTTCAGACCGCTTCGGGCCAGACACCGGCGACCGACTACAGCCTCGCCGTGGACGCGGCGGGACGTGGTGCCACGATCGACCGTTCGATGTACGGCGTCTTCTTCGAGGACATCAACCGCGCGGCGGACGGCGGGCTGTACGCCGAACTCGTGCAGAACCGGTCTTTCGAGTACGACAAGGCCGACAACGCGTCGTACACGCCGTTGACGTCGTGGGCACCCACGTCGCTCAATGGGGGCTCCGGCACGGCGACGGTGGCCGACGACGACCGACGGCTCAACGAACGGAACCGCCGCTATCTCAAGCTCGACCTCGCCCGTGGCGAGTACGGCGTCGCGAATTCCGGCTACAACTCGGGGATCCGGGTTGAGTCAGGCAAGCAGTACGACTTCTCGGTGTTCGCCCGGACCGATCGCGCGGGTACACCGCTCACGGTGGCCGTCACCGATCCGGCGGGCAAGGCGCTCGCCGATCCGCTGCGGGTCCAGGTCCGCGGCGACGGCTGGGTGAAGTACACCGGCAGCGTCCGGGCGCGGGAATCGAGCGCGCTGGGCAGGCTCGCGCTGACCGCGTCGGGCGGCGGGACCCTGCGGCTGGACATGGTGTCGCTGTTCCCGCGCGACACGTACAAGAACCGGGCAGGCGGCATGCGGGCCGACCTCGCGGAGAAGATCGCCGCGCTCAAGCCCGGTTTCGTGCGGTTCCCCGGCGGCTGCCTCGTCAACACCGGCAGCCACCAGGGCTACGAGGCGCCGAACTGGGAGCGGAAGCGTTCGTACCAGTGGAAGGACACCATCGGCCCGGTCGAGCAGCGGGCCACGAACGCGAACTTCTGGGGCTACAACCAGTCCTACGGCATCGGCTACTACGAGTACTTCCAATTCTCCGAGGACATCGGCGCGATGCCGCTGCCGGTGGTGCCGGCGCTGGTCACCGGCTGCGGGCAGAACAAGGCGACCGACGATCCGGCGTTGCTGCGACGGCACATCCAGGACACGCTCGACCTGATCGAGTTCGCCAACGGCCCGGTCACCTCGACCTGGGGCAAGAAGCGGGCCGAAATGGGGCATCCGGCGCCGTTCAACCTGACGCATGTCGGCGTCGGCAACGAGGAGAACCTGCCCGACGAGTACTTCGCCCGCTTCACCGAGTTCCGCAAGGCGATCGCGGCGAAGTACCCGGGGATCACGGTGATCGGCAACTCGGGACCGGACGACACCGGCGCGACGTTCGACCGGCTGTGGGACCTGAACCGGAACGCGAAGGTCTCGATGGTCGACGAGCATTACTACAACAGCCCGCAGTGGTTTCTCCAGAACAACCAGCGCTACGACACCTACGATCGCAACGGCCCGAAGGTCTTCCTCGGCGAGTACGCGTCGCTGGACAACAAGTTCGGCAACGCGCTGGCCGAAGCCGCGTACATGACCGGGCTGGAGCGGAACGCCGACGTCGTCAAGCTCGCGTCGTACGCGCCGCTGCTGGCGAACACCGACTACGTGCAGTGGAAACCGGACATGATCTGGTTCGACAACCAGCGTTCGTGGGGGTCGGCCAGTTACGAGACGCAGAAGCTGTTCATGACCAACGTCGGCGACCACGTGGTCCCGAGCAAGGCCTCCGCCACGCCTGCCACCGTCGCGCCGATCTCGGGCGCGATCGGACTGTCGACCTGGGCCACGAGCGCGGCCTACGACGACGTCAAGATCACGTCGGCCGACGGTGCGCAGCTGTTCTCGGACGACTTCTCCGGCGACGACTCACGCTGGTCGAAGGTGGCCGGACGGGGATCGTGGGCGGTGTCGAACGGGGCCTACGTCCAGTCGGACCAGGCCGCCGAGAACACCCTGGTGACCGCGGGGGATCCGTCGTGGAGCAACTACGACTTCTCCGTGAAGGCGACCAAGACCGGCGGCAGGGAAGGCTTCCTGGTCGCGTTCGGCGTCAAGGACACCGGCAACAACTACTGGTGGAATCTCGGCGGCTGGAACAACACCGTCTCCGCCGTCGAGAAGACCGAAGGCGGCGGCAAGCAGACCCTGCTCCAGAACGACACCAAGATCGAGACCGGCAAGCAGTACGACCTGCGGGTCGAGGTCCGCGGCCGTCAGGTGACGCTGTTCCTCGACGGCCGGAAATGGGGCTCGTTCACCGACGACAAGGTCGCCGAACCGTTCCGCCAGGTCGTCACCCGCGACGTCAGGACCGGCGAACTCGTGGTCAAGGTGGTCAACGCCCAGACCTCGGCCGCCCGCACCCGGGTCGATCTCGGCGGCCGCGTCCAGCCAGGTTCGACCGCCCGTGTGACGACGTTGCAGGGCTCACCGGACGACGTCAACACCGCATTCGCCACACCGATCGCGCCGCGCGAATCGCGGTTCTCCGGCGTGTCGAACAGCTTCACCTACACCTTCCCGCCGAACTCCGTGACCTTCCTGCGGTTCCCGGCCCGAGTGAGGGGATGACCATGACGATCGACCGTCGTGACCTGTTCAAAGCCGGAGGCGGGCTCTTGGCCGCCACCGCCGTCGGCAGCCTGGCGCCGGGTACGGCCCAGGCCGCCGAGGCCGGTCCCATGTCGTTGACCACCCGGAACCCGCTGGTCGAACAGCGTGCCGACCCGTTCATCACCCGGCCGGTGAACGGGATGTACTACCTGACCGGTTCGGTGCCCGAATACGACCGGATCGTCGTACGCGGCGCCGCCACGATCGACGGCCTGGCCACCGCCAGGGAGACGACCATCTGGCGACGGCCGTCGTCCGGGAAGATGGGCGGCCACATCTGGGCGCCGGAACTGCACTGGATCGACGGGCGCTGGTACGTCTACTTCGCCGCGGGCGACTCGGACGACGTGTTCCGTATCCGGACGTACGCGCTGGAGTCCACTTCGGACGATCCTCGAGCGGGCACGTGGGTGCTACGGGGGCAGATGGTGACCAAGTGGGACACCTTCACGCTCGACTCGACGACGTTCGAGCATCGCGGCAAACGGTACTTCGCCTGGGCGCAGAGCGAACCCGGGATCGCGACCAACAGCAACGTGTACCTCGCCGAGATGGCCTCGCCGCTGGCGATCAAGGGTGATCCCGTCCGGCTCGCGGTGCCCACGCTGCCGTGGGAGATCCAGGGATTCAAGGTCAACGAGGGGCCGGCGGTGCTCATCCGCAACGGGCGGGTGCTCATGACCTATTCGGCGAGCGCCACCGACGCCCGCTACTGCATGGGATTGCTCACCGCGGACGAACGTTCGGACCTGCTCGACCCTCGTTCGTGGACGAAGTCACCGCAGCCGGTGTTCACCACAAACGAGGCCACCCGGCAGTACGGACCGGGGCACAACTCGTTCACTGTCGCCGAAGACGGGTCCGACGTGCTCGTCTACCACGCCCGCGACTACCGCGACATCACCGGCGATCCGCTGTACGACCCGAACCGGCACACGAGAGTCCAGCGGCTGTACTGGAACGATGACGGGACGCCGAGTTTCGGCGTCCCGGTCGGCAACGGCGGGCCTTGTGTCCGACTGTCCCCTTTGGACGATCCCGCGCTGTACGTGCGGCACTACGAGTACCGGCTGACGGCGGATGGCAACGTCCGTGAGCTCGCCGACTCGCAGTTCCGGATCGTCGGGGGATTCCGCGGAGCGGGAACCGTCGCCCTGCAATCGGTGAACTTCCCGGACCGCTACGTCCGGGTGGTCGATGCCTCGACCGTACGGATCGATCCGTACGACGAGAGCGACGCCTACGGCCGGGCGGCGAGTTTCACCCAGGTGCCGGGCCTTGCCGACCGGCTGGCGGTGTCGTTCCGCCTGCCGGGTGAACCTGCCACCTATTTGGCCCACGACAAGGGAAGGATCTTGGTCTTCCGTCCCGGTACCGCGGTGCGGGATCGTCAACGGGTCAGCTTCCGGCTCAGCTGAACTTCCTGGGAGGTCGAACGCAGTGCTGCGAACACGCCCCATCGTCCTGGTCCTGGCGATGCTCGCCGGGACCCTGGTCGCGGCCGTCACTCCGGCCGCCGCCGATGTCCAGTCCTACCTCGACGATCCACGGAAGGTCGCCGAAGGTCAGGAGCCAGCGCACGCATTTCTTCGTCCTTACGCCGATGTCTCCGCCGCGGCTCGCCGCGATGAACGCAGCCCCTACACACAGTCGCTCGACGGCAAGTGGCGGATCGCGATGGCGGACAACCCGTCGCAGGTACCGGCGGGGTTCCACGAGGACGGCTACGACACGTCGCGCTGGCGCGAGGTGTCCGTCCCGCACACGTGGCAGACGGACGGTCTGGATCACCCGATCTTCCGCAACATCGCCACCGAAATCCAGCCCGACGACCCGCCGCGCGTCCCGCGGGACGTCAACCCGACCGGCGCCTACGTCCGTGACTTCACCCTGCCCGCGGACTGGACGGAACGCGAGACCTTCCTGCGCTTCGAGGGGGTCACGTCGGCGTACTTCGTCTGGGTCAACGGCAAGTACATCGGCTACGACCAGGGCGGCTACACGCCGGCGGAGTTCGACATCTCCTCCGCGCTGCGCCCCGGCCAGAACCGCATCGCCGTGCAGGTGCACCGCTGGAGCGCGGGTGCCTATCTGGAGGACGTCGACCAGTGGCGGTACTCGGGCATCTTCCGCTCGGTGACCCTGCATTCGGCGCCGGGGACGTTCATCCAGGACGTGGGACTGACGACCGACCTCGACGCGGCCTACACCGACGCCACCCTCAAGGCCGCGGTCGAGGTCGCCACCAAACCCGGTGGGATCACGGGCAGGCACCGGGTCGGGCTGAGCCTGCGCGACACCGCGGGCAAGGAGGCCGGGTCCGTGAGCGGCGAGGTCGACGCCGGTGGCAAGACCACGTTGAGCCTGCCCGTCCGTAACCCCGCGAAGTGGACCGACGAGACGCCGAACCTGTACACGGCTGTCTTCACGTTGACCGCGCCCGACGGCCGCGTCACGCACATCACGAGCGAGACGGTCGGGTTCCGCGAGATCGAGATCCGCGACAAGCAGTTGCTGGTCAACGGGAAACGGGTGCTGTTCAAGGGTGTCAACCGGGCGGAGACCGACCCGGATCACGGCAGGCACGTGCCCCGGCGGGCGCAGGAACGCGACGTCGCGCTGATGAAGCAGCTCAATGTCAACGCGGTTCGCACCTCGCATTACCCGTCGGACCCCTACTTCTACGAACTGGCCGACCGGCACGGGCTCTGGATCGACGACGAGATCGACATCGAGACCCACAACCACGAGAACTGCGCTCAGTATTGCCAGGCGAACGACCCGGCCTGGCGGGACGCGTTCTTCGACCGCATGATCGGCATGGTCGAACGGGACAAGAACCATCCGAGCGTCTTCCTGTGGGACACCGGCAACGAGGCGGGCCTCGGCGCGCATCACTTCGCGCTGGCGGAATGGCTGGACGCGAACGAGCCGACCCGGCCGATCTACCACCAGTCGAACAACCCGGACGGCGACGCGCCCTTCGCCGACGTGTGGGGGCCGCGGTATCCGTCGCCGGAAAAGTTCGCCGAGCAGGCGAAGAACACCACCAAGCCGCTGATCTTCGGCGAGTACGCCCACGCGATGGGCAACAGCCTCGGGAATTTCCGGGAGTTCTGGGACACGATCCGGGCGAACCCGCAGACCCAGGGCGGGTTCATCTGGGACTGGGCGGAGCAGAACATCCGGCAGCGGATCCGGACCACGCCCGATTCGTCGGGCAACGACATCTCGGCTCATCTCAGCGGTGAACCGGACCTGGTCGACGGCCATCGCGGCAAGGCACTGGCGCTGTCCGGACTGGACGATTTCGTCGAGGTCTACCGCGATCGCAAACTCGACATCACCGGTAAGGCGCTGACCCTGGACGCCTGGGTGAAGCCGGGCAAGTGGACCGGCGACTTCCGTATCCTCGGCAAGGGCGATCATCAGTACGCGCTCAAGATGAAGACGCAGGACACCCTGGAGTTCTTCATCCACAGTGGAACTTGGCAGGCGGTGCAGGCCAAGGTGCCCGCCGACTTCTACGGCAACTGGCACCGGGTGAGTGGCACCTACGACGGCACGGCCTTGCGGCTTTATCTCGACGGCAAGGAGGTCGGCAGCAAACCGTTCACCGGCGCGATCGACCCGTCTTCGGCGGAGGTCAACGTCGGCCGCGACTTCGAGACGTCGTGGAACGACCCGTCGAACATCGGCTGGATGGGCCGCGGCGCCGTCGACGACGTCCGCATCTACGACAAGCCGCTATCCGCCGCGGAATTGGCCGGCCTCACCCCGGCTGGCGGGGCCGTCCTGGCACTGGACTTCGACAGCGTCACGGACCGGGGGAGCCACCTGTCCTATGGCTCCAGTCTGTCCGGTGTGGACGGTCTGATCGATTCGGATCGTTCGGCACAGCCGGAGACCGCGCAGATGGCGTGGGCACACCAGCCGCTCCGGTTCGCCTACTCGGGTGGTTCGTTGTCGGTGACCAACGAGCGGCAGTTCAAGGGCACCGATGAGCTGAACCTGCGGTGGCGGATCCAAGAAGGCTCACGGATCGTCGCCCGCGGCGAACAGCCGTTGCGGGTCGGCGCGGCGGCGACCGGGCGGGTCGCCGTTCCGGTACCGCCGAATCCCGCGGATCGCGAGCGTTTCCTCACCGTCGAGGCGGTGACGACCCAGGGCGAGCCCATGCTCGCGCGAGGGCACGTCCTGGCTCACGACCAGTTCTCCCTGGGCGGTAAGCGGATTCCGGGCCTGGACCGGACGCCGCTCGACGGAAAGGCCGTCGGAGTCGTCGAGGACGCGGGTTCGGTGACGGCGTCGGCGGCCGGGGTCACGTACAAGGTGGACAAGGCGAGTGGTGCGCTGACGTCCATCCGGCATCAGGGCAAGGAACTGCTGACCGCCGGACCGAAACTCGACGCGTGGCGGGCACCCATCAGCAACGAGACCTTCGCCTGGGGCAGGGCCGAGGGCGAGGACTGGCGTAAGGCAGGCCTGGACCGGCTGAAGACCACGGTCACGGGGGTGCGGGTCGAGAAGGACGGCTCGCGAAGCGTGCGGGTGATCGTCGACAGTCAGGTCGCGGCGCCGGACGTCGCCGGGGCGTGGTTCGACCAGACGATGACCTACACCGTCGACCGGACCGGAACCCTGAGCCTCGGCAACAAGGTGGTGCCGCAGGGGAGCGTCCGCACGCTGCCGTATCTGCCCCGGATCGGCGTCGCGCTGGCGGTGCCGGACCGGTATGACCGGTTCGCCTGGTATGGGCGAAAAGCCGAGAGTTACGTCGACCGCCGGGACGGGACACCGATCGGCGTGCAGTCGAGCACGGTGGACCAGCAGTACGTCGAGTACCACCGGCCGCAGGACCACGGCAACCACACCGACAGCCGATGGGCGCTGCTCACCGACGGCCGGACCGGCGGCCTGCTGGTCGGGGGAGCGAACGACGTCAGCGTGACACCGTTCGACGACCTCGACCGGGCGGCGTACCCGTTCCAGTTGCAGCGCAACAAGGGCTGGTTCACGCTGCACGCGAGCCACGCGGTGACCGGGGTCGGGGACACGCCGAACCCGGTGCGGGAACGCAGCCAGGTCCAGCCGGACAGCACGTACGAGTACACGCTGTCGCTTCGGCCGTTGACCCAGCAGGAAGCGCGGGCGGGGTTGCCGGCCGGCGGCTGACCTTCGGACGTCGCGAAAGCCACTTCACCTCATCGGGTGTGGTGGCTTTCGCGGCATCGTCCGGCTAGAGGAACAACTTGTAATTGAGGACGATATAGCCGGAATTGCCGTCGATCTTGACATCGTTCACGCTGAGCCATCCGGCCGTTCCCTTGGATGTCCGCAGGCAATGTTGGCCACCGGTGAACAGCACCTCGGGTCCGGGAACTTTTCCCTTTCCCTCGGAAACGATCTTCGGGCACTGCGCCTTGGCTTCCTGTTCGGTTCCGTAGTAGTAGAAAAGGCCTGATCGATTGGACGCCAAATAGTTTCCGTCGAAGTGGAGGTCTATGTCGCCATTGGGGCCGGAGGTGGACACCGGGGTGACGCGGGGCTCGTCGAGGTCGGCCCCCATGTCCGCGTCGATTTTCACCTGCTCGGGAACGGCTTCGGCGGGCTTGTTCTCCTGTTCCCCCGCGCTGGTGACTTCTTGCGGCGATGACGCGGATGGCACCGCGGCGCCTTTCACCGGCTGCGAACCGGTGTTGATGAGTGCCACGACCACCGTGCCCACAAGGCCGACCACCGCGGTTATGACGGCCGCCAAAATCGCTCCACGTCGGCTGACAAGCGCCGCGGTCACTGCCGGTTCCGCGGTATCCGCATTTCTCGCGCGGTCGGTTTTCGACCGGCCGCTATCGTTGTTCGTCACCTGGTCTCCCCTGTCGAAGATGCCGACGGAGACTACAACAAGATCGAAAAGGCATACGGGCGACCGTGTTGCCCACTGATTCGATCAATGGCAATTCTCCGGCGCGAAGTCATCAAGACAGACGGCACACTCGGTTCACCCCACGGGACCACAGCCTCGGTATCGGAACACGCACGGTCCGCCGCTGTCCGGGTGATGTCAGGCTGGGGTCGCACTCTCCACCCGGGGTAGTCGCTAGTCTTGATCTTCGACTGCGAAGGAGACTGAATTCATGGCGGAATGGGCCGATCTGGTCGCGTTCGTACGGCACGAATATCGGGTGGTGAAGGACGAACCGGACGAAATTCGCATCCGGTTGTCCTACGGTGACGACGACTACGAAGAGCGGGCCCAGACCGTGGTCATCGCACGGGAGGTCTTCGACCGTCGTGAGGACTGGGTGCAGATCGCGACGCCGTTCGCGCGCGTCGACCAGGTCGACCTCGCGAGCGTGCTGACGGAGATCGGCAACACGATCGTCGTCGGGGGACTGGTGGTCATGGGAGACCACCTGGTGCTGCGCCACTCCCTGCCCTTGGTGAACCTCGACATCAACGAGTTCACCGACCCGCTCGAACTCGTCGCGGGTTCGGCGGAGCTGTTGGAGCAGCAGTTCACCGGACGCGACGACTACTGAGCCGCGTGACCTCGTCGAACGAGGTCACGCGTTCGCATTCCTCTTCCGTGAGCTTGTTGATCGCTGCCCGGTACGCCTGCGCTTGAGCCGTACCGGACAATTCTCCCTGGAGAAGGAGTGGGAGTCCGAGTTCGAAACCGCAGCGTGCACGCACTCCGTAGCGGTGCCGGGTGCGGGCGACGGCGGTGGCGACGCGGAGCCCGTGCTCGGTGCCCGGCGGTGTCGCGGGTCGGTCGGTCTCGATGGCCGCGAACCGGAATCCGTTGGCCTGGTCGCATTTCCCGCAGCCGGTTGGCCCCGCGCCGAGCGCGTTGCCGCAGTCGTCGCAGGCCAGCCTGTCGAGGGCCGCGTCGACCACACGCCATTCGAACGCGGAAGTGTCGGCGACGACCAATTCGGCGAGGTCGTTCTCCGCTTCCGTTCCGGCGGTGACACCGTATTCGTCGAGGAAACGTCGCCAGCGGTCCTCGATGCTCGCTTCGACGGCCACCAGGGCCCTGGCGGGGCCGCCGCCGCGCGGAAGAGTGGTCATGGCGAGACCCTAACCGCGTTCCTCCTGGCTGTCTCCGTGGATAAGGTGTGCGATATGGGTTCCTCGAGATGGGGTGGGCTCGCGGCCCTGCTCGCCGGATTCTTCGTGCTCCTGCTGGACACGACCATCGTCGCGGTGGCGAGCCCGAGCATTCAAGCCGAACTGGGCGGGGACGTCGCCGCCTTGTTCTGGGTGACCGCGGGCTACCTGCTCGCGTTTTCGGTTCCGCTCCTGGTCGCCGGCAGGCTGGGAGATCTCTTCGATCCGAAGCGTGTCTACCTTTTCGGCATGGGAGCCTTCGGCGTCACCTCGGCGTTGTGCGGGCTCGCGCCGTCGATCGGCTGGCTCATCGCGTTCCGGATCCTGCAAGGCTTGGCGGCGGCCGCGATGTCGCCGCAACCGCTCACCTTGATCCGACGACTCTTCGCCGAAGACGAGAGAGGGCGCGCGTTCGGCATCTGGGGCTCCGTGGCGGCGGCCGCCACCTTGCTCGGCCCCATTCTGGGCGGGCTGTTGACGGCGAGCCTGGATTGGCGCTGGATCTTCTGGGTCAACGTGCCGCTCTGCGTCGTCGCCGTGGTCATGGGCATCCGCCTGATTCCGGGAAGCCCGGGAAGCATCGCACGCTTCGATCTGCTCGGCGCCGCGTTGAGCACGGCCGGTCTCAGCCTCCTCGTGTGGGCCTTGCTGTCCTGGCGCCCGCTTTCACTGCCCGCGACCGCTCTTGCCATCGCGTTGTTCATCGGTTTCTGGTTCCGGGAACGCGGGCAAGGCGCGGACGCCCTCGCACCCTTGCGGCTCTATCGCTCGTCCGGGTACTTGTCCGCGAGCCTCGCGATGGCGTCACTCGGCGCGACGGTCCTCGCGATGGCACTGCCCACCATGCTCTACATCCAAGAGATGCGCGGTTTCGGCCCGATGGAAGCCGCGATGGTCCTGGCACCGGACGCCGTCGTCGCGATCCTGCTGTCGCCACCGGCCGGCCGCTGGGTCGACCGGGTGGGCGGGCGACGGCCGGCGATACTCGGCATGAGCCTGCTGGCGGTGAGTCTGCTGCTCATCGGGCTGGTAGTGGTGCTGAGCCTGAATCCCTGGTGGATCTCGGTGGGCGCCGCGCTTCTGGGTGCTGCCAACGCTCTGGCGTGGTCACCGCTGTCCGCCATTGCGATGGCGTCCGTCGAACCCGATGCCGCGGGCGGCGCCTCGGGACTGTTCAACACGGTTCGGCAGGTGGGTGCGGTGGCCGGGGTGGCGGTGACGGGCGCGATCCTGGCGGGGCTTGACGCGCGGCCCGTGTTGGCTTTCGGTGTCGTGTTCGGGTTTGTCGGTCTCGTCGCCGCTGGTGGTGTCGCTGCCGCACTTCGACTTCCGGAGCGCTCCCGAAGACCTTCGCAATTAGTCGACTAATTGCATTTCGGGTGTCTTACGCAAGGTGATTCAGGTTGACGGCATGATTCACTCGTCCGTGGTGACTGTTCTTTTCGGTGGTTGCTTAAAATTGCGAACGCCTGTTCGATTGTTTTGGGGTATTATTGTGGGGTGTCCGAGACTTTCCTTCCCGAGTTGCCGCAGGAACTGTGGCGCGCCGGCAAGCTGGAGCTTGCCCATGGCGTGCAGCAGTCCTTGCAGGT
>NZ_JBIUAQ010000018.1:0-159044 GCF_044547565.1 Amycolatopsis sp. NPDC052450 | reverse complement strand
TGGGCGCCGCCCCAACAGGCCGCTCTAGGGGGCCGGGGTTTGGGCCTGCGGTCGGGGGCAGCGCGTGTTGCGAAAGCCACTTTCGCAACCTTCAGCGTTGCGAAAGTGGCTTTCGCAACGCCCGGAATCGGTGACGGCACTGCCAAGACCATGGCGGGAAGAGCGGCGGTGGCGGGGTCGCCCGCCAGCCGACTTCCCGGCGTCGCGAAAGCCACTTTCGCGACGCTAGGTGTCCCGAAAGTGGCTTTCGCGACACCCGCGTGCACGCCGTGGCCCGACCTCAGGCGCCCCGCAAGACCGCCAGGATCTCCCTCTGCTCGAAGTGCTCGGCCCACCCCAAAGCGGACGACGAGTACAGGGAATCCTCCACCGAGGGATCCGCCCCCACCTCGAGCAAGGCCCGGACCGCGTCCACATGCCCGCCCTGCACGGCGAGATGCAGCGCCGTGACGCCCTGCCCGTGGGAAAACCCGCCGAACGTCCCCCGATGGTCGACCGAAGCGCCGAGTTCCGCCAAGGTCCTGATCGCCGAAGCCTTCCCCTGAGCCGCGGCCCAGGTCAACGCTGTGCCGCGGTAGACGTCGGCGTCCACCGCCGCGCCCCTCGCCACCAGGGTCCGTGCCGCGTCGGAGCGATCGTTTCGCGCGGCCCACGAAAGTGCCTCGTCGACGATCTCGGCGGGATCGTCACTCGGCCGCCATTCCGGGAAACCGCTGTGCGGCCGGTGGAACTCGCGATGCGCGCCCGCCGCGGGCGAGAGCGTGCCGTCCGGCGCGAGCAGCGAATCGAGCAGGTCGGCCCGGCCGAGTCCCGCGGCCACCCGGAGGTTGCCGGGGGAGAGGTCACGCGCGGCCAGCAGTTCCGCCGCCTCGCGATGGCCCCAGAATAACGCGACCACCAGCGGCGTCCCGCCGTCGCCGCGGGCGGGAACGTCGACCGGGGCGCCGGCGTCGAGCAGCATCGTGACCAGCAGCGGCAGCCCGGCGTACCCGGCCTGGTGCAACGCCGTCCAGCCGTGGACGTTGGCCGAGGCCGGATCGGCGCCGTGGTCGAGCAGGATCCGGCACAGCCGCTCGTCGCGGGTCGCGGCGGCCATGCCGAGCAGGTCGTTCCCGTTCTTCCCGTGCGCGTGGACGAGCGTGGGCAGGTCGCCGATCAGGCGCGCGACCCCCGCGAGGTCCCGCGCGTCGATCAGTTCCCGTGCCCGTTCGAAAGCGAGTTCAGCCGGTGACGTCACGCTTCCGCACGCTACCCCCGACCCCCGACAGAACCCGCCATTCCGCCAGCGGGATCCGGTCGTCCCCGGTGAGGACCTGCAGGCAGACGTGATCCGCGCCCGCGTCCAGATGCGCCCGCACCCGCTCGGAGATCGCGTCCTCCCCGACGGCGACCAGCGCGTCCACGAGCCGGTCGGAGCCGTAGTCCTCCTCGGTGAACCCGAATCGCCGCAGATTCGCCCGATGGTGGGCGGCCAGGTCCAGGTACATCGACACGTGCCGCCGCGCGATCTCCCGGTCCGGCCCGAGGACGACGGCCTGCTCGACGGCGAGGAAGGCCGAAGGCCCCATGATCTCCCGCGCCAGTGCGGTGTGCTCGACGGGGACGAAGTAGGAATGCGCCCCATCGGTGCGTTCGGCGGCCAAGGCGAGCATCTTCGGGCCCAGTGCGGCCAGCACGCGCCGGCGCGGGGAGTCCGGAGTGGACAGTTCGGCCCCGTCCATTTCGTCGAGATAGCCGCGCATCGCCTCCAGCGGTTTCGCGCCCGGCAAATGCCCGCCCAGCCCGAGGACGAACCGTCCCGGATAGGCCTCGGCGAGGGTCCGTTCGGCGGCGGCCGCGGCGACGGGTGCCCGGTGGGAGAAGCGCGCGATGCCGGTGGCGACGGTCAGCCGGGAGGTCGCCGCCAGCAGCAGGCCGGCCTGCGTGAACGCCTCCCGTCCCAGGTACTCCCCGAACCACACCGTGTCGAAGCCGAGTTCCTCGACTTCCGCGGCCGCCTCGTGGACTTCGCCGATTTCCTTGCCGTCGAACGAGAACGTCCAGACTCCGACGCTCATCGGGTCACCTCCGCCAGTGCCGGGGCGAGCCGCTCCAGCTGGTCCACCATGGACGGAAGATCGTCCCCGACCGGATTGACGAGCACGGTGTCCGCGCCGGCGTCGACGAGTTCCTTGATCCGTCCGGCGATCCGCTCTTCGTCGCCCCACGCGGTCAGCCCGTCCACGAGCCGGTCGCTGACGCCGTCGATGTCCGCGTCGGTGTAGCCGAGCCGCTTCCAGCCCTTGAAGTAATGCGGGACGTCGTATCGCTTCATCAGTTCGATATCCCTGGTCACGCTCGCCCGTGCCTGCTCGCGATCACCGAGCAGGACCGAATGGGTGGGAATGAGCAGTTTGTCCTCGCCGAGGATTTCGCGGGAGTACGGCGTGTGCTCGAAGGGCTGGGCGAACGGATGCGCGCCGTCCGCCAGTTCCCTTGCGAGTTCGAGCATTTTCGGGCCGACGGCCGCGAGGACGCGCGGGAACGGCACCGGTGAAGGGAATTCCTTCTCCGCCGCGTCCATCGCCGCGAGGTAGTCACGGGTCTGTTCGAGCGGCCGATAGTCCGAGCCGGTCTTCGCCGCCTGATGGCTGTGCCCGATCCCGACGCCGAGTACGAACCGGCCGGGGAAGGCCTGCGCGAGGGTCCGCCCGCCGCTTTGGGCGGTGTACGCGGGCCGGGACCACATGTTGGCGATCCCGGTGCCGACCACCACCCGTCCGGTGGCGGCGAGCGTGATGGCGCTGTACGCGAACAGCTCCCGGTTCCCCGGCCCCTCGCCGCCCCACACGGTGCGGTAACCCAGCTCTTCCAGCCGTTGTATCGCCTGCCGTTCCTCGTCGGGTGTCGGCACGAACATGCCGACCGGCAGCCAGACACCCACCGCTCCCAGCCGGTTCCGGGTTTCTTCGATCAGGTTCATCGCAACGTCTCCCCGCTAACATGAGGCAGCCTCCGCTTACCTGATCCGACTATACGGAGGCTGCCTCCGATTTGTCGAGACTAGGCTCGGGAGCGCGATGGACACCGAGAAGAAGCCGCTGCGGGCGGACGCCCGGCGCAACTACGAGCGCCTCCTCGAAGAGGCGAGGCGCGCCTTCGCCGCGCACGGCGTCGAGGCGTCACTGGAAGAGATCGCGCGCCGGGCCGGTGTCGGCATCGGCACGCTCTACCGGCACTTCCCGACGCGGGAAGCCCTCGTCGAGACGGTGCTTCGAGAAGGCTTCGACATACAGGCCGCGGCGGCCCGCGAACTCCTGGACTCACCCGAGCCGCTGAACGCGCTGAAGGCCTGGCTCGCCGGGATGGGTGAACAGTCGGCGCGCTACCGCGGACTGCCCGAACTGATGGTCGACGTCCTCAACGACGAGACTTCGCCGCTCTATGCGTCCTGTCACGCCATGCGAGACCAGGTGTCCCACCTGGTGGAAAGGGCGAAGGCCGCAGGGGAGCTCCGGGCGGACGTCACAGTGCCCGAAATCCTGGTCATGCTGCACGCGCTTTCCTGGGCCAGTGAACACCTTTCGGGTGACAAGGGCCTCGAACGGCTCCTCGATCTCGTTTTCGCCGGATTACGGGCGAGTTAACAATCCCCTGTCACCAGGTCTAAACTGCGGCGCAACCGGGCACAACGGCGTGACCGTCAACAGTGAGTCGCAGGCACAGACCAGATAGTGGGAGCCGTATCGTGACCAAGCCGAACAAGCCCGTCGTCCTCATCGCCGAGAAGCTCGCGCCTTCCGTGCTGAGTGTCTTCTCCGACGAGGTCGAGGTCCAGCATGTGGACGGCACGGACCGCCCCGCGCTGCTCGAAGCCGTGAAGACGGCGGACGCGCTGCTCGTGCGGTCCGCCACCAAGGTCGACGCCGAGGTCCTCGGTGCCACCACCTCGCTCAAGGTCGTCGCCCGCGCCGGCGTCGGGCTGGACAACGTCGAGGTTCCCGCCGCCACCGAACGCGGTGTGCTGGTCGTCAACGCGCCGACCTCGAACATCGTCTCCGCCGCCGAGCACGCCGTCGCGCTGCTGCTCGCGGTCGCCCGCCGGGTCCCGGCCGCGGACCAGAGCCTCCAGGCCGGCGCGTGGAAGCGCAGCGCCTACTCCGGCGTCGAGATCCAGGGCAAGACCATCGGTGTGGTCGGCCTCGGCAAGATCGGCCAGCTGTTCGCGCAGCGGCTCGCCGCGTTCGACACCAAGCTCATCGCGTACGACCCCTACGTCTCGGCCGCCCGTGCCGCGCAGCTCGGCATCGAGCTGGTCACGCTGGACGAGCTGCTGGAGCGCGCCGACGCGATCTCCATCCACCTGCCGAAGACCCCCGAGACCAAGGGCCTGATCGGCGCCGAGGCGCTCAAGAAGACCAAGCAGGGCGTCATCATCGTCAACGCCGCGCGCGGCGGCCTCATCGACGAGCAGGCGCTGGCCGACGCGGTCAGCTCCGGCCATGTCGGCGGCGCCGGTGTCGACGTGTTCGTCACCGAGCCCACCACCGAGAGCCCGCTGTTCGGCCTGCCGAACGTCGTCGTCACCCCGCACCTCGGCGCGTCGACCGCCGAGGCGCAGGACCGCGCGGGCACCGACGTCGCGAAGTCCGTGCTGCTCGCGCTGCGCGGCGACTTCGTGCCGGACGCGGTGAACGTCGCCGGTGGCGGCACCGTCGGCGAGCACGTGCGGCCGTACCTCTCGCTCACCCAGAAGCTCGGCACCGTGCTGACCGCGCTCAACCCGAAGGCGCCCGCCTCGGTCACCGTCGTGGTCAAGGGCGAACTGTCCAACGAGGACGTCAGCGTGCTGCCGCTCGCGGCCGAACGCGGTGTGTTCTCCGGTGTCGTCGAGGACCAGGTCACCTTCGTGAACGCGCCTCGCGTGGCCGAAGAGCTGGGTGTCCAGGTCGATCTGGTCATCGAGCCGGAAAGCCCCAAGTTCCGCAGCCTGGTCACCCTTCGCGCGGTCCACGCCGACGGCACGACCCTTTCGGTGTCCGGTTCGGTCACCGGGAAGGACGAGGTCGAGAAGCTGGTCGAGGTCAACGGCCGCCACTTCGACCTGCGTGCCGAGGGCAACGTGCTGCTCCTCGAATACCCGGACCGCCCGGGCATCATGGGCCGCGTCGGCACGCTGCTCGGCGAAGCGGGCCTGAACATCGAGGCCGCGCAGATCAGCCAGACCACCGACGGCGCGGACGCCGTCATGTTGCTGCGGGTGGACCGTTCCGTCGACTCGCACCTGCTGGAGCCGATCGGCGCCACCGTGGGCGCGCACACGATTCGCGCGGTCAACTTCGGCTGACCTCCGTCAATACGCGTGAAGGCCCCCTTCCCTCTGCTGTGGTTTGAGTGATCAGCCGAGGGAAGGGGGCCTTCACGCGTTTTCGCAATTAGTCGACTAACTGCGATCGTTGTATGTGCGGGGTTCGCGAGAACGAGAGCAAGATTCAATAACGGTGAAAATTGCCTACTGAAGTCGGGTGGATGGGCCGATAGGTTTTTCCGGCGAGGCCGAACCATCGCGTCGTCAAGGGCACGGCGCGGCGCCGGGGCTCACCGTCGGGGGTGTGTTCGAGCGGCAGGCAGGTTCGAAGTCAAGGCCTCGAGTGAGGGCACGTACTCATGAACAGATCCCGCGTACCCCGATGGGCCATCCGCTCATCGGCCGCGGTCTTCGCCGCACTGCTCGCGACGTCCGTGACCGGGGCGACGGCAGCCGCACAGGATGTCCCGCTCGCGGACGGCGTCACGCCGGCGAAGATCGACCGTAACGGATTCCAGGGGAAGGTCGAGCCGAAGCTCAAGGCCGCACAGGGCCAGATCACCGCCTTCGTCGAGCTGGCGAAGCAGCCCGCCGTCGACGCCTTCAACGCCGAGCAGAACAAGGGCGCAGGCAAGGAAAAGGCGAAGAAGGCCGCGAAGGACGCCAAGGCCGCCGCCGCGGCGACGGTGGACTCCGTCGTCGGGCAGCTCAAGGCCGCCGACGCCGGCACCCAGCTGGTCACCCAGACCTCGAACGCGGTCGCCGGCGCGGTCGTCACGGCCGACGCGGCGAAGATCCGCGAGCTGGCGAAGCGGCCGGACGTCGTCTCGGTCAAGAAGGTGGTGCCGAAGACCCGCACGAACTCCAGCGCGGTCCAGCTGACCAACACGCTCGCGTCGTGGCAGCAGACCGGCCGCTACGGCGACGGCATCCGCGTCGGCGTGATCGACGACGGCATCGACTACACCCACGCCACCTTCGGCGGTCCGGGTACGGCCGAGGCGTACAAGGCGATCAACCGCGACCAGGCCACCCCCGCCTTCCCGACCGACAAGGTCGTCGGCGGTATCGACCTGGTCGGCGACGCCTACGACTCGGGCAGTGACGACCCGGCCCTCAAGACCCCGAAGCCCGACCCCAACCCGATCTCCTGCGGCCACCACGGCACGCACGTCGCGGGCACGGTCGCCGGATTCGGTGTGGACGAAGCGGGCAAGACCTTCACGGGCGACTACAAGAAGCTCAACAAGAAGAAGATCGAAGCGATGCAGATCGGCCCGGGCACCGCGCCCAAGGCCCTGCTGTACGCGATCAAGGTCTTCGGCTGCGACGGCTCGACCAACGTCACCTCGCAGGCACTCGACTGGTCGCTCGACCCGGACGGTGACGGCGACTTCACCGACCACCTCGACGTGGTCAACCTGTCGCTGGGCGGCGACTTCGCCACCCCGGACGACCCGGACTCGCTGTTCGTGCGCAAGATCGCCGCGAACAACGTCGTGCCGGTGTTCTCCGCGGGCAACGGCGGCGACCTCAACGACGTGGGCGGCGCGCCGGGCAACACGCCCGAGGCGCTGACCGTCGCCAGCAGCCGTGACGCGTCCGTCCTGCGCGACGCCGTCGAAGCCGTCGCTCCCGACGGTGTCAAGGGTGCGAAGACCGGGCAGTTCAGCCAGAACTACGCGGCCTACGACACGCTCGACGTCACCGCGCCGGTGGTCACGCTGTCGGCCGACAACGCCGCCGGCTGCAAGCCGTACTCCGAAGCCGACAAGGCCAAGGCCGCGGGCAAGATCGTGTTCCTCGAATGGGACGACAACGACGCGACCCGCGCCTGCGGTTCCGGCGCCCGTTCGAACAACGCGCAGGCCGCCGGTGCCAAGGGCGCGCTGTTCTCGTCCACGCTGGAGCACTTCTCGGCCGGAATCGCGGGCAACGCGGCCGTGCCGACGTTCCAGCTGACCGGCGGCGCGACCGCCTCGGTCCGTCCGGCCCTGGCCGCCGGAACGCTGCAGGTCCGCATGACCGGCAAGGGCCGCGTGTCCGTGCCGACCACCGACCAGTCCATTGTGGACACCCCGAGCTCGTTCACCTCGCGTGGCGGGCGCGGCCCGGCCGTCAAGCCGGACGTCGCGGCGCCCGGTGACTCGATCTCGTCCGCGCTCAGCGGAAGCGGATCCGGTCGCCTGGTCATCTCCGGGACGTCGATGGCGGCTCCGCACACGTCGGGTATCACCGCCCTGATCCGTCAGGCGCACCCCGACTGGTCGGTCGAGGAGGTCAAGGCCTCGGTCATCAACACCGCCGGCCACGACATCCGCGACGCCGCCGGCCGCACCTACGGCCCGCAGCGCGTCGGCAGCGGCCGGATCGACGCGAAGGCCGCGCTGGACAACCAGGTCCTGGCCTACGTCGTCGACAACCCCGGCTTCGTCTCGGTGAACTTCGGTGTCGTCGAAGCGGGCGGCCCGGTCACCCTGACCAAGACGGTCAAGGTGGTCAACAAGGGCATCAAGCCGGTCGAGTACTCGGTGGGCTACGAAGCCGTGAACTCGCTCCCCGGTGTCGAGTACACAGTGGACAAGCCGACGGTGAAGCTGAGCCCGCGCGGTGTCGCGCTGGTGAAGGTGACCCTGAAGATCGCCGACCCCAAGGCGCTCCGCAAGGTCATGGACCCGACCATGGCGGCCTCGCAGGTCGGGCTCGCCCGGCAGTTCGTGGCGGACGCCTCCGGCCGGATCGCGTTCACCCCGAAGAGCGGCACGACCTCATCCCTGCGGCTTTCGGTGTACTCCGCGCCGAAGCCCGTCTCGTCCATCAACACCCCGGGCAACGTCAACTTCGGCGCGGGCCAGAACCAGGCCGTGCTGAACCTGACCGGCAAGGGCGTGGACCAGGGCACCGGTCCGCAGCGGTACCGCTCGCTGATCAGCGTGCTCGAGCTGCAGGCGGAATCCCCGCAGCTGCCCGAGTGCGACGGCGACGTCACCACCGACTGCACGCTGAACCAGACCGCCAAGGGCGCCGACCTGCGTTACATCGGCGCGGCGTCCACGGCCCCGCTGGCCAAGGCGCAGGGTGAGCCGGAGAACGCGTTGCTGGCCTTCGGTCTCACCACCTGGAGCGACCTGGCCAACCTGGGCAGCAACACCTCGCCGTTCGTGGACATCGACACCACGGGCGACGGGCAGCCGGACTTCGAGACCTATGTGACCAAGGTGACGGCCACCGACGTCCTCGTGGCGGTCACCGTGGCGCTGAAGCCGGGCTTCCCGCAGGTGGACATCCAGCCGATCAACGGCCAGCTCGGCGACGTCGACACGAACGTGTACGACACCAACGTCGTCGTGCTGCCGGTGAGCATCGCGGCGCTGGGCATCGACCCGAACGCCGCGTCGCACAAGATCAGCTACACGGTCGGGACCTCCGGGTTCTACGCGGCGCCGGGTGCGGACTCGTCGACGATCGACTACGTCGGCACGCCGCTTTCGTTCGACGCCTTGGCTCCCGCGTACACCGTCCAGGGCGGCGGCGACTCCGCGCTGGGCTACGTCGCGAAGCCGGGCACCGCGCTGGTGGTCAACCGCAACGCGGCCGCGCAGGACACCGTGCTGGGCCTGCTGGCGATCGAACACCACAACGCCTCGGGCAACCGGGCGAACGTGGTGAAGATCCAGGCGAACGCCGGTGGCGGCAACGCCGATGTCGACCGGCCGGGCAACGGCGGGCGGCACACCGGACGTCAGCCGATCGGTGTGGGCTGACGCGGTAGTGCGGTGACCCGCGTTCGATGAGGTGAGGGACGCCCTGGCGGCAAGCTTTCCGCCAGGGCGTCCCTTCTTGTATTCACCCTTTCGGCTGTCTCGCTCTGTGGGAGATTCCGGCATAAGGGTGGTGCGGCTACGGCTACCGGGCTACGGCCGGTAACCTTCCGCTGCTGGCGTTTTCTTGCGGATGGGCCATCCGGACTGCCGGTGGCCTGGTCTACGGAGGTGTGTGGATGCGGCTCGCGGTGATCCCAGGAGACGGGATCGGGCCCGAAGTGGTCTCCGAGGCGCTCAAGGTGCTCGGTGAGGTCGTACCGACGGCGGAGATCACGAACTACGACCTCGGCGCCGCCCGGTGGCACTCCACCGGTGAGCTGCTTCCGGAGTCGGTACTCGGTGAACTCCGTCAGCACGACGCGATCCTGCTGGGCGCGGTGGGCGACCCGACGGTGCCGAGCGGCATTCTGGAGCGCGGTCTGCTGCTGCGCCTCCGGTTCGAGCTCGACCACCACGTGAACCTGCGGCCCGCCCGGTTGTACCCGGGCGTGCGCGGCCCGCTCGCCGATTCGAGCGAGATCGACATGGTCGTCGTGCGCGAAGGCACCGAAGGCCCGTACGCGGGCAACGGTGGCTTGCTGCGCAAGGACACCGACCACGAGATCGCGACGGAGGTCAGCGTCAACACGGCGTTCGGCGTCCGGCGCGTGGTGACCGACGCGTTCAACCGTGCCGAGGCGCGGCCCCGCAAGCACCTGACGCTCCTGCACAAGACGAACGTGCTGGAGTACGCGGGCTCGCTGTGGTCGCGGATCGTCGAAGAGGTCTCGTTGGAGCACCCGGAGGTGACCGTCGCGTACTCCCATGTGGACGCCGCGACCATCCACCTGGTGACCGACCCGTCCCGCTTCGACGTCGTGGTGACCGACAACCTGTTCGGCGACATCATCACCGACCTCGCGGCCGCCGTGACCGGCGGCATCGGGCTGGCGGCGAGCGGGAACCTCGACATCACCCGGCGGAACCCGAGCATGTTCGAGCCGGTGCACGGCAGCGCCCCGGACATCGCGGGCCAGGGTCTCGCCGACCCGACCGCCGCGGTGCTTTCGGTCGCGCTGCTGCTGGACCACTTGGGACAGAAGGAATCGGCGCGGCGGATCGAGGCATCGGTGGCCTTCGACCTCGCGACCCGCGACCAGGCGTCGCCGGGTGCGACGCACGCGATCGGTGACCGGCTGGCGGCGCTGGTGTCGTCGAACGTGCGCCCGGTCACTCAGTAGTCGTTCGGGAAGAGCTCTGCAATGAAGGGGCCTTTCATCGCAAATTTTGCGATGAAAGGCCCCTTCATTGCGTTTGAGGTTCCCAGGGAGTGGAATCTTCGGCCCGGCTTGTGGACGCCCCTCGGAGCGTGTGCCATGATGCGTTCGTGACCTCCTGCACCATCATTATCGCCGAGCGCGCCGGATAACAGCTCCACAAGAGCCCCCGGCGCGCAACCTCTCGCACCCATGCGGGAGGTTTTTTTGTTGCCTGAACACGTTTTGCCACCACCATGAGGAGTTCCCCGTGACTCGCAAGGAGCCCGCCGATACGCCGCTCGGCGACGCCTTCCACCTCTACGACACGACGTTGCGCGACGGTGCGCAGCGCGAGGGGATCTCCTACTCCGTCACGGACAAGCTCGCGGTGGCGAGGCTGCTCGACGATCTCGGGGTCGGGTTCATCGAAGGCGGATGGCCGGGCGCGCTGCCCAAGGACACGGAATTCTTCGCCCGCGCGGCTTCGGGTGAACTGAAACTCCGCCACGCCGCGCTCGTCGCGTTCGGCGCGACGCGGAAGGCGGGTGCCAAGGCCGAGCAGGATCCGCAGGTGCGGGCCCTGCTCGACGCCCAGGCGCCGGTGGTCACGCTGGTGGCCAAATCGGACTTGCGGCACATCGAGCGGGCGCTGCGGGTCGACGTCGACGAAGCGTGCGAGATGGTGCGAGACACCGTCGCGTTCCTCGTCGGCGAAGGACGTCGAGTCTTCCTCGACGCGGAACACTTTTTCGACGGCTACGCGTTCTCCCCGGACACCGCTTTGAAGGTGCTCGACGCGGGAGTGAACGCGGGCGCCGACGTCGCCGTGCTGTGCGACACCAATGGCGGTCAACTGCCGCTCGGCCTCGCGGAGACCGTCCGCGAGGTCAAGGAAAAGACCGGATTCCGGCTCGGAATCCATTGCCAGGACGACACTTCCTGCGCGGTGGCGAATTCCGTCGCCGCCGTGCAGGCCGGCGTGACGCACGTCCAGTGCACCGCCAATGGTTACGGCGAACGGGCGGGTAACGCCGATCTGTTCGCCGTGACGGGAAATCTGGTGACCAAGCTCGGCATGAAGGTGCTCCCGACCGGAGGCGCCGCCGAGCTCACCCGGGTCTCCCATGCTCTAGCCGAAATCGCGAACATCGCCCCCTACACCCACCAGGCGTACGTAGGGGCGTCGGCCTTCGCCCACAAGGCGGGACTGCACGCGAGCGCGATCAAGGTGGATCCGTTGCTGTACAACCACATCGATCCAGCTTCTGTCGGTAATGACATGCGGGTACTGGTCACCGAGATGGCCGGCAGGGCCAGCCTGGAGCTCAAGGGACGTGAGCTCGGGGTCGACCTTGCCGGCCAGCCCGAGGCGCTGACGAGCGCCATCCGCAAGGTGAAGCGCCTCGAATCCGAAGGCTGGTCCTTCGAAGCCGCGGACGCCTCACTGGAACTTCTGCTGCGGCGGGAGGTCGACGGCCCGCAGAGCGACGTCCTCGACGAACCGCCGTTCGAACTCGAGTCGTACCGGGTCGTGCTGGACCACCGGTCCGACGGCGAGGTCGTCTCCGAGGCGACGGTGAAGGTGCACGTCGCCGGGCAGCGCGTGATCGCGACCGCCGAAGGCAACGGCCCCGTGCACGCGCTCGACGCCGCCCTGCGCGAGGCGCTCAGCCCGCATCTGTCCTGGTTGGACAGTGTCGAGCTGGCCGACTACAAGGTGCGGATCCTGCCCGGCCATCCGGGCACCGACGCCGTCACCCGCGTGCTCGTCGAGACCAGCGACGGCGAACGGGAATGGACCACCGTCGGCGTGCACGGCAACATCGTCGAGGCGAGCTGGCTCGCGCTGTGCGACGCGCTCGTGCACAAGTCCCTCAGCGAGGCACCCGCGCACAGGTCGTAGAGTGGGGGAGTGCGCCTAGCCCGAATTGCTCATCCCGGTGGTGTCGCGTTCGCTTCGATCGAAGGGGACGGCGACGACGCCCAGGTACTGGAAATCGCCGAGCACCCCTTCGGCAACCCCAACTTCACCGGCAAGCGCTGGCCGCTCGCCGACGTCCGGCTGCTCGCGCCGATCCTGCCGTCGAAGGTGATCGCGGTCGGCCGGAACTACGCCAAGCACGCCGCCGAGTTCGGCAACGAGGTCCCGCAGGACCCGATGCTGTTCATCAAGCCGTCGACCACGGTGATCGGCCCCAACGCGCCCATTCGCAGTCCGCGCGGCATCGGCCGCGTCGACTTCGAGGGCGAGCTGGCGATCGTCATCGGCCAGCCGGTCAAGAACGTGCCCGCCGCCCGCGCGGCGAGCGCGATCCTCGGCTACACCGTGGCGAACGACGTCAGCGCCCGTGACCTGCAGAAGTCCGACGGCCAGTGGGGCAGGGCGAAGGGGTTCGACACCTTCTGCCCGCTGGGCCCGTGGATCGAGACCTCACTCGACGCGGCCGACCTCGCGCTCAGGTCCGAGGTGGACGGTGTGCTCAAGCAGGACGGCCGGACCTCGGACCTGGTGCACAAGATCCCCGAGCTGGTCGAGTTCGTGTCCGGCGTGATGACCCTGCTGCCCGGCGACGTCATCCTGACCGGCACGCCCGAGGGCGTCGGCCCGATCGAGGACGGCCAGTCGGTCTCGATCACCATCGAAGGCATCGGCACGCTGACGAATCCGGTGCAGGAGATCTGACCTCAAGTGTCATGAAAGGGTCGTTCAGGACATCTTTTGTCCTGAACGACCCTTTCATGACATCCGGGACCTAGCTACCGGCCGGTTCCATCGCCCGCCGCGCGAAGGCGGGGGCGTGCTCCGGTCGCAGGCCCAGGCCCAGTAGCCGCGCGGGGACGTAGGACAGCACGGGGAACCGGCTGAACAGCTTCACCATCGCCGCGGGCGGGCCGTTGCGCCTGCCCGCCATGACCGGCCCCATGACGTTCTTGTGCAACATCCGTTGCAGCCCCTGCACCAGCATCGTGGGCGCGAGACGGCGCCTGCGGACCTTCGCCAGGTCCGCCACCGACGGCCTGCCCCGGCGCAGCGGTCCGGCGAGCAGGGTGGCGGCCGCGACCGCGTCCTGCACCGCGAGGTTGATGCCGACCCCGCCGACCGGCGACATCGCGTGCGCCGCGTCACCGATGCACAGCAGCCCGTCGAGGTGCCACTTCCGAAGCAGGTTCATCTTGACGTCGAGGAACTTGACGTCGTCGGTCGTCTTCAGCTCGTCCACACGGTCGGCCAGCTCCGGAAGGATCGCGGCCACGTTCTCCCGGAACGCTTCGATGCCCTTCTCACGCAGGTCGCCGCCCTTGGGGCTGAGGTAGGCGATCTGGAAGTAGCCCTTGCGCGGCAGCGGCACGGCGAAGCGGCGGTCCCGCATCTTCGGCGTCAGCACGCCCTCGAGTTCGCCGTCCCGGCGCGAGATCCGGAACCACCACGCGTCGAACGGGATGGCGTAATCCTTCGTCATCAGCCCGGCCTCGCGCCGGGCGAGCGACCAGCGGCCGTCGGCGGCGATCACCAGGTCGGCGCGCAGTTCGCCGGTCTTCCCGTCGGCGTCGCGGTAGCGGACCCCGCTCACCCGGCCCCGTTCCAGGATCAGCCCGGTCATCTCGGTGCTCTGCCGCAGCGTGAACGTGGGCTCCTTCGCGCCGGCGTCGGCGAGCAGATCCAGGAAGTCCCACTGCGGGACCATCGCGATGTACGGATGCGCCACCTTCAGCCTGGTCAGATCGGCGAGGCGCATCATCGTGCCGTCCTCGGCGGGGAAACCGGCGTAGGAGATCTCGCTGTGCGGCAGGCTGAGGAACTTCTCCCCGAGGCCCAGTTCGTCGAGCAACGTCAACGTCGACGGGTGCACGGTGTCGCCGCGGAAGTCCCTCAGGAAGTCCTTGTGCTTCTCCAGCACGGTGACCTCGACCCCGGCCCTGGCCAGCAGCAATCCGGCGACCATGCCCGCGGGGCCACCGCCGACGACCACGCAGTTCGTGCGTTCGCTCATCCGTCCCACCCCTTCGAAACCCTTATTCATCACGTGTTGAATAAGCTCAGCATGCACCTGTCCGACGGGCGCGTCAAGCGCCATCCGAGCGGATGCCCTGTTCGGCCTATGGCCTGCGTCTCACCGGTTCGCGCGAGCTTCCCGGCCGCGGGCAAAGACTGTCCAAAAAGGACTCACGAGGTCGCGTGACAGTCCTGGAAGGACGGCGATCGCGCGAGTGCCCTTGTGGACGGTCCGCGTCTCAAGCGGTATAAGGATTTCGTTGTCGTCACAGGGTGTGCGCGGCGCGAATCGGACGGGAGCGCGGGTCTCGGCAATTCACCCGGCCGCCCGCGTTACTCGTTGTCCGGTAACTAAAACACGACATCTCACCAACTGGGAGTAGAGTGCCCGCGCCGGAACAGACCAGCCTTAATCACCTCATCGGCAGAGTCGCGATCGCGCTGAGTGTCCTAGCCTCACTTGGTGGATTTCGCTCTCGTGCCCCGGACCCCGTCACGAACCACGCCGGACGCTCCGGAGGGAGCCCCGTGGGAGCCCCCGGAGTTGCGGTTGGTGTGCCTCGACATCGATGACACGCTGATCGACTGCACGGCGGCGATCCGCCTCAGCCTGCGCGCGCTCACCGGCCAAAACGATCTCTGGCCACTGTGGGATCTCATCACCGAAGAGCACGTCGCGCTGGTGGTCGCGGGCGAAATCGATTACGCGACCATGCATCGCAAGCGTACTGAATGTTTCCTCGCCGAGATCGGCATTCTGGCCGACGAAGACCAGGTCAACGGCTTCGAAAGACGCCGTCGTGAAATTCTCACCCGTTCGTGGCAATTGTTCGAAGATGTCCTCCCGTGCCTGGAATGGCTGCGGGCCGCCGGCGTCCTCGTCGCGGCCGTCACGAACGCCTCTGGCACACACCAGCGCAAGAAGATCGCCGACCTCGGGCTCGCCCGGTTCTTCGACCACGTGGCCATCGCCGGTGAACTCGGAGTAGCCAAACCGGACCCGGCGATGTTCCACTCGGTCTGCCTCGGCCTCGGCTGCGACCCGGCGCAGGCCGTCCACGTCGGCGACAAGCTCGACACCGACGCCATCGGCGCCCGCGACGCCGGACTGGGCGCCGTCTGGCTCGATCGGGACGGCATCGCCGAGCGCGCCCCGGCGGGCGTGCACACCATCGCCGGCCTCGACGAGCTGCCTGAGCTGCTGGTTTCCGAGTTCGCGAAGCTCGGCGTCCCGGCCCAGCGGGCCACGGAGACCCCCGCTTTCACGGTGCGGAACAGCGTGCTCTAGTATTCTTTCTCGTGCGGCACCGAGCCGGTCAAGGCCGGAACGGTACCTCACTGGGGTATGGTGTAATTGGCAGCACGACTGGTTCTGGTCCAGTTAGTCTAGGTTCGAGTCCTGGTACCCCAGCTGGAGAACTCTCCGGAGTGAAACACAGAGTGACCCCCCTGCGAAGGAGGGAAACCCGGTCTGGTAAGTTTCTCCGCAGCAACACAGCAGGTGAACAACTGAAAATCTCCTCCCAGAGGAGAAAATCCTAGCCCCCGTCGTCTAGCGGCCTAGGACGCCGGCCTCTCACGCCGGTAGCGTGGGTTCGAATCCCATCGGGGGTACTCGCAAAAAAGTCTCGACCGGTCCGGTCGGGACTTTTTCGCATTTCGGTGGAAGTCATCGCGGCGTTGATCCTTTCCGCGGCCCTGGCTTCATTCAGCCTGTGGATATCCACCTCGGCGATTCCGGCGAGGCATGCGGAGAGACCGTGCGTCCTTGGTTGTCTCGGTGTGACAACGACTTCCGCGACTTGAGCGAACCGTGTATCGGCGAGTCGGCAGGAGACGATCTGCACGCCGTGTGGATCAGACGTGTGCTCATGTGGGTCATGCTGTTCGGGCTCGCCGTGGCGGGGCTCGTGGGGAACATGGCGACCGGCACCCTGCGGATCTCGTCCTCGGCGGCCCCGTGGGTCTGGGTCGGCGCCGGGGTGACGGTCTTGCTGACCATGGTCGCCGGGGCCGCCCAGTTCGACTGGCCGGTGGGCCGGCGTTCCCCTGGTGCGGCGGCGGTTCGAGTACCGCCCACCGCGGCGGTCACGGTGCTCGGCGGAGGTCGTACCGGAAGCTGGGCTGGGGCGGCCGGCGTGGTGTTCGCGGCCCTGGTGATCGTGAGCTTCCCGGTGGCCATGGCGTTCACGCCAGGTCCGGGAGCCGGACTGCCGATCCATCAGGCGCCGCCCGGCGCTCCCTCGCTTTTCGATACCAGCCCTTGGGCTTTTTCGATCGGATTCGGTTGTGTCTGCGCGATGATCCTGGCCTATGCCGTGAGGGTCGGGCGGGGAAGCCCTCGCGGTGTACTGGAGATTTCCGACTCGGGGGTCGTCTTTCACCGTGGCCGGTATCGCCTGGACGTGCCGTGGTCGGAAGTATCCGGTGCCACTGTTCGAGGGGGAATTCTCACGAAGTACCTGGTCGCTCGTCCACATGCGACGTCGGCGTTGCTGACGACAGCGCCCACGATGTCGATTTACCATTCGCGAAGCGGGTTTCTGCGAATCTGTGATCTCACGGCGGCCGGGATTCCCGTGCATGCCGTCCGCGCCGCGCTGCGGCGTCATCTCGCTTCTTCACCCTGATAAGGCGCGGCGTACTCGGTCGCCGTGTCGAGGTGAGCCGTCACCGCCGCCCAGGTGTCGTCGCCGTACTTGGCGTAGAACGGTATCGGATCCACAGTGGACAAAGCCGCTCGCGCGCTTTCCGCGATGTGCCGCCCGTGCAGCACGACATCGTCGCGGGCACCTCTGGAGGAGCTGAGTCCCAGCGAGCGGCACTCTCGCGACGCCGCCCCGCGGCACGTGACGGTCGGCCGGTCACAAATCGCGGGGCTGTCCGGTCCTAGCGGTGTACCCGTTCGGCCGAGGAGGTCCTCTCATGTCGTTGACCGTGCTGCAGGAGGCGAAACCGCCCTTCATCCCGGAGGGGGCGCATGCGATGACCATCGTCATCGAGTACCCGCCGGGTGACCCCGGCACCCCGCCGCACCGCCACCCCGGACCGGCCTTCGGCTACGTGCTTGAGGGCGAGATGGTGTTCGAGCTCGAAGGCGAGCCGCCGCGGGTCGTCCGGGCCGGCGAAGCGTTCTGGGAGCCGGGCGGCGACGTCATCCACTACCAGGACGGCAACAACCGCGACGACGTCCCGGTGCGGTTCACCGTCACCATGCTCTGCGAACCGGGCAACCGATGGTCGACCTCGTGACCGAGGACGAACTTCGGGCGAAGGGGTGGTCGAGGAAGTGACGATCGCCGTCATCGGCGCGAAGACCACCCACCGGGAGTGGCGGGCACGGTGAGGGAACCGGGCCCGCACGGCGGTCGCGGTGCGGGCCCGGTCAACCGCGGTGCCAGCCGGTCAGCTTGGCCGGGTCGAGCACGATCCAGAGCGCGGTGACCTGGGGCCCGGCCGTCTCGGCGGCGACGACCGCGACGGCGCGGGAGACGTGCCGCAGGGCGAGCCCGGCGCGGCCGTTGACGGATTCGACGGTCAGTTCGGCGCCCGCGTGCCCGCCCATGACGTCGATGACCAGCCGGGCGACCTCCGCCGCACCGCGCACCGGCCCAAGCGGCGAGGGCACCAGGCCGCCGCCGTCGCACGTCGCGACCGCGTCGTGGCCGAGGACGGCTTCGAGCGCGGCACGGTCCCGTCGGCGGCACGCCGCGGCGAACCGGCGCACGGTCGCGTCATGCGGGTCGAACACGGATTCCTCCCGACGGCGGGTCAGGCCGGGACCGGCACCGCCTTGTTCTTCTCGGGGTTGACCAGCCACAGCAGCTGATCGATGCCCTCGGCGGTGGCGCTGACCGTGAGCAGGCCGTACACGATGCCGTCCTGGCGGAGCACGGCGGCGGTCCGCCCGTTGGCCTGTGTCCATTCGATGTCGATGTCGTCCCAGAACCAGCTGGAGATCGCCTGCAGGAACTTCGCCACCCGGACGCTGCCCACGAGCGGACGGCGGGCGACCCCCTTGCGGCCGTTGCCGTCGGACAGGTTGGTCACGTCCGGGGTGAAGAGCCGCTCCAGTTCGGCCAGGTCGCCGGACCGGGCGGCGGCGAGGAACGCGGTCAGCAGTTCCCGTTGCTCGGCCGCGGGCACGGACGCGTGCCGCTCGCTCGTGAGGTGTTTGCGGGCCCGGCTGACCAGCTGGCGCACAGCGGCTTCGGTCGACGACAGGATGTCGGCGATCTGGGCGTAGGAGTAGTCGAAGGCTTCCCGCAGCATGTAGGCCGCGCGTTCGCCGGGGGTGAGCTTCTCCATCAGCAGCAGGGTCGCGAACTCCAGCGCTTCACCGCGTTCGGCGCCAAGGTACGGGTCCGCGGCGGTGTCGACCGGTTCGGGCAGCCACGGCCCGATGTAGGTCTCCCGGCGTTTCCGGGCCGACTGGAGGACGTTGATGGCCAGCCGGGTGGTGGTCGTCGCCAAGAACGCTTCCGGGTTGGTCACCGTGGACCGCTCGTAGGTCTGCCAGCGCAGCCAGACTTCCTGCACCAGGTCCTCGGCCTCGGTGACGCTGCTGAGCATGCGGTAGGCGATCCCGAACAGGCGCGGCCGCACCTGGGTGAAGGCGGCCGTGGCCGCGTCGAGATCGGCCAGATCGCCGAGTTCGGCACTCATCCCGGAATCCGCCACCCCACGACTTTACGACGTCGGCTCCCGGGGGTCCCCGCCGCGCGGCAGGGACCCCCGGAGGCTCACTCGACGAGCTTGCCCGCAGTGGACACTTCGCGCATGAGCGAAGTGATTTCCCCCGGGATCGGGGGAAGCTCTTCGCGCGCGACCCGCCCGGGCCCGGACCAGACGAGGTTCACCCGCAGCGACTCGTCGAGGTCCGGGTGATCCGCGCGGTTGTGGCAGCCTCGCGTCTCGCGGCGTTCGAGCGCCGATTCCAGCGTGGCCCGCGAGGCCAGCACCGCCGCCTTGAGGTCGAACGCGTGCGCGAGGTCCTGGAACCCGGCGATGTCGGGGTGGACGCCCACGGCACGCATCCGGCTTTCCAGTTCGTCCAGCTCGGCCAGGCCGGCGCGCAGACCGGTCTCGTGGCGGACCACCCCGGCGTGTTCGGTCATGGTGTTCCGCACCGTGCGCTGCAGGGCGCGCACGTTCTCCGGGCCGTCGGCGGCCAGCAGCTCGTCGACCTCGCGCCGGGCTTCCCCCGTCGCCGCCGGCGACCGCTGTTGCGCTCCCAGGCCGCGTGAGTGGCGCGCGGCGGCTTCACCGACGATGCGGCCGTAGACCAGCAGCTCGATCAGGGAGTTGCCGCCGAGCCGGTTCGCGCCGTGCAGACCGCTCGCCGCCTCGCCGAGGGCGTACAGGCCTTCGACGCCGGTGCCGTGGTCCTCCGGCCGGACCCAGACCCCGCCCATCGAGTAGTGCGCGGTGGGCGCGATCTCGATGGGTTCCCGGGTGATGTCGAGCATCTGCAGTTCGAGCAGGGTCTGGTAGACGCGGGGGAGCCGTCGCATGATCGTCTCCCTCGGCAGGTGCGAGACATCGAGCCACACCCCGCCATCCGGCGTCCCGCGTCCCTCCTTGATCTCGGTGTAGGCCGCCAGCGCCACTCTGTCGCGAGTGGACAGTTCCATGCGATCCGCGTCGTACTCGGCCATGAACCGCTCGCCGAGCGCGTTGCGCAGCACCCCGCCTTCGCCGCGGGCCGCCTCCGAGACGAGCGTGCCCGCGGCGTTCTCCGGCGCGATCAGACCCGACGGGTGGAACTGGACCAGTTCGGCGTCCCGGATCCGGCCGCCGGCCAGCACGGCCAGCCGGAAGGAGTCCCCGGTGTTCTCGTCGCGGCGGGACGAGGTGCGCCGCCAGATCCGCGTGTGCCCGCCCGCGGCGAGGATCACCGCGTCGGCGTGGATCACGTACCGCGTCCCGTCCGCGAGGTCGAACCCGTAGGCGCCGAAGACGACGTTGTCCCGGACCAGGATCCGCGTGACGTAGACGGTGTCCATGACCGGGACGCCGAGCCGCGCCGCCCGGTCGACCAGCGTGCGCTGGATCTCCAGTCCGGTGTAGTCACCGGCGAACGCGGTCCGGCGGTAGGTGTGCGCACCGAAGAACCGCTGCGAGATCTTTCCGTCGGCCTCGCGGGCGAACGGCATCCCGTAGCGCTCGAGGTCCTCGATGCCCCGGGCGGCGTTCTCGGTCACCATCCGCACGGTCTCGGGATCCGCCAGCAGGTAGCTCTCCTTGAGCGTGTCCGCCGCGTGCTGCTGCCACGAGTCTTCCGGGTCCATCGTCGCCAGCGCCGCGTTGACGCCGCCGGCGGCGAGCGTGGTGTGCGCGTCCGACTTCGCCCGCTTGCCGACCGCCAGGACGTCGACACCCCGCTCGGCCAGCTCGATCGCGGCGCGCAGACCGCCCCCGCCGGTCCCGATGACGAGGACCGACGTCGCGATCTGGTGCTCGGCCACGGTCACTTCGCCGGCGGCGGGTTGAGCGGGAGCCACTCGGCGAACCGGGTGGCGGCCAGTCGCGCGTCGGGACCGGGCAGGAGCATGTCCTTGTCCAGCAGGGCACCGAAGTAGCGCGCGTCCGGGTCGGTGACGACCTCGCGGGGGTCGCCGCGGAAGGCCAGCCCGGTGCGGATCAGCTCGTCGAGCCCGAACTGTTCGGGACCGGCCACCTCGACGATGCCGTTCAGCGGTGCGCCGACGGCGACCCGGCCGACCGCGGCGGCCACGTCTTCGGCGGCCATCGGCTGGATGCGCGCGTCCGACAGGCGCACGGTGGTCCCCTCGGTCGCCGCCTGGGCGATGCTCCCCACGAACTCGAAGAACTGCGTGGCGTGCACGATCGAGTACGGCCGCCCGGACTCCTTGATGAGCTTCTCCTGCGCGATTTTCGCGCGGAAGTAACCGCTTTCGGCGAGCCGCCCAGTGCCGACGACCGACAGCGCCACGTGGTGCCCCACCCCGGCCTTCTCCCCGGCGGAGAGGAGGTTTCCGGTGGAGGTGCGGAAGAAGTCCAGCACCGCGTCGTCGGCGAACGAGGGTGAGTTCGAGACGTCGACCAGGACCTGGGCGCCCTCCAGTACTTCGGCCAGCCCTTCGCCGGTCAGCGTGTTCACGCCCGAATCGGGTGACGCGGGGACCGCTTCGTGGCCGTGCGCGGTCAGTTTCCGGACGAGCTTCGAGCCGATCAGCCCGCTGCCGCCGATCACGACGATCTTCATGGTGTGCCTGCTCCTCCCGCGTCCCGGCCGCTCCGGGACGTCGTTCTCCAGCAAGGACCGGACAGGCTCCCGGTTTGTGACAGCCCGGCTGTCACAAACCGGGGTGACGTCCTGTCTTGGCTGGCGACACCGACCCGACGAAGCGGAGTACCGCATGGAAACCCGTGGCGCCCACGCCATCGACACGATCGACGATCTCCGCCGCCACCTGCAGTGGGCGATCGAACTCGAGCACGCGACGATTCCGCCTTACCTGTGCGCGCTGTACTCGCTGGACCCGGCGCGCAACCCCGAAGCCACGCAGGTCGTGGGAACGGTCCTCGCCGAGGAGATGATCCACCTGGCCCTGGCCGCGAACCTGCTCAACGCCGTCGGCGGCTCGCCCAAGCTCGACACGCCGGACCTGTTGCCGCCGTACCCGCATCCGCTGCCCCACGGCGACCGGTCCGTGCACGTCCACCTGGCCCCGTTCGGCCCCGAAGCCCTGGAGCTGTTCCTGCGCATCGAGCAGCCCGCGTCGGCGGACGCGCCACCGCAGAGCGACGGGTACCGGACGATCGGCCAGTTCTACGCCGCGATCGAGCAGGGGTTGCGCACGCTGTGCGACAAGCTGGGCGAGGAGCAGGTGTTCACCGGCGACCCGGCCCGGCAGATCGGCGAGTTCCACCTCCGCGGCGGAGGTGGCGCGGTGCTCCCGGTCCACGACCTGAAGTCCGCGTCGGCCGCGCTGGCGGAAATCGTCGAGCAGGGTGAAGGGGCCGCGCGCACGGACGTGTGGGACGGCGACCGCGACGTGTTCCACCCCGAACGGGAAGAAGTCGCGCACTACTTCCGGTTCCAGGAGCTGAAAGCGGGCCGTCGCTACCGGACCGGCGACACCCCGCGGTCGGGCCCGACCGGCGAGGAGATCGCGGTCGACCTCGGCGGCGTGCTGCCGATGCGGCACAACCCGCGGACCGCCGACTACCCGGAGGGCAGCGCCGTCCGCGTCGCACAGGAGGAGTTCAACCAGACCTACAGCCTGCTGCTCTACCAGCTGGAAGAGACCTTCACCGGCAACCCGGGCGGGATGACGGATGCCGTCGGCACGATGTTCGGGTTGCGCAAGCAGGGGCTGGCGCTGATGAAGATGCCCACCGGCGACGGGAAGACGACCGCGGGCCCGACGTTCGAGTACGTGCCACCCGAGCGGCGGAACTGACGCACGGGCCGCTCCGAGGATCGCGCATGCACGTGATGGGCCCGGCGCCCGCCAGGTGAACGACGTCGCACGTGCCTGTGCCGGTGGACCGGAAAGAGGACCGGCGGAGGAACGCCTGCCGTCCGCCGGGATATCCGGCGACGATCTGCCGGACGCCGCCGGTCCGGGCCCCTGGTGATCTTCGTTGTGGAATGGTCGGGCAGAGGCGAATTCGGCCACACGCCTCACCTGTTGATCGCGCGACGGCCGATCGATCTCGCCGATGAGTCCTTCCATTCACCGGAAAGCCGCGAGTTCGCCACGGTCGATCCGAGTGTGGTGCGGAACAGCTGACACTTCGGCCTCTCGGCGGCCCTGGCGGAGGTTCGTACGTCAAGGCTGCGGGTCGGAAGTAGTACCGGCGGGCGTCGCCGCCGGGGAGGCACACTCCTCTGCCCGCGCGGGCAGAGGGAGTCTTGGCGCTCGAAGGCGGCCCGAGGCGGATTTCTCCTAGGATCGGGTGATGGCCTGGTTTCGTCGATGACATCCGCTGACGCGGCCATTCCGCCGACGCTGCTGAGCGCGGTCGTGACGATCGGCCGCCAGGCCGGGCTGCCGGTCTCGGCCTGGTTCTCGGGGACGGGGCTCGAGCCCGGACTCCTCGACGACGCCGATGTCCGCGTGTCGCTGGACCAAGCGAGGACGGTGCTCCGCAGAGCCGTCGCGGCGCTGCCCGAACGGCCCCTCGGCATCGAGGTCGGAGCCCGCGACGCGTTGCTGTCCTTCGGCTTCGTCGGCGTCGCGATGAGATCGTCCGCGACCGTCGGCGACGCGTTCGGGGTGCTCGGCGAACTGCATCGGGCTTCCGGCAGCCTCGCCGACTTCCTCGCGGAAGGGCTGGACGGGGACGAGATCGAACTGTATCTCCGGGAGCGCTGGCCGGATCCCGCCCTGCTTCCGTTCCTCGCGGAGGAGGCGTTCGCCAGCACCATCGCGTTCCTGCGCTCCGTCCTCGGTGAGACCTGGACGCCGACCCGGCTCTTCCTGTCCTATCCGCCGCCGGTGTATGCCGCCCGGTACCAGCGGTTCTTCCGTTGCCCGGTGCACTTCGCCGCCGACGCCGACCGGCTCGTGATCGGTTCCGACGTGCTGGGATCGCGGATCCCCACTCACCACGAACCGACGCTGCGGACGGCGCTCGCGGTGTGCCGGAGCCTGATCGCTCCGGCACGGACCAGGCCCGGAGTCGTCGCCGCGGTGGAGGCCATGCTGAACGCACACCTCCACCGCCCGCTCACGATGGCCGAGATCGCCGCGCAGATGCACATCAGCGAACGCACGTTGCGCCGGCAGCTCGCCGAGGCGGGCGACCAGTTCGGCGCCATCCGCGACCGCGTCCGCGAGCGACACGCGACCGCGTTGCTTCGGCACTCCAACGTGCCGATTTCGGCTGTGGCCGCCGAAGTCGGCTTCAGTGACGGCCGCGAGTTCCGCCGTGCCTATCGCCGTTGGACCGGCCGGACCCCACTCGCCGCCCGCACCTCGGATGACGGGTCTCAGGCCGGCCTCTCGGCGGTCTGAAGGCTCGCGGGCAGCGTGGTGGCGCCCTCCGCCAGGCGTGTGCGTGCCCGGTGGTGCCGCTTGTCGACGGATACGGTCTTCGTCGCCTTGGGCAGTCCCATGGACGGCGTCCCGACGAACATGCTCTCGGCACGTTCGACGACGAAGGTCTCGTGCCAGACTCCCACCGCCTCGGGGTGTTTCCTCGCCATCGCGTTGAACCTGGTCCACGCCGGCCGGTGACTCATCGATCCGGCGGACGCGTAGGCGTAGAGCTTCTCGGCCGAGGACCAGTACTGCACGGCGAATGGTCCTCTGCGGTTGAACAGGAACTCGTAGCCGAGCAGTCCCGAGTCCGGGTCTTCGGCGAGCTCGCGCATCATCGCCGGCATGGCGAAGAAGACCGGCAGATAGAGATCGGGTCGCCACCACTGGTTGAACGTCATGCCGATGTGGAACACCACCAGCTCCCCGTCGTACTGGTGCGTGACCCTGCCTGGGGTGATCTTCACGGTTTCCTCCTTGGTGAACATGGCTCCGTACGGGGATCAGTTCACCGTGTGGCGGGGCTTCACGTGGAGGGCGGCGACGGCCACCACGGGGGGCGAACCGGACACGTGCCGGGCCCGCCCCGAAGTGTGTCCACAGTGGACAGACGACGCCGGAAGCTCAGGGCGAGCGCCAGTCGTGCGCGGGGTACGCCGTTCCGGCCTGGGCGCCCATCAACATCAGGCCGCCGTCCACGACCAGTGAGGCGCCGGTGATGTATCCGGCGGCGGGCCGGGCGAGGAACGCGACGGCCGCCGCGACCTCGTCGGCGTGCCCGGTCCGGCCGAGGGGGATACCGGGCCGTTCCTGGTCGCGGGGGTCCGCGTCGGTCTGCCCGGTCATCGGGGTGGAGATCTCGCCCGGCGCGACGGAGTTCACCGTGATCCCGTGTTCCGCCAGTTCCAGCGCCAGCACCTGGGTGAGCGCGCCGGCACCGGCCTTCGCCGCGCAGTACGGCGCCGCGCCCACCCGCGGAACGTGCTCGTGGACGCTGGTGATGGTGATGATCCGGCCGCCGTGCGCGGCGTCGACCATCTGCCGTGCCGCGCGTTGCGAGCACAGGAACACGCCGTCGAGGTCGACGTCGAGCACCTGCCGCCAGCGGTCGTAGGTCATGTCGACCGCCCGTTCGGTGCTGCCGGTCCCCGCACAGTTGACCAGGACGTCGATACCGCCGAGGTCCTCGGCGAACGCGTCGATGACGCCCGCCGCGCCGGGCAGTTCCGTCAGGTCGAGCCTTCGTACGTGCGCGGCCACGCCTTGTTCGCGCACCTCGGCCGCGGTGGATTCCGCGCCGTCCGCGTCGGAGTGATAAGTGATGCCGACGTCGAGGCCGTCCTTGGCGAGGGCGACGGCCACCGCGCGGCCGATCCCCGAATCGGAGCCGGTGACGACGGCGCGCCGCGGTGGTTCGGCCTCGGCGGGCAGCGGGGCGGGGGCGGCTTCATGACCGTTCACGGCTATCTCCTCCAGCACGGATTTCTCGAGCGCCTCCTCTGGCCGTACCCGGTACGCCGACGACGAAACGATCGGGGGAAGACGCGATCCGGCTGGTGGGCGGACCGGATATGGTATTCGGGCAGACCTTTCCCCGTGCCCGGCGCCGGGCATGGAAAGATCATCCTCCGCCAGTGGCGCCGGGTGGGAGGAGACGCTCATGGACCTTCGGCCGGACGAGCCCTGGTCCGCGGTGCTCGACGAGGTCACCGGGGCGCTGGAGTCGCTGACCGCCACGCTCGAGACCGAGGACGACTTCGCGGTCCTGCTCCGCCGGACCTGCGAGCAGGCCATCAACGCCGTGCCCGGCGTCGACGAAGCCACCATCACGCTTCTGCGTGACCACGATCCGGCCACGGTCGCCAGCACCAGCGACGTCGTCACCCTTCTTGATCACGACCAGTACAAGGCCGGTGACGGCCCCTGCCTCCAGGCCGCCGCCACCGGCGTGGTGGTGCGGGTCTCCGTCGCCGACGCGGCCGAGCGGTGGCCGCTCTTCGCCCATGGCGCGGACAAGGCGGGGTACGGCAGCTTCCTCTCCGCGCCACTGGTGGTCGGCGACGGCGAAACCGCCGCGGTCAACTGTTACTCCAGGCACGGACACGGCTTCGCCGAACTGGACGAGAAACTGCTCGACCTCTACACCAGCGCCGTCACCGCCCTGCTGCGCGTCTACGCCCGGTACCAGCACGCTCGCGACACCGCCGAGCAACTCCGGACCGCGCTCCAGAACCGCGCGGTGATCGACCAGGCCAAAGGCGTTCTCATGGTGGTGCACCAGATCGATGCCGACGAGGCATTCAGACGGCTCGTCGAACAATCCCAGCGGGACAACCTCAAGCTTCGTGACGTCGCGATCCGGTTCGTCATCGAGACCACCGGCGCCGCCCCGGCTTGACCGGTGGTTCGTTCATGCCGCGCTTTCGCGGTCCTCCAGGCCTACGGCGTGTCGTAGTTCGTCGCGATCGCGCCGTAGCTCGGGGTGGTCTTCGCCGACTGTCCTCATCAGGTCGGACAGCGCGTCGGCGATGGCGTTGAGCTTGTGCTGTACGGCGTCGTCGGCGCGTTTCTGAGTGTTCTGCAGGAGTGCGACCAGCAGGAACGTCACGATGGTGGTGACGGTGTTGATGATCAGCTGTCCACACTCTTCAGCAGAAGGATCGACGGCGCCCAGAGAATGACCAGCAGCAGACAGAAAGCGAAGAACCCGGCGCGAGAGACGACCTTGCTCGTGTAGTCGGCGAACCGGTCGAACGCCGACAGCCTGCCGGTGACATCGGTCGGCATCTTCGCGTAGTCGAAATCCCGGTCACGGCGAGTCGGCCGGTCGGAGTGATCTGTCGGCATGACTGCCTCCTCGTCCAGGCTGAGACCCGGTTGATCATCGGAGTACCCGGAATCGGAACGTTCATTCCGCGGGCCGGCGTGGCCCTGATCGGTGAATCCGCGTGTGCCCGCCGCGGGACCGGGTAACCGGGCTACTTGCCGAACGGAAGGAGATTCCATGAGCAAGGCGAACCCGATCGAAGTGCAAAAGCACCTGTCCGGCGTCGACTACCCGGCGAGCCGGGAAGACCTCGTCCGCGCGGCGGAGCGGAACGGCGCCGACCAGAACACGGTGGACCTGCTGCGCGATCTGCCGGATCGGACCTACGAGGGGCCGAGCGGCGTGAGCAAGGAGATCGGCGGCTGACTCGCCGGGCGGACCTGGGCGGCACGGCTGCCCAGGCCGCCACACCATGGTTGCCGGCCGCACTATCGGGGTACGCGGCGAAAACCGTCGAAAGGAGTACGCATGACCACCGCGATCAGGCCGCTCGCCGTCGTCACCGGCGCGTCCAGCGGGATCGGACTCGAATTGGCGAAACAGTTCGCCCGGCACGATTTCGACCTCGTCATCACGGCGGAGGACACCGAATTGGAAGCGGCCGCCGAGCAGGTCCGGTCGTGTGGGGCTCACGTGGACACGGTGCGAACGGATCTGGCCGAGGCGGACGGCGTGGAGGAACTCGTCCGGCGCGTCGACGCCGCCGGCCGCCCTGTCGAAGTGCTCGCGGTCAACGCCGGTGTCGGCGTCAACGGCGAGTTCGCCGGCGACACCCGGCTGGAAGATCAGCTCACGGTCGTCGATCTCAACGTGCGCTCGGCGGTGCACCTGACCAAGCGTGTCGTACCCGGCATGATCGAGCGCGGCCGGGGCAAGGTGCTGTTCACCTCGTCGGTCGCGGGCACGGCGCCGGGGCCCTACCAGGCGGTCTACGCGGCCTCGAAGGCGTTTCTCACGTCGTTCTCGGAAGGCCTCCGCGGTGAGGTGAAGGACAAGGGGATCACCGTGACGGCGCTGCTGCCCGGTCCGACCGATACCGAGTTCTTCGAACGCGCCGGGATGGAGGACACCAAGATCGGAGCCGGGCCGAAGGACTCCGCCGAGCAGGTCGCCGAGGCGGGCTACGAAGCGCTGATGGCCGGGGACGACAAGGTCGTGGCGGGCTCGATCAAGAACAAGATCCAGGCGGCAGGCTCACGTGTGGCGCCGGACGAGGTGAAGGCCGGGATGCAGGGCAAGATGATGAAGCCCGGGTCGGCGAACGAATGACGCGGTGGCGGCCGAGCCGGCGCGTCAGGGTGTGAAGCAACTCAAGACCGGCGGTGTTCCCGCGGTGGTGTCGGACAGTTCCGTCAGCCACATGAGCAAGTTGAAGACCGCGAACACGAAGTCGGTCGCTTCGCCGTCGCCTGCCAGCCGCACCTGAATGGCTCGGCCGCCACTGTCTCCGGCCAACTCGGCGAGCAGCGCGCGCAACGCCGCCCGCGGGCCAGGCGGCATGCAGTCGATGGTGACTCCGCAACCCGATCGATCCGTCAAAGCCACGGTGTACAGATCTTCGGGTTCGGCGGGGAACCGGGCGCGGATCGTCGCCGCACACCGGTCGACGAGTTCGTTCAAGACCGCCGCCGAGGTCGCCGCCGAACCGGCGTTCGCCAAGATCGCGAGCGCGTCGGCGATGTCATCGAGTGCTTCTTCGCGCACCGCGGTCAGCAATTCCTCCGTGAACGACCCGACATCCGGCTCGGCCGCGGGCTTCCGCTCCTCGTTCATCTTGAGGACGTACCCGCTGACCGTGTCATCAATCGCCGCGGGAAGACGTGATTGTCCGGTGGGTGATCGGGTAACCGGACGGCATGACGGACGATGACAAGACACGCGGCGCGCATCCCTCGGAACCCGCCGAGGGCGCCGATCGAGGCGATGACCCGAATTCGGCGGAGCGGCAACGGGAAACCGTCGAGAACGAACCCGGCAACGACACCGAGGAAGGTGCCTAGGCCGCGGCCTGTGGGTATCGCCTGGCGTGCTGACCTGTGGCCATCGCTGACCGTGTGGATTTCGGGGCGTCAGATGTCCCGAAATCCACACGGTCACCGCGCGGGAGAGCAAGGGACCTTTGCTATCGCCTGGGCGCGAAGACCGCGAACACGACATACCGGACACGGCCTAGCCCGTCAGGATCCGTTCGACGAAAGCCCCGGCCGCCAACAGTTTCCGGTCTCCGCCGATGGCGCCGTCGAGTGCCAGCCCGGCGGGCAGGCCGCCGTGGCCGTGTCCCATCGGGACGGTCAATCCGGGGACACCCGCGATGCTGCCGGGCTGGCAGTTGCGGATGAAGGTGGGGAAGGTCGGGACCGCGCGTCCACGGTGGACGAACTTCTCGACGGCGGTGAAGTCCTGGGCTGTCGCCGGTGTCGTGGGGAATCCCAGTGCGTCGATGCCGGTCTCGCGAAAGATCTTCGCGTAGGCGCCGCGTAAGGCCGAGCGGTTGGCGAGGGCGGCCTCGTAGACGGCCGGCGCGACACCGGGCACGACCGACTCGGCGAAGATCGCCCGGACGTCGGCCGCGGCGATCTCGTCGACGAGTCGTTCGAACGAAATCTCGGGCAAGTACTCGGCGAGGTACGCCCGTAGCCCGATGCCTGCTTCGTGGATGACCAGCGGCATGCCCTGATCGGTGACGAGTTCGGCGAGGGGCGTGTCGTCGACCGGCACCAGGGTGACCCCGGCCGCGCGCAGGCGGGCCAGCGCGGACGTCCACAGTTCTTCGACGTCGTCGGCCAGGTCGCCGGTCAGGAAACCGTGCGGCACGCCCAGCCGGATCGGTGGGAGTCCGAGCAGGGGTCCCGGTTCCTCCGCCGCGAGGACGGCGTCGAGGAACGCGAGATCGGTGACCGTGCGGGCGATCGGCCCCACCGTGTCCCGGGTGCCGCTCAACGGCGTGACGCCGTCGGACGGGTAGCGGCCCGTGGTCGGCCGGAAACCACAGACCCCGTTGAGCGCGGCCGGCACGCGCACCGAACCCCCGGTGTCGGTGCCGATGCCCGCCGGGACGATGCCCGCCGCGACGGCCACCGCGGTCCCTCCGCTGCTGCCGCCGGCGAAGCGGGACGGGTCGCGGGCGTTGCGCACCGGACCCAGCGGAGTCGTGTCGCAGGTGATGCCGAGCGCGAGTTCGTGCATGGCCGCCTTGCCGATGACGGTGGCGCCCGCGTCGAGCAGGCGCCGGACCACGGTCGCGTGCTCACGTGGGACGTAGTGCGCGAGTGCCGGGGTGCCCGCGGCGTTCGGCATGCCCGCGACGTGGATGTTGTCCTTGACGACCAGCGGAAAGCCCGACGGCGGGCCGATCGGCTCCGGCGCGAGGTGGCTGATCGCGTGGAGGTCCCGGACCTCTTCCGCCCGAGCGCGGCATTCGGCGGCACTTCGAGTTCCACTCACCGGCAGCTCCTGGGGTCGCGGGCGGCCAGCTTAGCGAGGGAGGCGAAAGCCAAGGCGGGATTCGCGTGTTCACACACGGAACTCGCGTGCTTGGAGGCGGAACTCGCGTGCTTGGAGGCGGAACTCACGGCGGCACCCGGCTTTCGCGACATGTCGCCCAAGGCGTGACAAAGGCCACACTAGCTGATAAAGACAATCATTTTCATTAAGCTGCGGCCGGGCTTTCCCCTGTCGTGTTCCCGAGATCCGGGACGCGCCTGTCACCCCGTCCACCAGAAAGGCCGAACGTTCATGAGCTCCGGTCCCTCGCTGCACATTCTCACGCGCACGGATCTGCACAACCTCGAACTCACGCCGGACGAGGCGATCACCATGGTCGAAGACGGCTATCTGGCGTACGCGTCCGGAGCCTCGCGGAATCCGGCGAAGCTGATGGTGCCGATGCCGGACCCCGCTCGGGACGCCGTCGCGTACTCGATGCTCGGCTACGACGGCTCCCTCGAGCAGGCCGCGTTCAAGACGAGCTACCGGCAGGGCAGCACGTCGGCCGAGAAGTACTACACGACGATCACCCTGTACGACGACACGACCGGCCTGCCGTTCGCGCTCATGGACTGCCACCGCGTCGGCGCCACCCGCACGCCTGCCAGCACCGCGCTGATCGCGCGTTCGTGCGCCCGGCCGGGGGCGCTGTCCGCGCTCATGGTCGGCACCGGCGCGCAGGGGATCCGGACGCTGCCGTACCTGCTCACCGCGTTGCCGGACCTCGAACGGTTGCGGCTGTTCGGCACGCATCCCGACGGTCTCCGCGACAGCGTCGCCGCACTCGAAGAGCGGTTCCCGGACCGCGCGGTCGAACTCGTCGACGACGTGGAGGCCGCGGCGCGCGAGTCCGACATCGTGGTCGCCGCGTCGGGCCGGGCCGCGCATCCGAAGATCCGCCTCGGCTGGCTGCCGCCGGGCGGGCTGCTGATCTCGGTCGCCAGCAAGGGAGTCCAGGAGGGCACGCTCGCCGAGGCCGACTACACCGTGGCCACCAACGGCGCGCAGGTCGAGGTGACCGGGCAGCGGATGGCCGGTCCGGACGGCGTGTTCCGCATCGACGCCGAACTCCCCGACATCCTCGCCGGTCGCGCGCCCGGCCGTCGCGCCGACGAAGACCGGGTGTTCGCCTTCAGCAGCGGCATGATCATCACCGACATCCCGGTGGCGCACGCGCTGGCCGCCCGCGCCATCGCGGCGGGCCGCGGCCGTGAGGTGGCCCTGTGGACCTGATCGACACCCTGTCCCCGCCCTTGCCCGCGCTCGAACGTCCCTGGGCGCACCGGCTGCGTGCCTCGGAGACCTTCTGGGAGATCGCCCGCGGGATCGGTGGCGGCCCGTTCCACGTGATCCATCCGGCCACCTTCTCCGAGAACCTCGGGGGAATGGTCGCGGCGCTCGCGGCCGAACGCGTCGAGGGCACCGTCTACTACGGGAAGAAGGCCAACAAGGCGGCGGCGTGGCTGCGGGAATGCGTCCGGCCCGGCACGGGCGTCGACGTCGCGAGTGTGCCCGAACTGGTGCACGCCCTCGGCAACGGCCTGCGCGGGGAGGCGATCGGGGTCACCGGCGCCGCCAAACCGGACGGCCTCCTCTGGCTCGCCCTGCGGCATCGCTGTCTCATCGCGGTGGACGCGGCCGACGAACTGGAACGCGTCGCGCGCATGGCCGCCGAACTCGGGGAGACGGCCCAGGTGCTGCTGCGGGTGAGGCCGCCGTCCGCGCCGGAGAGCCGGTTCGGCTTCGCTCCCGACGCCTTGAAGGCTGCTGTGCGGCAGTGTGCCGAACCGGTCGTCCTGCGCGGTTTCTCGTTCCATCTCGACGGCTACGACCCGGTGCCGCGGGCGGAACTCGCCGCGCGTCTGATCGAGCTCTGCCAGGACGCCCGCGCGCTCGGGCATCCCGCGTCGAAGATCAGTGTCGGCGGCGGGATCGCCGTGTCCTATGTGGACGCCGACGACTGGGCGCGGTTCGAGTCCGGCAGGCATGACGGCTGGTTCCACGCCGGCCGCAACCCGGCGCGGACCTATCCGTACCACCAGTCGCCGACCGGTGCGGCCATGGTCACCGCCATCCTGCGGCACGAGATCGCCGGGAAGCCGCTGGCTGATCAGCTGCGTGCGGCAGGGATCGAGCTGCTGCTCGAACCGGGCCGGGCGCTCGTCGACGGCGCCGGGTTCTCGGTGTTCCCGGTGCTGGGCTGCAAAGCCGCCGAAGGTCACCTGATCACCACGGTCGCGGGCCTGTCCATGAGCCTGTCCGAACAGTGGAAGGGCAGCGAATTCCTGCCAGACCCGCTTCTCGTGCGCAGGGAAGCCACGGACGGCACACACGTGCGCACCGTCGTCGGGGGTTCGAGCTGCATGGAGTACGACGTGCTCACCTGGCGCGCGGTGGAACTGCCCGCCCGGCCGAGGACCGGCGACCTGCTCGTGTACCCCAACACGGCCGGCTACCAGATGGACAAGAACGAGAGCGGTTTCCACCAGCTTCCCCTGCCGCCGAAGGTGGTGCTCGACGGCGATCACTGGCACGTCGACACCGACTACCCGATCCAGGAGATCCGATGACGATCGTCCAGCGCGCGTCCGATCTGATCGGGAACACGCCGCTGCTGGAGCTCGCGCGCACCGGCACCGGCACGCGCCTCCTGCTCAAACTCGACCACCTCAATCCGACCGGTTCGTGCAAGGTGCGCATGGCAAGGCAGATGATCGACGAGGCGGAGCTCGAAGGACGGTTGCGGCCGGGCGGGCACATCGTCGAGCCCACCTCCGGCAACACCGGCAACGGGCTCGCGCTGGTGGCGCTGGAACGCGGCTACCGGTTCACCGCCGTGGTCGACCATCACGCGGCCCGCGAAAAGCTCCGGATGCTGCGCGCGCTGGGCGCGGAACTGGTGTTCGTCGAGGCCCCGGCGGACGGCGGCGTCAGTTCGGTACAGCGGAGGCGGGTCGCGGCCCGGATCGCCGCGGAAACCGGTGCCTACCATCCCGATCAGCACAACCATCCGGGGAACGGCAACGGCTACACCGGATTGGCGCGGGAACTTCTCGAGCAGCTCGGTGCCGTCGACGTGCTCGTCGCGGCGATCGGCACCGGCGGTTCACTGTGCGGCACGGCCCGCGCCCTGCGCGCGGCGGGAGCGGGTACGCACGCGGTGGCGGTCGAACCCGTCGGCTCGATCATCTTCGGCGGCGCGCCGGGGATCTACCACCAGACCGGGGCGGGCAGCCCGGCCGGTTTCCCGGTCGGGGACAACGTGGACCGATCGGTGATCGACGAAGCCCACCGCGTGTCCGACGGCGACGCCTTCGCCGGGGCACGCGTCGTCGGGCGGCGCACCGGTGTGCTGGTCGGCGGGACCACCGGCGGCGCGATCCAGGTCGCGCTCCGGCGGCTCTACGCGTATCCGGCCGGAAGTATCGTCGTGGTGCTGTGCAACGACTCGGGCGAGAAGTACCTCGACTCGGTCTACGACGACGAATGGCTGCGTGCCAGGGGAGTGCTCGACGAACTCGCCCACCGGCGGATGGATCGCTGGTTCGCCGCCTACGCCGAGTCCGTGCGAGTGGCCATCCGCGACAGGACGGCTCGTCCGGTGGCGGTGGGCGTATGACCACGATGGTGGCCGCGCGCGGCTACCGCGCGCTCGTCGCGCTGGCCGCGCCGATCGCGGGAATCCAGCTGGCACAGGTGGCGCTCACCAGCGTCGACCTGGCCATGCTCGGCCTGCTCGGGGTGACCGCGGTGGCGGCGGGCGGGCTGGCGATCCTGCTCTACAACCAGATCCGCACCATGTGCGTCGGCATGGTCACCGGCGTCGGGAACCTCGTGGCCACGGCCGCCGGTGCGGGCGAACTCCGCACCGGCACCGGTGAACTCGACGAACGCGCGCGGGACGAGATCCGGTCGCTCCTGCGGTCGGCGCTGCTCGTCGCGACCATGACCGCGGCGATCGGCGCGGCGGTCCTCTGTGGACTCGCGACGGCCTTGCCTTTGCTCGGCCAGAAACCGGAGATCGCCGCACTCGCCAGTGCGATGATGTTCGCGCTGGCGGGCGGGCTGTTCCCCATGGTGTGGCTGAACGTGCTGCGCCAGTTCGCCGTCGGGCTGCGGCGCCCGGGTTCCCTTCTCGCCGTCACGCTGGTGTCGATCGCGGTCAACGCCGCCCTCAACGCCGCGTTCGTCTACGGCTGGGCGGGCCTGCCGTCACTGGGCGTCGCCGGGATCGGCCTGGCGACGACACTGGTCCAGTTCTTCACCCTCGCCGTGTTCGCCTCGGCCGTCCGGCGGGATCCGTTGCTGCGCCCCATGGTGTCGCTCGCGCTCTGGCGCGCGGATCCGGCGGTGGTCCGGCGGATCGTCCGGCACGGGACGCCGATCTGTTTCACCTACGGGTCCGAGGCCGCGATCACCTCGATCGCGACGGTGCTGATGGGGGCTTTCGGCCCGGCGATGCTCGCCGCGTCGAACGTCGCGAACCAGCTCGCCTACATCGTCTACCAGGTCAACATCGGACTGTCGCAGGGATCGTCCATTTTGGTCAGTCGCGCGGTCGCCCACGGCGAACGACGGCGGGCACCGGTGATCGCCCGGCAGGCGCTCACCCTGTCGTGGTCCTTCATGGCGGTGGTGAGCCTGGCGTATCTGGTGATACCGCAGGTGTTGTTGTGGCCGTTCCTGCACGACGAGGCCGACGCGGTGGTGCTCGGCACCGCGTCGACCCTGCTGGTGTTCGCCGTCGCGCAGCAGTTCAGCAAGGGAACGCAGAACATCCTCGTCGGCCTGCTGCGCGGCCTCGGCGACACCGTTTCCGGGCTCCGGTGCACCCTCGTCGGGTACTGGGCGGTCGGGGTACCGGCCATGGTCCTGTGCGCCTACGTGTTCGCTTGGGGTGGCTGGGGTGTCTGGGCCGGATTGTGCGTCGGTTTCGCGTCGACCGCGGCACTGCTCGGGCGGCGGTTCGCCGGAGCCGGGACCGGTTCGGCGCGATAGGCGTCGATCCGGGCGAGCAGAGCGCGGGAGTCGGGATCGGCCGCGTGTGTTCGCAGCAATTCCGCCAGCGGCGCGAGCCGGTCCTTGGTGCGGGCGGAGCCGAGACCACGCGCGAGGTCCACCGCCTCGGTGCCGATGCGGACGGCTTCGTCGAAATCGCCTTGGAGCGCGTGGTTCTGCGCGAGCATGGTCAGGGTGAGCGCCAGGCTGCGGGACATTTCCGCGCCGTAGCGGCCGGTCGCTTCGCGAAGCCGCGCGATCGCCTCGTCACTGTGCCGTGCGGTGACCGTCTGAGCCAGTTCGGTGAGGACGGTGCCTCGCATCGCTTCCATGTCCGTGGTGCCGAAGAAGGCTTCCCATGGCCGCGCGGCCGCCCACGTGTCCGCCCGCTCGAACCGGGACTCCGCCTCCGAGAGGCAGGAGAGGGCGGCGCGCTCGTCACCGGCCTTCGCCAAGGCCCACGCCTCGTTGACGGTCAGGATCGCCTGCGCCCGCGCGGAACCGGACCGGTGGGCGGCCGCCTGCCCGCGGCGGAGATGGCTCAGCCCGGCTTCGACGTCGTCATGGTGCAGTTCCAGCCTGCCGAGGCGGTAGCAGATGTTGGCCACGAGACCGTCGTTCCCGGCCTCGGTGGCGAGAGTGAGCGCGCGGTCGAACCGGAGCCGTGCCGGAATCCGGCGGCCGATGTCGAATTCCGTCCAGCCGAGCAGATTGTGCAGATCGGCGAGCACGGTCAGCAGCCGTGCCCGGAGCGTGCCGGGGACCGCGCCCCAATGAAGCAGGAGGCTGACCCTTTTCACGACGTGCACCGCGTCGCGGGAAAAGGCGCCACCCTGGCGGTAATCCAGTGCGCGCAGGACGTCGACCGCGTTTTCGAGGCACTCGACGTCGGCTGTCTCGATGCGGTCCGGCGGCTGGCCTTTTCCGGTCGTTGTCATGAACTCACCTCACGCAAGTCATGGCCTGCTCACCGGCTACCCGGCGTCGATCCCCCCGAAACCGGCCGTCACTCCCCAGTGGCCTTGATTTGACCCGTTCCAGAGACGCTCTTATCGTCCTTGGTGATGTCCGACTTCGAGGCACAGCTGCGAGCGGTTTCGCTGCGCGTGACCCGGCCCCGGCTGGCCGTGCTCGCCGCGCTGCGCGATCATCCGCACGTCGACACCGAAACGGTGATCGCGCTGGTGCGGGCCGACCTGCCGACGGTCTCGCACCAGGCGGTCTACGACGTGCTGCGGGCGCTGACCGAAACCGGCCTGATCCGCCGCATCCAACCGGCGGGCACGCTCGCCCGCTACGAGACCCGGGTGGGGGACAACCATCACCACGTCGTATGCCGGTCCTGTGGCGCGATCGCGGATGTCGACTGCGCCGTCGGCCATACCCCTTGCCTCACCGCCTCCGCCGACCACGGTTTCGTGATCGACGAGGCGGAGGTCGTCTACTGGGGCGTCTGCCCCGACTGCGCGGCCGAACCCGTCCAGCGATGAATTCGCCTGCCCCGGAAGGAAAGAAATGAGTGACACCCCGGAGAAGGGCTGCCCGGTGGCCCACGACTCCGTGACCGCGCACGGTAGCGAGAGCGAGAACCCGGCGATCGACTCGCCGACGCCGAAGTCCGGCGGCCGCCCGCGCACCAACAAGGACTGGTGGCCCAACCAGCTCGACCTTTCGGTGCTGCACGCCCACTCGTCCAAAGCCAACCCGCTCGGCGCGGGCTTCAGCTACGCCGACGAGTTCGCCGGACTCGATGTCGAGGCCCTCAAACGGGACATCGTCGAGGTGCTCACCACCTCGCAGGACTGGTGGCCCGCCGACTTCGGCCACTACGGCGGCCTGATGATCCGGATGAGCTGGCACGCCGCGGGCACCTACCGTATCCACGACGGCCGCGGCGGGGCCGGTGACGGCGCGCAGCGCTTCGCCCCGCTCAACAGCTGGCCCGACAACGCCAACCTCGACAAGGCGCGGCGGCTGCTGTGGCCGGTCAAGGAGAAGTACGGCCAGCGGATCTCGTGGGCCGACCTGCTCGTGCTCGCCGGCAACGTCGCGCTGGAGTCGATGGGCTTCAAGACGTTCGGTTTCGGCTTCGGCCGCGAGGACACCTGGGAGCCCGAGGAGATCTTCTGGGGTCCGGAAGACACCTGGCTGGGTGACGAGCGCTACGCCGGCGACACCGAGATGGTGCCCGACGTCGGCGCGACCGAGATGGGCCTCATCTACGTCAACCCCGAGGGACCCCGCGGCAACGCGGACCCGGCCGCCGCGGCCCATTTCATCCGGGAGACCTTCGCCCGGATGGCGATGAACGACGAGGAGACCGTCGCGCTCATCGCCGGTGGCCACACCTTCGGCAAGACCCACGGCGCGGCCATCGCCGACGACCACGTCGGCCCGGAGCCGGAAGCCGCCCCGATCGAGACGCAGGGCCTCGGCTGGCTCAGCGATCACGGCAGCGGCAAGGGCCCGGACACGATCACCAGCGGTCTCGAGGTCACCTGGACCGACAAGCCGACGCAGTGGAGCAACCGGTTCTTCGAGATCCTCTTCGGCTACGAATGGGAGCTCACCACGAGCCCCGGCGGCGCGAAGCAGTACGTCGCCAAGGACGCCGAGGCGATCATCCCGGACGCCCACGACCCGGCCAAGAAGCACAAGCCGACCATGCTCACCACGGATCTGGCGCTGCGTGTCGACCCGGCGTACGAGAAGATCTCGCGCCGCTTCCTGGAGAACCCGGACGAGTTCGCCCTCGCCTTCGCCAAGGCCTGGTACAAGCTCCTGCACCGTGACATGGGCCCGGTGAGCCGCTTCCTGGGACCGTGGGTGCCCGAACCGCAGCTGTGGCAGGACCCGGTGCCGGAGGTCGACCACGAACTCGTGGGCGAAGACGACATCGCCGCGCTCAAGCGGAAGGTGCTCGAATCCGGCCTCACGGTCGCTCAGCTGGTCGGCACCGCGTGGGCTTCCGCGGCGAGCTTCCGGTCCACCGACAAGCGCGGCGGCGCCAACGGTGCCCGGATCCGCCTGGAACCCCAGCGTGGCTGGGAGGTCAACCAGCCGGAGCAGCTCGCGGGTGTCCTGGAGACCCTGGAAGGCATCCAGCGCGAGTTCAACGACGCCGGCGGCGCCAAGATCTCGCTGGCCGACCTGATCGTGCTGGCCGGCTCGGCCGCCGTCGAGAAGGCCGCGCGCGACGCCGGCACCGAGGTGACCGTGGCGTTCCGCCCCGGCCGCACCGACGCCGCGCAGGAGGACACCGACGTCGACTCGTTCGCGCTGCTCGAGCCGCGCGCCGACGGCTTCCGCAACTACCTGCGTCCCGGGGAGAAGCTGCAGCCGGAGGTCCTGCTCGTCGAGCGCGCCTACATGCTCGACCTGACCGCCCCCGAGATGACCGTCCTCGTCGGCGGCCTGCGTTCACTCGGGATCAACACCGGCGGCACCCGGCACGGTGTCCTCACCGACCGGCCCGGCGTGCTCACCAACGACTTCTTCACCAACCTCCTCTCGCCGGGCACCCGGTGGAAGGTGTCGGAGGCCGAGGAGAACGTCTACGAGATCCGTGACGTCGCCACGGACGCGGTGAAGTGGACGGCCACCGCCGTCGACCTCGTCTTCGGCTCCAACTCCCAGTTGCGGGCGCTGTCCGAGGTCTACGCGGGCCAGGCCGCGCGCGAACGGTTCGCCGCCGACTTCGCGGCCGCCTGGACCAAGGTCATGGAGCTGGACCGGTTCGACCTCGCCTGATCAGCGGGTCCGCCGTTTGCGCGTGAAGGCCCCCTTCCCTCGGCTCAGCCGAGGGAAGGGGGCCTTCACGCGCTTCAGGGGAGGTCGAGTTCGGTGTGCCGGGTGGCGAGGGTGCGGGCGAGTTCGGCGAGTTTGACGTTGAGGTCCTGAGAGGTGCGGCGCAGCACGTCGAAGGCCTCGTCGGCGGTCAGGCCGCGTCGTTGCATGAGGATGCCCTTCGCCTGCCCGATGACGTCGCGCGATTCGACGGCCAGGCGAAGGTGGTGTGCTTCCAGCTCCATCCGGCTCACGGCGTTGGTGCTGGCCAAGGCGAGTGAGCCGTGAGTGGCCAGCAGCAACGCGGTGTCCTCCGCGACGGCGTCGAGGGCGTCGGGGCGGCGGCTGTAGATGTTCAGCGCCCCGGGCAGCTTCGGCGGAGCCGCGTGGGGAACCAGCACGGTGGACAGGATCGCGGTGTACCCGTGCGCCGCGGCGGCCCGGGAGAAGTCCGGCCACCGCTTCTCGGACGCCAGGTCGTCGCTGCGGACGTGACCGGGGCATTCGCTGTCCGCGGCGTCGACGCAGGGCCCGGTCCCGGCGCGGTACTGCACCTCGTCGAGTTCCATCGCCACCTCACCGGTCAAGACCGGCGTGTGGAAGGTCCCGTCCGGGGCACGGAGGGTGACCGACACCAGATCCGCGCCAGGGACCACCCGGTACGCGGCGTCGACGATCTGCTCGAGGACCTGGGCGGGTGTCGACGCGGACAGCAGCAGACGCGTGAGCTCGGCGAACTGCTCGGCCAGCGGGCCTGCCGAGAAGTCCTCGGCGGAGCCGAATCCGGCCTTGTCGCGCTGCCACAGTCGTTCGTCCGCCATCACTGACCATCCAGTCGGGTTCGAGGTCCCTTTCGGGTACCCCGTCGTGTCCTCCGCCAATCGAAAGTCCGATGTGGACAGTGCCTCAGGGGTCGACCCGCCTGCGGAGGAGACAGAACACGTTGCCTTCGGGGTCGGCGAGCACGTGCCACGACTCTTCCCCCGTCTGGCCGACGTCGGCGGGCACCGCCCCCGCGGCGAGCAGCCGCTCCAGTTCCGCCTCCTGATCACGGTCGGTGGGGTTCACGTCGATGTGCAGGGGGAGTTTGCCGGGTTTCGGATCGTCGCTGCGGCTCAGGATCAACGTGGGCTGAGGGCCGCCGAAGCCGGTCCCCGGCGGGCCGATCTCGATGTCGTCGCCTTCCTTGCCGATTTCGACGTACCCGAGCACTTCGCACCAGAACGCCGCCATCCGGACCGGATCGGCGCAGTCGAGGATGAGTTCGGTGATACGGCAAGCCATGCGGTGAGGATATCCCGGCGCCAAGAGGAATGAATCGGCTCAGTGTGGGTACCCGGTGGCGTCGAAGTGATCCCGGACCGAGGAGGCGGCTGTGGCGGGCGACGTAGTGGACTTGATCATGCAGGACCATCGCGAGGTGGAGCGGCTGTTCGGCGAACTCGAACGGCATCCGGAGAAACGAGTACTGCTCGTCCCGGTGCTTTCGTCGCTGCTCACCGCGCACAGCCGGGCCGAGGAGGCCGAGGTGTACCCGGCAGCCAAAGGCGAGGCGGACGAGTCCGACGAGGTCGCGCACGGTCAGAAGGAACACGCCGAAGCCGAGCAACTGCTGGTGAAGCTGAACGACACCGATCCCCGGTCGAAACAGTTCGACAAGGTGCTTTCCGACCTCGTCGAGGCCGTCACGCATCACGTGAAGGAAGAGGAATCCACCGTCCTGCCCAAGATGCGGCGCGAACTGAACGAGGCACGGCGGCGCGAGCTCGGTGAAGCCTTTGTGACAAGCCGCACTTCGCACCTCGGCGACCGCCCTGGCGAGGCCACGAAGGAAGAACTCCTGACCCAGGCGCGAAACGCGGGTGTGACGGGCGCTTCGAAGATGAGCAAGGACGAGATCACGCGGCAGGTCGTCCAGTCGTCCTGAGGGAGACGACGGTTGCGGTCCGGACCGAGCCCTTTTACCGTCGATGCATGGCGATCGACACCGAAGCCGGGCAGGCCGCTCCCCTCGTCGTGGCCGAGACGGTGCGCTCTGAAGACGCGCTCACCGTCGAGGTGGCGGGTGACATCGACATCGCGACCAGCACGCGGCTCCGGGCCGAGCTCCAGGCGTTGCTGGAGCGCCGTCCCGCAGCCGTGGTACTCGACCTGACCAGAGTCAGCTTCTGCGACTCGTCGGGCCTTTCCGTGCTGGTGCAGGCGAACCGTCAGTGCGCGGAGGCCGGTATCGACCTGAGTCTGGCGCCGTCCAAGGTCCTGCTCCGCGCTCTTGAGCTCACCGGGCTGCTGCCGACGCTGAAGGTGGTCACGCCCGGGGCGTGAGTGTTTGGGGTCAGGTGACGACGCGTACCGTGCCCAGCTCCGGATCCGCGGCGTCGTAGATGAACATGCCCGTCCGGACACCGGTGTGGAGGTAGTCCACGATCGCGTCGGTGAACACCTCGCCGGGAGCGATCGCCGGGACCCCGGGCGGATAGGGGCTGATCATCTCCGCGCTGACGCGTCCCTCGGCCTTGTCCAGCGGTATGTGTTCGGCTTCGGCGAAGAACGCGTCACGGGGCAGCATCCGCATTTCCAGCGTCAGTTCGGCGGCGGACGGCAGGTCGACCGGCGGCCGCCGCTCGAAGTCGTGGTCGACCAGTCCGCGCAAGCCGTCCAGCAGGGCGGAGACCGTGTCTTCGTCGTCGGCGTGGGTGATCTGCACCGCGATCCGCCGGTGGTCGGACAGGCCGGCGTGCAGATGGCGTTCGGCGAGATGGTCGGCCGCCTGGTAGCCGGTGATGCCGAGGCCTGCGACGTCGATCACGATCTTGAGCGGGTCGTGTTCGAAGGCCGGCGGGTAGAACTCGTCCGCCATGGCGTGCAGGCCGGGGATGCGTTCGACCTCCTCGCGTACCCGGGCGGCCAGGGCCAGCGCTTCGCCCAGGAGCCTTGAACCGTGCTCGACCATCTGCCTGCGCCAGCCGTCGAGGGAGGCGTACAGCAGGGCGGAAGTGCTCGTGGTGCCGAGGAGGTCTTCCCTCGACTTGAGCAGGTCCGGCGAAATCCGGTCACCGCGCAGGTGGAACACCGAGGCCTGCTCGAGGCCGCCGCCCATCTTGTGCGTGCTCGTGACGCACAGGTCGGCTTCACCGTCCATGGCCCAGGTCGGCAGGTCGTCGTGGAACGGGTAGTGCGCACCCCACGCTTCGTCCACTATCAGCGGTTTGTCCACGTCATGGCAGGCACGGGCGACACCTCGGATGTCGGCGCAGGTGCCGTAGTCGGTCGGGGTGATCAGCAGCATGCCTTTGACCTGGGGTGCGTCCGCCAGTGCGGCCCTGGTCTCTTCCGGGCCGGGAGGATGCGCCAGGTGGTGCTCCTCGTCGTACCGGGGCCGGACCCAGACCGGGTGCACGCCACTGATCACCAGCCCGGCCACGACCGACTTGTGGGCGTTGCGGGACACCAGGATCCGTTCACCGGGGCCGGCGATGGCGAGCATGGCGCTCTTCACCGAGAGCGAACTTCCGCAGGTGGAGAAGAAAGTGTGTTCCGCGTCCACCGCGTCGGCCATCAGGGCCTGAGCCTTCGAGAGGATGCCGCGCGACATCCTGCGGTCGTCCAAACCGTTGAGGGTCAGCAGATCCGACGCGAACGCGTCCCTGCCGAGCAGGTCAAGCACCCGCGGATCCGCGCCGCGCCCCTGTTTGTGCCCCGGCGGGGTGAACGCCAGCCCACCCGCGCGGCGGTAGGCGTCGATGGCTTCCAGCACCGGTGCGCGCGAGTGGTCCATCCTGCCTCCGATCAGCGGCCGAGGGCGTTCTGCAGTTCCTTCTTGCTCATGTTCGAGCGGCCCTTGATGTTGCGCTTCTTCGCCTCGTTGTAGAGCTGGTCCTTGGTCGGTCCGCCGGGGCCCTTCCGGTTGCCGGACCGCTGGCCGCCGCGCTTCTGCGGTGAGGTGTCCCTGATCGAACTCTTGCTCGCGGTCTTGGATTCACCGGATTGCGCGCGGTTCTTGTTGACCGTGCGCGCGGCGATCTCCTCGGCGCGGTCGGTGCTCGCGCCGCGTTTCTTCTGAGAGGACTTGATGTGCTCGTACTGACGTTCGCGTTTGTCGCTCCAGCTCTGTTCAGGCACGGCTCCTCCTTGGGTTCGTGACCTGCGAATACCCCTTCGGATCGCGGGCGAATCGTGAGATCACCCGTCCAGGTCAGGGCGGTCGATGTTTGTCGTGTCCGCCTGCCGGGTAATCCGGGGAAGACGAGGGGAGCGACCCATGCCAGTCCACAAGGGACGAATGTGACTTTGATGAACGCGTCGTCGCTCATGGAAGACCTCAGCCACTCCTTCCTGCGGGAAGAGCGGGACCAAGTGGTGCCGTCCCCGCGTGACCGCCGAAGCGGCAGGGCGCGGAAGGACGACTATTCGCATTGCCGCCCCTTGTTCGACGAGATGGCCTTTTTGCCCGACGGTCACCCGGATCGGCGCCGTCTGCGCGAACGCCTCATCCTCGAACTCCTGCCGATAGCCGAGCACATCGCCGCCCGCTTCAGCGGACGAGGCCAGCCGAAGGAAGACCTGGTCCAGGTGGCGCGGATCGGGCTGATGAAGGCCGTCGACCGGTTCGATCCCGGGATGGGCGGGGATTTCCTCGCCTTCGCGGTGCCGACGGTCATGGGCGAGGTGCGGCGGTTCTTCCGTGACACCGGCTGGGCGGTGCACGTCCCGCGCGGAATGCAGGAGCTGCGCACCCGGCTTTCGCGGGCGACCACGGAGCTGACCCAGACCCTCGGCCGCGCGCCGACCCCCACCGAACTCGCCGGTCACCTCGACCTGGACGTCGACACCGTCCGAGAAGGCTTGCTCGCCGCGAACAGCTACCAGACCTCGTCACTGGACCGGCCGGTCAACGACGGCGAGGGCTCGCTTCCCCTGTCTGACGTGGTGGGGGAGCTGGATTCCCGGTTCGAGCACATCGAGGACCGGCACACCGTGGTCCCCCTGCTCGAAAAGCTGCCGGAACGCGAACGGGCGATCCTCGCGATGCGGTTCTTCGACGGGCTGACCCAGTCTCAGATCGCCGAGCGCGTCGGGATCTCCCAAATGCACGTCTCCCGTCTGCTCACGAAGACGCTGCACGAGTTGCGCGGCAGGCTCAAGGCGTAGAGGCCGCCCCGAACAGCTTCCCGAGCCCCGGCCGGATCGGCGGTGTGCCCAGTGCGTGCAAGGAATCCCAGAGAGTGACCGCGGTGGCCGTCAGCACGGGTTTGCCGAGCCCGGTTTCGAGTTCTTCGAGCAGCGGTGCCGTATGCAGGGCGGTTTCGGGGATCAACACCGCTTCGGCCTCGGCATGGTCGGCCGCGACCACGAGTTCCGTGATCCGCCCGCGATCCCAGGTGGCGAGGGCGCGGTCCGAGGGGGCGTCGGCGGAGACCGAGTGAACGGTGGTGACTCCCGCTTCGGCGAGGAAGTCCACGAAAGTCGCGGTCGTGTCGCGGTGATAGACCGAGGCGAGCGCGACGCGATCGGCGCCGAGATGGGCGAGCGCGGTGAGGTACGCCAAGGAAGTGCTGCGCGCGGGCACGCCGAGCCGCTCACCGAGTACGCGGCTCTGTTCGAGCGCTCCTTCGAGGCCGCGCGTGAAACTGCAACTGGAGCAGGCCCAGCTGACGACCCGCGGTGTCGTGTCGAACCGCGCGGCGGCCGAAAGCCGGTCCGGCGCCCCGAGTTCGCGGACGGCTTCGTGTTTCCCGGCCGGGTCGAGGTCGTCGACCCGGCCGATCTTCTCTCCCCACGGGACGTACGCGAAGTCCACGACGAGGTCCGGATCCAGTTTCGCCGCCAGTGCGAGGAAATCGTCCTCGCCGCAGTTTCGCGTCGGGTACAACAGGCCGATCCTGGTCACGGCACTCCTTCCGGGTCGAAGCCGTGTCCTGCGAGCCATGTTCGCGGTCCCCCTCCGGTGACCGTGCGGATTTCAGGTCATCCAACGCACCGAAATCCACACGCCCCTCCCGCGATACCCAAGGTCCCCCGCTCCCTTTTCGCGGGTCAGCACACCCGGCGATACTTGGAGGACACGGCCTAAGCCCTTCGGAGGTACCCGACGCGAGCCGCGGTCACTCGTGGATGGCGGAGAGCGTGCCGAAATCCGGTGGGGTGAGTTGTCCGAAGCGGTGGTCGTCTTCGCGTACGGCCTTGACGAAGCGCGCGACCCTGGCGGGCTCCGGGGTGGCGGTGTCCCCGCCCAGATAACGGAGCACGATGAGGTCTTCGCCGGAATGGGTCTCGATCGCCACGGCCCAGCCGTGGATTTCGTCCCACAGCAGGGCCACGTCGCGTTCTGGATGGGTGGGGAGGCGTCCGTCGAGCGCCACGTAGGCCGAGACCGGGCTGTCGTGGTCGACGGTGCAGGACTCGAGGCCGACGCCGAGGGCCTTCGTGACGTCGGCGAGGTAGCCCCACACGGCTTCGCGGGTGTGGGGGTGCCGGACAGGCATGGTGAGCAACGAGGACTTCCTTTCTTCCCCGGTCTCCGCCGGTGCGGGGCCCGAACGGGCCCCGCACCGGAAGGGACACTCAGGCCTGGATCTCCTTGCGGTCGGACTCGGCGCCCTTGATTTCGATGCGCCGCGGCTTGGCCTTCTCGGCGATCGGGATGCGCAAGGTCAGCACGCCGGCCTCGTACCCGGCGGCGACGCGGTCGGTGTCGAGGGCGTCGCCGAGGAACAACTGACGGGAGAAGACACCCAGCGGGCGTTCGGAAACCTGCATCTGGACGTCTTTACCCGGGGCAGGCCGCCGCTCCGCCTTGACCGTCAGGACGTTGCGCTCGACGTCCAGCTCGATCGCGTCGGCGGCGACACCGGGAAGGTCGAAGCAGACGACGAATTCGTCACCGTCGCGGTACGCGTCCATCGGCATCGTGGCCGGCTTGGACCACGTTCCGGGCGTCGTGGCGCCGAACATCTGCTGGGTGAACCGGTCCAGCTCACGGAACGGGTCGGTGCGCATCAACATCGGGTTCCACCTCCTGGCTCGTTGTCTCTGGTGTCAACACGCACCACTGTTGTAGCATGTCATCGAAACGATGACAACCGCCAAGTCGTCGACAGGATGACGGATGGGATGACAGGGATGGACGAAGACCCCGCTCGGACGGTGCGCTCCGTGCACGACATCGTGGCCGAGGCCCGTTCCGGCGCCTCGAAACCGGAGCGGCTCCTGGAGGCTTTGGTCGCACTGAAGACGGTGCGCGAACAGCTGGCCGCGTGGGAACCGGAGCTGATCGCGGCCGCCCGCGAGGGCGGCACCAGCTGGACGGCGCTGGCCCCGGCGCTCGGGGTCGCGAGCCGTCAGGCGGCGGAGCGGCGGTTCCTGCGGTTGCGGCCGTCCACCGGCGGCGAGCACACCGGCGAGGCGCGGGTCGACGCGGAGCGCGATCGGCGGGCGGGTGATCGCGCGGTGGCGGAGTGGGCCCGGCGCAACTCGGCGATCCTGCGGCAGCTGGCCGGCCAGGCCGGCGCGCTGGACGGGCTGAACGCCAGGGCGAGGGAAAGCGCGGACCGGGTGAGCGCGGTGCTCGGCGAAGACGACGTCACCGGTCTGCTGGCGCCGCTGGCCGACCTGCGCGCGCAGCTTCCCCGCGAGCACACCGGATTCGCCGAACGGCTCGGGGAGATCGGTGTGCACGCCGAGCAGGTCCGGCGGGACGCCGTCCACGACCGGCGGTCTTCGCGGTGAAACGGGAGGTGTGAACGCGGTCAGGAGCGGGTACCCGTGGCCGGTCGCCTGTCTGCCGAGCGAGCCGGAGGTCCCTCATGCCTGAAGCGCCACCTTCCGCCGACGTCATCAGCCTGGCGCTGAAAGTGCTTGCCACCCAAGGATTACGTGGGCAGGCCGCCCGTGCCGCCCTCGAGACGATGGCGCGGGAACGGCGTCTGCCCGTCAAGCGGTGCGCCGCGCTGATCGTGGCGGCCGTCGACGGGCGGGTGAACTGAGTCCGGGTCGAAGGACGCTTTCCCCGCGTCACATGCCGGGACCCGGCAAAGTCGCCTAACTGCTGGTCGGCTCCGCCGCTGGAGCGGGACAAGGCGAACGTGTCGCGGTGGACCCGACTGGAGCGGGCTCCCGCAAGGAGCCTCACCCGGCTTTTGACTGTCCACAAGGGACCCTTTGCGAGGCGAATGTGCCCGGTTTGGGTGATTTGCGCGGTTTCGCGAAGGGGCCGTGAGTGATTTTGTTGTTCTAACTCTCGTTGCCACTCACGACCCCCCCGCAGAACCGCACATAGCGGCATCAATCGGACGCGCAATCGCCTGGCGGTGTCCCTTGTGGACACTGAAGCCCCTCCTGCGCCCAGAATCAAGCTCCACCACCGGCACATGCGGCCCCGCGACAGTGCAGGAATAGTCGCCTGACCTGAAGATCTCGACTTTGCCGGGGCCCCGCGTCACACGCGGGCAAAGCGTCCTTCACCGCGTGAGAATCGGCAGGCGGCTTACTGGCAGGCTTCGCAGTCCGGGTCGTCGATGCGGCAAGCGGCACCGTCGGTGAGCGGGAAGTCGAAGTCGTCGAGGGCGGGGACGGCCAGAGCGGTCTCTTCCGGTGTGGCGGTGGCGGACATGTCACTCCCTTGGTACGGAACGGGTCTCACCTCTCTGTAGCGCTGAAGATCGCCGGTCATTCCGTGACACGCGCCACAGGACGGTCGCAGCTACCCGGCGGCGGAATCCACCGCGCGGAACAGGGTCTCCGCCTCGTCGACAGCCTTGGCGAGGACATTCGCGTCCGCCCGCAGACCGGCGATGATCGCGTCGACCTCGCGCAGACCCGCCCGCCGCAACAGCCGTTTCTCGTTGGTGACCCACTCGCCGCGGACCGCGAGGACCGCGTGCGCCGTCTCCATGGCGGCGGTGGCCAGCGCACCGGCGACCTCGGTGGCCTGCCCGCGTGGGACGAAGGCGCCGCGGGTGTAGCGCAGCGTCAGTTCCGCGCGGCCCCGCCACATCGCCGGAGCCGTTTCCCGCAACGCTTCCGGGTAGCTTGGCCGCGGTAGATCGCCGCGCAGCACACGGTTGACGGCGAGTTCGGCGACCGGCAGGTAACTGGGGACGCCCGCGAGATGGAACATCAGCGGCTCCCAGTGGAACTTCCCTTCCCGTGCTTCGGCGAGGTGCCGCTCGACGGCGTCGAGGTCGCGGTAGTGGACGTCGACCTGCCTGCCGTCGATCGTGAGCCAGGCGCCGCCGTTGAACACGCCGCCGCCCCAGGCGCCGACCTCGGAGACCTCGCCCTCCCAGCCGAGGGCGCGCAGCTCCGCCGGGTCGAAACCACCGCGGTAGTAGACGGCGAAATCCCAGTCGCTGCCGGGGTTGTGGGTTTCCTGGGCGCGTGATCCGCCGAGCGTGACGGCGTGCACGGCGGGCAACGCGGCCAGGCCGTCCGCCACGTGGGCGAGAAAGGTCTCGTCGTTCATCGCGCGATGATCTTAGTGACGCGCCAAGGCGGACGCGACGCGTTTTCCGTGGCCCCGGGTCAGAACGAGATGTTCCCGTGGATGTCGCGGGCCTGCACGACCTTCCCGGAAACCGTGCCCGAGACCGTGTTCACCACGCCGCCGGTCTCGGCCCTGTTCCCGCCGGCCTTGTCCCACTCGCGGTGAAGCCGCTCCGCGAATTCGGGGTCTTCGGCTTCGGCCGTGGACAGCCGCGTCGCGAGCGCGCGCACTTCCGCGGAATCCTCCGCGGCGCCTTCGGCGGCTTCGAGTGCCGCCGTCGCCGCGGGGTCTTCGGAGAATTTTTCCTTCACCAGCTTGTACAAACCGACCACGGATCGGGCCGCGAGAGCTGCGGCGAGAGAAATGAGGACCGGTTCTGGCATCGGATCGCTCCCCGTCGGGTCCGGTCGGGCACGGTCACCTCACGGTACCGGTATTTCGGGAGCTTGATGGTGCCCGGACCGAAGTCCGGGCGACCCGGGGTGTCTCAGCAGTTCCACCAACTCGCGACGACCGCGAAAACCGTGGGGAGATCAGACAGTGCAGCAAAAAACGTGGTCGTGAACAAGTTTCTCCTCGGAATACGAGCATGACGGGCTCATTTTCAGCCTCGCGCGCATCGTAGGAGATCAACTTGCCCTACTGCAAATCGCCCTCTACTCAGAGTTGTTCGGCCATCCGGGTGATACCTGCCGGACATGCGCATTCGAGAGAAATCAAGTAGTCGGTGGCGTGCCGTGACGCAATTGATCACTCTTTCGAGGACCCCGTGAGCCTATAGGGCGAGGAGGTGCCGGGAGAGCCACGGTGTCCTCTTCCCCCGACCTCGCGAGCGGGACGACCGGTTCGGGCTCGTCGATCTCGGCGAGGAGCCCGTCGATTTTCCCGGCTTTCCGGTCCCTGCCCGTATCCCGGTAGAGCCCGGCGGCCTTTCGCCACACCCACCGCGCGTCCTCACGATTCCCGCGATCGGCCAGTATCGAACCAAGCGCGACGTAGGCCCGCGCCCTCCCGTTGACATGCTTCGCCCTTTCGGCCAGTTCGAGGGCGTGCTGCGCGTGACGGAGCGCGTCGCGGTCTTGGCGGCGCGCGTGGGCCAGTTCCGCCATCACGGTGTACAGCCGTGTCGCGACCGTCATCCCGACCTGGCCGAGGAGTTCGTGAGCGGGACGCTGGTGCGCGTCCGCGGCGTCCAGGTTCCCGAGTTTCGTGTAGAGATCCACCAGTGCGGTGTGGGTGGCCACCGTGCCTGCCACGTCGTTGGCCTTCCGGCGCAGGTCGAGGGCGAGCTGATAGTGGGGTAGGGCCTGGTGATGGAGGTCGAGTTCGACGAGCGCGTCGCCCAGCCGGTGGGCGGCCTTGGCGTGCCGTTCCCGGTCGCCGAGGGATTCCGCGAGCCGCAGACCTTCCCGGTAAAGGGCGACGGCCTCGGGGAGCCGCCCGGCGTACTGGTGACGGCGCGCCAGGTTCAGCGTCACCGACAATTCCCCCACCGCGATCCCGTGGCGCCGGGACAGCTCCAGCGCCCGGCCGAGGTAGCGGTCCGCGAGGTCGTACGCGCCGGTGATCAGGTGGATCTCTCCGAGATCATTACTGGAAGACGCTTCCGCGTGGGCGTTCCCGTCCGCGGCGGCGGACGAGACCGCGGTGGTCATCGTGCTGACGCAGTCTTCGTACAGCCCATAGCGCTTCAGCGTGTCGATCAGGCAATGCGGCAGCCGCCAGGCGTAGCCGTGCAGGCCGTCCTCCGCGGCGCGGCGGACCATGGACACGAGATTCGAACGCTCGAGGAGGGTCCAGCGCAGCGCCTCGGACACGTCGTCGAAGCGGTGAGGAACGCAGCCTGGTTCGAGCGGCGGCATCGGCGGCGCCTGACGATGCGGGGAAGCGGTCCGCTGCGCCGCGTCCGCACTGTGCAGGTAATAGGAGAACATGCGGTTCCTGGCGGGCACGAATTCGTGATCGTCCCTGACGAGGACCGCCGCGAACCGGTGGAGGAGGTCGTGGACGCGGTAACGGTCGATGTCGGCGGGCTGAGAGACGAGATGCGCCGAAACGAGCGCATCCAGGGCTCGCTGGGTTTCCAGGCGGCCGGCGGCGGCCATCGCGCTCAGCGCTTCGACGCTGATCTCCGCGCCGGGGTGGATGCCCAGCAGCCGGAAGACGCGGGCGCAGGCCGGAGGCAGTGCGCGATAAACCCAGGAGAACGCCGAATTGAGGCTGGCGTCCGCGCTGTCGCCGTCGTCGCCGATGTGCAGCAGGATGTCGGAATCCCGCAACTGGCCGACGAGAGTCGTCAAGGTGGTGCCCGCCCGGTTGGCGGCGCGTTCGGCGATGAGGCTGAGGGCGAGCGGGAGTCCTGCGCCGATCCGCGCCAGTTGTGCCACGGCCGCCGGCTCCCGCGTCGTCCGCGCGCCGATGCGCCGGGCAAGGAATTCGGCGGAATCGTCCGGCGGCAAGGTGTCAAGGGTGAGGTTCCGGACGTCGTGGCGGACCGACAGCGCGGTGAGGCGGCGGCGTGAGGTGATGACGACGACGCAGTCGGCCAGCGCGGTGAGCAGCGGGCCGACGTGCGCGCTGTCGGCCGCGTTGTCGAGGACGATCAGCATCCGGCGTTCGGCGAGCAGTGCGCGGAGTTTCGTCTCACGTCCGGCGGTGCCGGTGATGGAGGTGATCTCGTACCCCAAGGCGCCGAGGAGGTCGTCGATGACCTGGGTGGTCTCGACCCGCGGCGCGGTGCCGTCGCCGTGGAGGTCGATGAAGAAGGTGCCCCAGGCATGCCGGGCGCTCGTGCGGTGGGTCCATCTCAGCGCGGTGGCCGTCTTGCCGACCCCGGCCGCGCCGACGAGCGCGATCACCGCGGGCCGGGGTGGCCCTTCGTGCGCTCCGGTGAGCCGGTCGAGCGACGCCAGGATCGCTTCGCGGCCCGTGAAGTCGGTGATGTCGCGGGGCAATCGGCGCAGCAGCAAAGGGACGTTCGGTTCTCGGCGGGGCGCCGTGAGCCCGGTGGCCGGCGGCGGGGGGTCGGCTTCGGCGAGGGAATCCTGGAAAAGACGGAGTTCTTCGGCGCCTCGGTCGTCGCCGTCGGCCAGTAGCTGCCGTCGAGCGGCGAAATAGTATTCGGTGGCGTCATCGTACCGCCGGAGTTTGTGCAGGAGGGTCAACCGGCGCCGGGCGAGACCGGTGATGAAACCGTGCTCGCGTTGGAGATCGTTGAGCCTGCGAAGCGCCGGATCGAACTTTTCGAGGCCGATGTAGGCGTCGATCAGCAGGCCGTTGGCGGGTATCCATTCGTCGAAGATGACGGAATTCCGCCAGTTCTCCGCCCATTCGGTGTGCACTTCGGCGAGCGGAATATCGCGCCAGAGCGGAAGGGTGCCTTCGAGTAGCGTGCGTATTAGTTCGTGATCGTGTTCGCGGAACGCCTGGTGCGCGGAGGTGATCGATTCGGTGAGCCGGAAGTAGTCGATCGACTTACGGTCGACAAGGAGTTGGTAACCGCCGCCGGTATTGTCGAGTCTCGCGTCCGTGTCGCTGTCCTGAAGGATCGCGCGCACCCGGTTGGCGTAGGTATGCAGTGTGGCAGCGGGATTTCGTGGTGCCCGGTCCTCCGGCCAAGCCTGCCTGACGAGCGTCTGGATGGGAATGTGCCGCCCCGCCTGAGCGAGCAGGACGGCGAGGACCGCGTGTTCTTGCGCTCTTCCCCATTGCACGGTCAAACGACCGTGCATCCGAACGATTGTCTTGCCGAGAAATCCGAACGAAATGTGCTGCTCCACGGCGCCTCCCCTCCCAAGGTGTCACCGAAGTGACCGCGCTCCCGCGGTCGAGTTTCGCAGGTGGATCCGGATCTGGCCAGGTCAACGCGTGCCTGACAGGTATCTGTCATCTCTCTGGCATCTCGTGAAAGGGCGGTGTTATTCCCGGAACAGGAGGCTGACCGATCGGGTCGCCACTCTTTTCCGCAGTGACGATGAATCATTGAAACGAGTGGAGGCGGGAATGGCGGGACGACTGCGGATTTCGTCGGCGGCGGGACGGGGGCGACGATGACCGGGATCTCGTGGGCGCGTGTGCCGGGAAGCAGGACGGCGGAGCGATGGCTGACCAGGACGGGGTGCCGCCGGGTGCTCGCGGTGGTGCCGCATATGACGGCCGGTACCCGGCTGGCGGACGTACTGCCGCTCTTGGAGGCGGACGCCCGGGTGCAGATCGCCTTCACCACGCCCGACGGCCCGGACACGTGGCCAGGGGTCGACGAGTATCTGCGTCGTTCGGGCGGTCTCGTCCTGCCGTGGCACCAGGCGTCGCGGATGCGCTTCGACCTGGCCCTCGCGTCCAGTCATGTGGGCATCGACGAACTGGAGGCGCCGGTGCTGGTGCTGCCGCACGGCACCGGCGGGATCCGGTCGCGGGTCAGTCCGCACGGGACGGGGATCGCGGGACATCCCAGGGATCTGCTCGTCCGCGACGGCCGGGTGGTGCCGGAAGCGATGGTGTTCGCGCACGAGGACGACGCCAGGCGGATGTGCCGGGCTTTTCCCGAGGCCGCTTCGCGGGTCGTCGTCGCCGGCGACGTCTGCTACGACAGGCTCCGGGCGAGCATGCCGCTGCGGCTGAGGTATCGGGACTCGGCCGGAATCGAGGCGGACCGGAAACTGGTGATGATCAGTTCGACCTGGTCCCCGCATTCCCTGTTCGGCGGGAACCTGGACCTGATCACCCGGCTGGCCTCGGTGCTGCGAGGTCCAGAGTACCGGGTGATGGTGGCTCTGCACCCGTTGACGTGGTCGGCCCACGGGACGCGCCAGGTGCGTGCGTGGCTCGCCGAGGCGCTCGAAGCCGGGATCCGGCTCCTGCCGCCGGAGGAAGGCTGGCGGGCCGCGCTGGTGGCGTCGGACTGCGTGATCGGCGACCACGGCTCGGTGACGCAGTACGCGGCGGGGCTGGGGAAGCCGGTCCTGCTCAATCCCGGCTCCGTACTCGACGTCCGGAAGGGGAGTCTCGCCGACCTGCTCTGGAAGTCCGCGTCCGTTCTCGACCCCGCGCGGTCCTTGCGAGGGCAGGTGGACGAACTCATCACCGGCGGTTCGCGGCGTACGGCCATCGGGAAACGGATCACCTCGATGCCGGGGGAGGCGGCGGCGCGACTGCGCGAGGAGATCTACCGGATCCTCGCGATGCCCGAGCCGGACCGCCCGGCCGAGGTCACGCCGGTTCCGCTGCTCACCCGAGAATGGCCGGAGAGATGAGGGCGCGGGTGCGCGGCGCCGTCGTCGAGGTGCGGTGGACCGACGAATACGGGCTGCCGGACCACGTGCTGGTCGCCTGGGCGGGCAAGACGCCCGAAGCCTGGCTGCGCCGCGCGGATCTGATCATCTGCTCCGCCGCGCCGGACGACGTCCTGAGCGCGTTGCCCGGGGCGCTGGCGGTCATCGCCGGGGATTCGGTCCGGTTCCGGGACCACCGGTTCGTCGCCGGCCCGGCCGGGTCCGGGATCGACGGCTGGCCCCGCTATTCCGGCGGCGGCGCGGAGGAGCTTTCGGTGTCGTCCGCGATCGCCGCGATCCGCGCTTCCACCCGATGTGCCTTGAGGTCCCTCGAACGACGGTAGATCTCCAGCGCCCGCTGGAGATGGGTGCGGGCCGCGTGGGTGTCGCCCTCGCGCAGCCCGCATTCCGCGAGGCTTTCGAGTGCTTCGGCGTAATACGGATCGGCGCCGGAACGGTGCAAGGTCGCCGCCGCTTCTTGCAGCAGCCGGGAGGCTTCGCCGACCCGGCCCAGGGTGAGGTGGGCGTTGCCGAGCCGGGTCTGTGCCCGTGCGTGGAGGACGACGTCGCCGATCGCCAGTGCTTCGGCGGCGGAGCGCTCCAGGTGACCGATCGCCTCCTGCGTCCGCCCCAAAGCCGCGCTGGCTTCTCCTATCCGTCTCAGATGCAGCACCACACCGCGGCGCTGTCCCGCTCGTTCCGCGAGCCGCAGGGCGCGGGTGAAGTACTCCAGCGCCCGCTGGTGGTCTCCGGTGCTTTGCGCGACGACGCCGAGGTGCTCCCACGCGGTCGCCTCACCGGCCGGGTCGTCGATCGTTCGCGAAGCCTCCATGGCGGCCGCGAACTGTGTCCGCGCGTCTTCGAACTTCTCGGTGTTGAGGTAGGCGTAGCCGAGCTGGATGTGCATGCGCGCTTCCGCGGCGGGATCCGCGCAGTGCCGCGCGGCGTCCACCGCCCATTTGTGCGTCTTCTCCCACTGGCGATAATGCTTGCGGTAGAGGAAGAAACCCCACAGGCCCTCGCAGAACTGCCAGACTTCCTGCCACCAGCCCTCTTCGACGGCGGTGTGCATGGTCGCGACGACGTTCGCGAGTTCCTGCTCCACCCAGTCCAAGGCGCCCCGGGAATCGGGGAACCGTGACGGCCGCGCGTGTTCGTGGCGCGGGCTGAGCCGATGGCGGTGCGGGATGATGGCGAGATCGGCTTCGGCGACGTGATCGAGATACCAGTCCAGCATTCTCCGCAGCGCGTCGGATCGGGTCGACTGGTCCTCCGTCTTGGCCGCCTTCTGGCGCGCGTGCACCCGCGTCAGATCGTGGAACTGGAACCGGTCGGGCCCGATGTCGGTCAGCAGGCTCGAAACGACCAGGGAGTCCAGCGCGTCCTCGGTCTCGGTCGCGGGACGGTCGATCGCGGCCGCGGCGAGACCGAGACCGAACTCGCGGCCGGGATGGAGACCGAGCAGGCGGTAGACCCGCGCCGTCTCCGCGTCCAATTCGTCGAAGGAAAGGTCGAAACTCGCCTGCACGACCGCTTCGTCGGCGATCTTGAGGCCCGAAAGACGGCGTTTCTCGTCGGAAAGCACGCCCACCAAACGGGAAATCGGCCATTGAGGCCGCGTCGAGAGCCGAGCGGCCGCCACGCACAGGGCGATCGGCATACCGCCGCAGAGGGAGACCAATTCCCGGGCGCGTTCGGGTTCTGTCGTGACACGGTGCGTTCCCACGGTTCTTTCCAGCAGCCGCAAACCCGCGTCCTCGTCGAGCGGGGAGACGACGAGCGCCCGCGCGCCGTCCATGGCCAGTGCGCCGAGCCGCCATCGGCTGGTCACGACGACGACGCTGTCCGGCGACGCGGGCAGCAGCGGCCGGACCTGCGCGGCGGAATCCGCGTCGTCGGCGAGGACGGCGAACCTCTTGCCCGCGGTGACCGACCGGTACATGGCCGCCTGTTCCGCCATCTCGGCGGGCACCTGCTCCGCGGGCACGCCGAGCGCGCGGAGAAAGCCGCCGAGCACGTCGTCGGGAGTCGTCGGCCCGTCGGCGCTGAAGGCCCCCAGATTCACGTAAAGCTGGCCATCGGGAAAACGGTCGACGTGATTCGTGATCCAGCGTGACGCGAGCGCCGTCTTCCCCATTCCGCCGGATCCGGTGATCACCGCCAGCGCCGGCCCTTGCCGCTGGTCGTCGTCGAGCAACCGGGTCAGCGCGGTCAGTTCCCGTTCCCGGTCGGTGAACGACGAGGACACCGGAAGCAATTGCCGCGGAATGACCGGCTTGACCCCCTGTTGGAGGAAGATGTCGCCGTGAACGGCGCCGACCTGTACCGCGGTTCCGGAGACGTCTCCGGTTATCCTGTTCTCGCGTCTGTCACCTGAGTCCATTCCGAGCAGCACCCCCTGCACCGAGTCTGGTCACACGAGGCCCGCCGCGGTACCGCTTTCACAGCTAAGCTGAATGTGATGTCCACTACTGGATCGGCGCGAATCGGGTTTTTGTCGAGCTATCAACCGGGTACAAAGCACGGCGGGTATTGCACTCCGTGCCAAGGGCCACCCGAACGGTGTAGGTAATCGCCTGGTGTGGTGTGGATCGGCGCTGCGAGGGCGTGCTCCCTGACTTACGCTCGAACGAGCCGAAGACGGGAGCCGGGAATGACCACGATGCCAGGACGACTCCGCGCGCCGCTGGCGTTCCTTCCGTTCCTGGTCGCGGTCGCGGTGGTCGCGCTCGTCGGCGGCCTGGCCGCGTCCGGTGCCCGCTCTGTCTACAGTGGACTGACGCTGCCGCCGTTCGCGCCGCCCGCCTGGCTGTTCGGTCCGGTGTGGACGGTCCTGTACCTCGGGATCGCGGTGGCGGGCTGGCTGTACTGGAAATCCGGCGGAGAACGGCGCGGACTGGTCTGGTACGCGGCGCAACTGGTCCTCAACGCCGCCTGGACACCGTTGTTCTTCGCCGCCGGCGCGTACGGCCTCGCACTGGCCGACATCCTCGTGCTCGACGCCGCCATCGTCGTCACCGCGCTGTACTTCCGCCGGTCTTCCCGGGTTTCCGCCGCGTTGCTGCTGCCGTACCTCGCCTGGACGCTGTACGCGACCGCGCTCACCGTCGCGATCGTCGTGCTCAACTGACGCCGATCGGCAGGGTGGCGGCCACCCCTTTGGCGTGCCTGCCGTCGAGCCGGTCCAAGGTCACCCCGCCCCGGCGTGCGGCGAGTTCCAGGTCCCGCGCCGCGTGTTCCACCGGATGGGCACCCGCGGCGGCGATCCGGATCGCCGCGCTGACCCTGGGTTCGGAATCGGCGGCACCACGACGGGCGGTCACGGCGAGGGTCACCGCGGCGCCGGGCGCGGCGGCGAGCAGACGGCGCGTCAGATCCGCCGCGTGCGCCGGTGAAAGCGCGTCCCAGCCGTCGAGGTGGAAGGTCGCCTGGCAGATCGGGCCGCTGTGCCAGAACCGCCAGTCCTCCCGGATCCGCGCCCGGCCCGCCGTGACGTGCGCCAGCGACGCGAGCGCTCCGAGGACCTCGTTTTCGGCGAGCGCCCGCACCGGGAGCCCGTCGCGCCGCAGCTGCCGCCGTACGCGCCGGATCGTGTTCCCGAGAGCCTGCCGCACGTCGGCGTCCCGGTGGACGTCGACGGTGCGCAGCGCCTGCAGCGCGACCCAGCCGCGCGGCGGCCGTGAGCGATCCGCGCCGACGTGGTGGATGACCTGCGCGGCGACGTCCATGGCCTGTTCCCGCGACGGCGGCAGCAAAGTCAGCGGCGACGGCATCGGCCGCTCACGGACGGCCGACTTCGGTTGCAGTACAGCGGTGATCCCGCCGGCGCGGCTGACCATGAACACCGTCTCGTCGCCGATCTCGCCGGTGATCCCCGTCGCTTCCGGCGACAGCAGGCGCAGCAGCGCCCGGCCCGCCTCGCCCGCGTTCCGGAGATCCCGGTCGCGGTCGCGCGTCAGGTAACCCGACGCCGAACCGAGCCACGAGTAGAGCCAGCGTCCGCGGATCCGCACGGCGGTCAGCGCGAGGACCACCACGGCGGCGGTGAGCACCGCGGCCACCAGCGGCCAGGGCCGCCCCGCCACCAGGACGAGCGCGACGAGGACGAGTTGCCAGCAGACGATCTGCGCGATCCCGATCCCGCCGAACCGGCGCGGCCGGCGTCCCGTGACGGGCACCGGCTGAATCGGCCGCGGCGGGCCGGGCGCCGGAGCGGGAACGGGCACCGCCGCGGCCCAGCGCGGCTGCTGCTCCGCCTGGCGAGCGGCGGTGAGCGCGGCCAGCGCCGCCTCACGTGCGGCCGCCCGCGCGGCAGGCGCCGCGTAGGCAAGCGAGTCGGATATGGCCGCGGTCCGCGGTACGGCAGCCCCCGCTTGGGGAAGCGGCGGAGGCGGCGCCTGGTACCGCCCGCCCGTCCTGGCCGCGCCGAGATCGGTCATCGTCGTGCCTCCTCAGAGTCCGTTGGTGAACCCGCGTCCGCGATCGACGTCGGCAGGGCGCTGCCTGGTCTTCCACGCCGCGGTGGCGGTCGAGGCGCCCTGCCACCGCGATAGCGGGGCCTGCGGCCGGGCGGGTTCACGCGTCTGGTGTCTTTCGATCCCATCTCAGCTCCGCCGACCGGCACTCAAGCCGTGTGCGCCTCAGCCTGCCGGGCGAACATGAGGTTTCGATGACAAGCGGGCGCGAGCCCGATACAGGCTGTTTCATCGAAATTTCATGGTCGCTCTCTAGCTTGATCGCGTGAACACCGACGAGCGCGGCACGAACCGGTTCAGCGTGGTGGCCAGAACGAGGATGGCCGTGGCGCTGGTGGTCGCGGGCTGCCTGGCGCTGGTCGGCCTGGCCGTCACCGGACAGGCGTCGACCCCGGAACGGCTGGAGTTCGTCCAGGTCGGCCACTGGGTCTACAACGACGCCGCCCAGTCCGCGTTCCACGTCGACGGTTCGACGAACCGGGTCGACGCGCGCGCGGACGTGCCCGGCGCCGCGAACGGCAGCCAGGTCCTGCAAGGCGACGATTCCGGTTACGTGGTCGAGCGGAACCGCATCACGCAGTTCGACAAGGCGACGCTGAGCGTCGAGGAGTCCACGCCGCCGCCCGCGCCGGAAACCCCGTTCGTGATGGAGATCGCGGGCGGTCCGTACCTGGTCTACCGCAACGCCGGCCAGATCGTGCGGCTCGGTGACCCGGCCGCGACGGTGCCCGCAGGGGGGCCACTGTCCCGGCCGGTCGCGACGAACGACGGCACGGTGTGGGCGCATCGCGTCGACAACGGCGCGATCTGCGAGCTGCCCAAGGGCGCCGCCGTCATGACCTGCCCCGCCCAGCTCCCGCCGGGGCACGGCGGCGGGCTGACCCTGGTCGGCGACCGGCCGGTCGTGCTCGACACCACCGGCGACAGCCTCCACCGCGTCGGCCTGGACGGCCTCGGCGAAGCCCTTCCCCTCGGCATCAAGCTCTCGCCGTCGGCGCAGGTCGCCAACAGCGCCGTCGGCGACCGGCTGGCCATCGCCGACCCGGAGCGCAACCAGCTGCACCTCATCGACATCAGCGGACTCGACCAGGACCGCCCCTCCGCGAAGCCGATTTCGGTCGAGCTGACCAAGGGCAGCCGGTTCAACGGCCCGCTCTCGTCGTCGAACGTCGTCGCCATGGTCGACGAGACTCGAGGCGAGGTGCTGACCTACGACGTCGCCGGCAAGCTCAAGTCCACCGCGAAGGTGCCGGGCCAGGGAACGGCACCGAGGCTCGCCAAGGGCGAGGACAACCGGATCTACGTCGACAGTTCCGACGGCTCGCACGTGCTGGTCGTCAACGGCGACGACGGCTCGGTGGTCGACGTCGACGTCGACAAGGCGGCCAACAGCCAGACCGCGGGCGCGCCGTCGGCCGAACCGGAACCGTCCGGCGACCAGCCCCCGCCGCAGCGGGAACAGCGACAGCAGGCACCTCCGAACACCCAGCAGGCGCCCCCGCCGGTGGCGAGGGCGACTCCGCCCGGGGCGCCGCGCAAGGTGAGCGCGTCGTCCGGGGACGGCTCGATCAAGGTCTCGTGGAGCCCGGCCGCGGACAACGGCGCGCGGATCACCGGCTACCGGCTGACCTGGACCGGAGGGTCCACCCGGGTCGGCGGATCGTCACGAGGTACGACGATTTCCGGGCTGCGCAACGGAACCCCGTATGTGATCACCGTGATCGCGGAGAACTCGGCGGGGATCGGCCCGGGCGTCAGCGCCAAGGTGGTCACCCCGGGGCCCGCGAACCGGCCCGCCGGGGCGCCGGTCGTCACCGCGAACGCCACCGCGGCCGGGAAGGTGTCGGTCAGCTGGACCCAGCCCGACCTGCGCGGCGGCACGCTGGTGCACTACCTGGTGAGCGTGACGGGCCAAGGCCAGCGCACGGTCACGGCCACGTCCGCGGAATTCACCGGGGTCACCGGCGCCGCGACCGTCACGGTCCGCGCGGTCACGAAGTTCGGTTCCGGGGCCAATCTGACCGGGGCCACCGGCAGCAGGAAGGTCACGGTGCCGGTCGTCTCCGGACCGCCGACGATCACGATCACCCAGGTGCGGGGCAAGGACAACACGCTGTTCGTTTCCGTGAACGCCAACGGAAAGGGTGCTCCGGCGACCTGCACGGCGGAGTTCTTCGCCGAGACGAAGCCAGTGGCTTGTTCCGGAGCGACGACCTTGACCATCCCCAGCGTCGCCTGGGTCGGCTCCATCACGATCACCGCGACCATCAAGACCTCCGCGGGCACCGCCACGGACTCGTGGAGAGGGGTCCCCACGGTGTCCGGTGGCGCACTGTTCTGGCTCGGCCCGCTGGCACTGGTCGGCTTGCGCCGACGAAAGGAAAAGGAACTTCTGTGACGCTCACACCCAGGGTCGCCTTCGAGCAGATCGCCGAGAACGTGCAATCGGTGGTGCGCGGCAAACCGGAGGTCGTCCGGCTCACCGTGGCGGCGCTGTTCGCCGAAGGGCACCTGCTGATGGAGGACGTGCCCGGCGTCGGGAAGACGACGATCGCGCGCTGCCTCGCCGCCAGCATCGGCGGCCGGTGGAACCGCATCCAGTTCACCCCGGACCTGCTCCCCGGCGACATCACCGGCGTGATGGTCTACCACCAGAACAACGAGCGGTTCCAGTTCCACCCCGGCGGCATCTTCGCCAACGTGGTGCTGGCGGACGAGATCAACCGGGGCACGCCGAAGACGCAGGCCGCGCTGCTGGAGGTGATGGCCGAACGCCGCGTCACCGTGGATTCGGTCGGCCAGGCGGTGCCGCGGCCGTTCCTCGTGGTGGCCACGCAGAACCCGATCGAACTGGAGGGCACCTACCGGCTGCCCGAAGCGCAGCTGGACCGGTTCCTCATGCGCATTTCGGTCGGTTACCCGGATCTGGAATCCGAGATGCGCGTGGTGATGGGGGACTGCGCGGGCGTGACACCGGACGAGCTGAAGCCGGTGCTGACCATCGCCGACGTCCAGTCCGTCATCGACGAGGTCCGGAAGTCCCATCTGGCACCGGAGATCGTCAACTACGCGGTGCGGCTTGCCGCGGCGAGCCGTTCGCATCCGGACGTCCGCTACGGTGCCAGCCCGCGTGGCAGCATCGCGCTGATCCGGGCCGCACAGGGGCTCGCCGCCACCTTCGGCCGCGACTTCGTCACCCCGGACGACGTCAAGGACGTCGCGCATCCGGTGCTCGACCACCGGCTCGTGCTGAGCCCCGACGCGGAACTCAACCAGCGCCGGACCGCCGACATCGTCGACGAACTCCTGGGCGCGACGGCCGCTCCCATGGCCGCGATGGGGAGGTAGGCGTGCGGCTCACCCGCCGCGGCGTCATCGTGCTGGCCTTCGCCGCCGGGTTCTACGCCCTCGGCGAACTGGCCGGGTACACGTTTTTCCGTGCCTTCGCCGGGATCGCGGCGGGCGCGGTGCTGATCGCGTTGGCCACCACCAGATTCCGGCCCCGGGTGGAGATCGGCCGCACCGTCCAGCCGGACAGGGTCGAGCGCGGGAAACCCGCGCTGGCCTCGCTCGTCGTACGCAACACCGGTGCGCGGCGGCACGGCGGTTTCGCCGCCGGCGACGGGATCGGGAGCGAAACGCATCGCCTGCGGGTCCGCCCGCTCGCGCCCGGCGCGGAAGCGACGTACCACTACGAACTGCCGACGACGACCCGCGGGAAACTGCGGGTCGGCCCGCTCGTGGTGCACCGGCCCGACCTGTTCGACCTCGCGCGCGGCGACCAGACCGTCGGCGGTACCGCGTGGTTGTGGGTGCATCCGCGACGGCATTCGGTGCGCGCGGCGCAGGCGGGCCATCCACGCCACCACCACGAAGGCCCGATCACCGACCCGCCGCTGCGTGGTTCGGCGGATCTGCGCGCGGTGCGGGAGTACGTCATGGGTGACGAGGTCCGGCATCTGCACTGGAAGGCGACGGCCAGGACCGGACGGCTCATGGTGCGCGAGTACGCCGACCCCGCCCAGCCCCGGTTCACCGCGGTGCTCGACACGCGGCCCGCGTCGATGAGCCCGGCCGTTTTCGAAGAGGCCGTCGAGGTGGCGGCGTCGCTGTTCTACGCGTCGGCGTCGGCGGGACAGCACTGCCGTCTGATCACCGCCGCCGGCGCGGACACGCTGACCGACAGCGGCGTGCGCGCGGCGAGGACGTTGCTGGACGAACTCGCGCTCGTCACCCAGGACGCGGCGGACGACGCGCCGCTGCTGCCCTCGGTGCTGGCGGCCGCCGAACGCCCCGGCGGAGTGCTGGTGGTGATCACCGGTCCGGACGCCGATCTCGGCCACGCGGCCCGCTGGCGGCCCGACACCGTGGTCCGGCTCGGCGACCTCAGGCCGTCGGCGGGGTCCGGCGGCGTGATCATCGCGGTCGACGCCGCCGGTGCGGCCGCCCAATGGAATTCCTTGGTGGCGAAGGCATGAGCGCCGGATTCGATCGGATCGCGGTCGCCGGGCTGCTCGGTGCGACGGGCGTCGCCGGACTGTTGTTCGCGCCCGTGTTCGGCTGGGCGCCGCTGCTCGTCCCGGTGCTCGTCGTCGTCCTCGTCGGCTACGGCTGCGCCGAGCTGACCGCGAAGTTCCCGAAACTCGTGCCCTACCGCCCTTTGCTCGTCGCGCTGTTCGGCCTGCTCGGGTTGATCGAGACGGTCCTGGCCTCGACCACGTTCGCGTTCCTTCCCACGGGCGCCTCTTTGCAAGGGATCGCGCGCGGCTTCACCGAAGGCTGGCAGCTCACCCTCCAGTCCACTTGGCCCGCGCGGCCGATCCCCGAACAGCTGCTGTTCGTCCCGCTGTCGGTGCTGCTCGCCGTGGTGCTCGGGCTGGAACTGGTGCTGCGGCTCAAGAAGCCGCTGGTCGCGCTCGTGCCGAGCCTGGCCGTCGCCGGGCTCGCGCAGGCGTATCAGGCGTTGACGGGTGTCGTCGCGGTGGCGGCGGCGCTCGGATACGCGCTGGCCGCCGGGCTCGTGCTGTGGTCGGGGCGCCGCGTCCGGTCCGTCAGCCGGGCACCCGGCGTGCCGCGGTCCTGGCGCGTGACGGGATCGGCGATCTGGCCCGCACTGTCCACTGTGGTCGCACTTGTCGCCGGGGCGGTCGCGTTCGCCGGGCTCGATCCGGTCGGCCGCGATCCGTTGACGCTCAAGGACACCCAGGCCGCGCCGCCGCCGCGCGGCAGGCTCGGCAACCCGCTGGACGAGATCGCCCAGCGGCTCATCCGGCCCGACGAGGAGGTGTTCCGCTACCGCGGTGACACCCCGGTCGAGCAGTGGCGGCTGATCGTGCTGCCCGGTTTCGACGGCGTGAACTGGCTGCCCGATTCCCGGTTCCAGCGGCTCGGCGCGGGCCTCGACGGCGCTCCCGGTGGCACGGGTGGCACCGCCGAACTGAAAGTGCGCGGACTCTCTGGGCCTTGGCTGCCGAGCCATCAGGGACTGACCGGTGTAGACGGTGTGACGCCGCTGGTGGACCAGGCCGCGGGCACCCTGATGCTGGAATCGCCGTCGGCGGACCGAGAACGGAACTACCGGCTCAGCTGGTCTTCGCCCGAGGTCGATCTCGGTTCGGGCGAGGTCGACGCGCGGGCCCCTGGCGGTCTCGGCGGACTAGGCGCGGTGCCGCCGGACGTCGAGCAGGTGGCCAAGGACGCCGTACGCGGTCTGCGCCCGACGTTCCAGACCGCGTTGCAGCTGGAACGCTTCCTCAGCACGAACTATCAGGTCGCGGCGGGTACCGACGAACTGCCGACCGGGCACGGCTGGCCGCAGCTGCGGCACTTCCTGCTGGAGAGCAAGCGGGGGACGAGCGAGCAGTTCGCCGCCGCGTACGTGGCGCTGGCGCGGATGAACGGCATCCCGGCCCGGCTCGTCGTCGGGTTCCGCGGTCCGGCCGAGACCGACGGCGGGATGCACGTCGTCCGCAACCGCGACGTCCTGGCGTGGCCCGAAGTCGCGGTCGCCGGGGCGGGCTGGGTGGCGCTCGACCCGACCGGCAAGGCGGGCAAGGCCGCACAGAGTTCGGCAGGACCCGGCAAAGCCGTCGCCAAGGCGAGGGCTCAGCTGCCAGCCGAACAGCAACTGCGGCCGCCTCAGCTCCCGCCGGGAACGCCGTCGGAGAACGCCGAGGACCAGACCGCCGACGCGGGTGCGAGCCGATGGTGGATCGCCGTCGCCGCCGGGATCGTCCTTTTCGGACTCATGTGGCTCTTCGGGGTTCCGGCCGCGAAGGTCTTCCGTGCACGACGGCGACGCCGCCGCTCCGGTGCCGAAGGGGTGCTCGGCGCCTGGGACGAGATCCGCGACCGGTTGCGCGCGCACGGCGTGCCGTTCCGGATCGGGATGACCCCGCGCGATCTCGCCGAATCGGCCGGATCGCTCGCCGGAGACGGGATCCGCGAGCCGGTCGCCCGGCTGGCCAAGGTGCTGGACGTGACGCTGTGGTCCGGCGTCCCGGTGGGCGACGGCGCCGTCCGGCGGGCGTGGCAGGAGGTCGGCGAGGTACGCCGGGGCCTGGCCACCAGACCGTTCGCGGCTCGGGTGCTGGCGGCACTCGAGCCGCGGACCCTGGTGCCGATCAAGTCCCGCGAAGGCCACTGAAGAATCACGCGAGTTCCGTCCCCAATCACGCGAGTTCCGCCGTTCCGGCGAGCGCGGATGGCGGTCTCGCGTGATCGGACGGACGACACGCGTGCTTGGACGGACGACACGCGTGTCGGGAGGGACGACACGCGTGTTCAGACGGACGACTCGAGGCGGAGGCCGGTCGCGCGTGTGCCGTCCATCCAGTCACGCGTGTCGTCCGTCTGATCACGTGTGTCGTCCGCTCAGTCACGCGAACCCGCCGATTCGGCACAGGCGAAGTACGTGAAGGACCCCTTCCTGTACCTAGGCGCAAGGAAGGGGTCTTTCATGTACTGGCCGCGGCCAGGTCGCTACGGGTTGCAGCGGGCGCCGCGGATCGCGACCGGTTCGGTGGTGTAGATGTGGCGGCCGTCGGTCGCCCTGAGCTGGAAGCAGTACCGGCGCGCGGGGTCGACCGGGACGTCGAGGCTGCGCTGGCGGTGGGCGACGAGCTGTTTCGTCTCGATGCGCTCGCCCGCCATGATCACGACGAAGTCCAGTTCGCCTTCCGCGGTCCAGGTCAGCTGCACGTGATCGCTCTGGTCCTTCGGCGGCGCGAGGGCCAGCTTCACGTCCGGCGCGGGCGCGGAAACCGGTGAGGGCGGCGGGATCGCGGCCGCCACGGGGAGGGCCTGCCCGCCGATCTCCGCCGGGCCGAGGACCAGCGGCACCACGGCAAGCCCGGCGGCGAGCGCGCCCGCACCTGCCAGCGTGACGGTCTTCCAAGGAAGCTTGCGCTCGGTTTTGAGGGGACCGCTGAACTCCCGGATCAGGGTGCGGCCACCCGGCGGCGGCGCCTGCACCACCTGGACCGGCGCCGGGGCAGCGTGCACCGGCGGCGGCGCGGCGGGCCGGTGTACCTCGGCGAAGTCGTCGAATTCGACGTCGATGGGTTCTTCTTCACTTGGCACGTCGAAGGATTCGCCGGTGACGACCTCGCCGCCGGGCGAGCGCAGCTTCGTGAACAGCCGTGCCAGCGACGCGACGTCGCGCGGGCGGTCGGCCGGTTCCTTGGCCAGCAACCGGAGGATCGTCGCGGACAGTTCCCTCGGGACACCCGTCTCCTTGATCGGCGCCACCGGTTCCCGCAGCACCTGGAGGATCCGCTCGCCGGGCTGCTGCCCGGTGTGCCGGGGAAAGGGCGGTGTGCCGGTCAACGCGGCGTAGAGCACCGCGCCGAGTCCATAAAGGTCGGACGCGGGGGAAAGCGTGTCGTCACGCAGGGTTTCCGGCGCGGTGTACTCGACCGCGTACATCGGATCGCGCGGGAATCGCCGCCGCAGAGCCACGCCGAAGTCGGCGAGCACGAATTCGCCGGACGCGCGGTACAGCACGTTGTGCGGGCTCACCCCGCCGTGCAGGACGTCCGCTCCGTGCGCCGCGGCGAGTGCCGACGCGATCGCGGCGCCGAGGGCGAGCACGTCGGGAACACCCAGCCGCGCACCGGAATCCAGCAGTCCGGCGAGTGAACCGGGACACAGTTCGCGGCGGATGCCGGACCGGCCCGACCGGGTCAGGACGTCGTCGATCTGCAGGACCGACCGCGTCGCCCGCACGGCGGCCAGCGCCTTCCGCTCGCGTTCGAGCCACGCGGAGGTCTCGCGGTCGAAGATTCCGGGGAACATCTTGACCGCGAAGTCGTTACCCGTGACGGGATCCCGGCCCGCGTAGACGGTGGCGATGGGACCCTGGGCGAGTAGCCGCGGTCCGCCGACGCCTGTCTCGATGCTCATGACCTCATTGTCGCGCAAGAAGACCCGATTCGGCGTACTTTCCCGGCGGCAGGTTCCTGCCGCCGGGGCCCGGCGGCCCGTCCGCTGGCCGACCCTTTTCCCATGCAGACTGCCGGCCTGGTCAGGGTCACCATCACCACTCCGCACCGGCGCATCGACATGGCGCTGCCGGAACACGCGTCCGTCGCCGAGATCCTCCCCGGCCTGCTCGCGCGGGCGGGCGAGGGGATGGCCGACGACGGGGTCGCCGGCGGCGGCTGGCAGTTGCGCCGCGCCGACGGATCCGCCTTCGATCCGGACCGGACGCTGGGCGCGCACCGGGTCCGGGACGGGGAGATCCTCCATCTGACGCCGCGCCGCGCCGAATGGCCGGAGCTCGAGTACGACGATCTCGTGGACGCGATCGCCACCGGATCCGGCGGCCGGGCCTGGGGGCCGCGGCATACGCGCCGGGCGGGGCTGGCGGCCGGCGCCGCGGCCGCCCTGTTCGGGTTGGTCGCGGTGGTGCGCGCGGGGCCGCCGTGGACGACGCCGGCGGCGTGGGCGCTCGCCGTTTCCGCGCTGCTCCTGACCGCGGGCGTCCTGCTCGCGCGGGCGCTGCGTGACGCCGGGGCCGGGGCGGTCGTCGCCGCCGTCGCGCTGCCGTTCGCCTTCGCCGGCGGCGGTCTGCTGCTGGCGGGCGACGACCCGATCGGCACGCTGTCCGCCGGTCATCTGCTGCTGGCGAGCGCGGCCCTGCTGCTCGCGGCCGTCGTCGGCCATCTCGGGGTGGTCGCCGCGCCGGAGCTGTTCACCGGGGCGGCCACCGTCGGGCTGCTCGGCGTGCTCGGCGGCTGGCTGGCCACCTTCGACGATCTGGCGGGTTACCGGTCGGCGGCGGTGATCGGCGGCGGCGTGCTCATGCTCTCGACCACGTTCGCTCCGCTGGCGCTGCGGCTCGGCCGGGTGCCGATGCCGGTACTGCCGCGGTCGACCGCGGACCTCGTCCGCGACGATCCCCAGCCACCGCTCGAACTCGTGCACGCCGCCGTGGCCAGAGCGGACGCGTTGCTCACCGGGATGCTGGGCGGCGCGGCGATCGTCGTCGTGTACTGCCAAGTTCAGCTGATCCGCAGCGACAGCGAGGCCGCGGTCGTCCTCGTCGCCCTGCTCGCGGCCGGTTTCCTGGTGCGGGCACGGTTGTACCCGATCCTGCGGCAGCGGGTGCCGCTACTGGTGACCGGGATCTTCGGCGCCGGCTGCCTGCTGGCGGGGCCGCTCATGGCGGATCGCTCGCTGCTGCTCGTCCTCGCCGGCCCGCTGTCCCTGGCGGTGGCCGCGGGCGTGATCGCCTCCGGCGTCGTGCTGAGCACCCGCGCCGCCAACCCGTACCTCGGCAGGATCGCCGAGTACTTCGAGATCCTGCTGACGATCGCCGTCGTCCCGGTGGCGTGTTCGGTGCTCGGCCTGTACGGCTACGTGCGCGGACTGGGGGGCTGAACCGTGGCGTCCAAACGAGATCAACTGCAGGCGTACCAATTCCTGGTCCAGCGCGCCATTTCCGCGCTCGTGACCAGGGAGACCGACCCGGAGCAGCCGCCGTTCCGCCGCCCGTCCGGCGCCGCCTTCGCCGGTGTCGCGCTGGCGATCGTGGCGCTGGCCTGTGTCGGGGTCTACGGGATGATCGTGCCCGGCGGCAACAACGCCTGGCGCAAGAACGCCGCCGTCATCGTGGAGAAGGAGAGCGGGACCCGCTACGTCTATCTCGGCGAACGGCTGCATCCCGTCGCGAACTACGCGTCCGCACTGCTGCTGCTCGGCGAACACGGCACCACGGAACGGGTTTCACGCGACTCCCTCGCCGGAGTCCCGCGAGGGCCCCGCATCGGCATCGCCGACGCGCCGGACGGCTTACCCGGCCCCGGAAAGCTGCTCACCGGATCGTGGTCGCTGTGCTCCGCGCCCGCGAGCGACCTGGCGGGCAGCCGGATCGAGGAGTCGGTGCTGCTGGCGGGCGCCTCGCCTTCGGGCGGCGCGGCACTGGGGGACCAGGCGCTGCTGGTGGAATCGACGTCGACCGGCGACCGGTTCGTCGTATGGCGCGGGCACCGGCACCGGATCAACGACTACGGCGCCGTCGGCACCGGCCTCGCGCTCACCGCCGAGCCGTGGGCGCGGGTCGGCCGGGCATGGCTCGACGTACTCCCGGAAGGCACGCCGATCGGCCCGCTCCCGGTGGCGGCGGCGGGCGAGGTGTCCACCGCGGTGCCGGGCCGGACCGACATCCGGAACGGGATGCTGCTGATGGTGCAGACCTCCGGCGGCGGACAGCAGCACTACCTCGCCGAACGAGACGCCCTGCGGCCCATCACCGAGCTGCAGTACGACGTCCAGCGCGCGAGCGCCCAGATGATGGCCGCCTATCCCGGCACGGAGCCGAAAACCGTGCCGCTGCCGCCCTCGCTGGCGACCATGTCCCGGCAACTGGACCCGGTCCAGGCCGAAGCGGGCTCGGCACCCGCCACCCGTCCGGCCATCGCGCGCCTGCGCGACCAGGACACCACCGTGTGCGCCACCTTCGGCGACGGTTCCATGGCCCCTTCGCTGACCGTCGATCCCACGCTGCCGCCCGCGGACCCGATGTCCACCACCGCCCGCCGGACCGCGTCCGGGACCCCGCTCGCGGACCGCGTCCACGTGCCGCCCGGCAGCGCGATCGTCGTCGAGGCGATGCCTTCGGCACAGGCCCCCGCCGGGACGCTGACCGTCGTGACCGACCTGGGGCGCCGCTATCCGCTGGCTTCACCCGACGTGCTGAAGATGCTCGGCTACCCGTCGGCGCGTCCGGTGCGGCTTCCCGCCGGCCTGGTCGCGCGCCTGCCCGAAGGCCCGAGCCTCGACCCCGCCGCCGCCAGGAAGCAAACGCTGGGCGGCTGAGGCTCCGGTTTTCGACGGGGTCGTGAGTGGCGACTCGGGTTCTAACTCGAATCGCCACTCACGACCCCCCACGCGCGACTCGCGTGCCTGGAGACGGAACTCGCGCACCGCGGTGCGGTCAGGAGCCGCTGACCGGGAACCGCAGTTCGAAGATCGCGCCGCCCTCGTCGGCGTTGTACACCGCGAGCGTGCCGCCGTGCGCCTGCGCGACCCAGCGCACGATCGAGAGCCCGAGCCCGGAAGATCCGCCGGTGCTGGCGAACCGGTCGAACGCCTCGCCCGCCAGCGCGGCGTCGATACCCGGGCCGTGGTCCGCGACGGTCACGGTGCCGCCGGCGACGGTCAGATGCACGAAAGCCTTCGCTCCCGGTTGGCGGCCGTAGCGCACGGCGTTGTCGAGAAGGTTGCCGATGGCCCGTTGCAGCAGCGCGGGATCGGCGTCGACCTTCGTGGGCGCGGCGGTGACGGTGACTTCGGCTCCGTCGGTCGCGGTGTCTTCGACGATGCCCACCACCAGCTGGTCGAGCCAGATCGGCTGGATGCTCAGCTGTTCCACCCCCGCGGCGAGCCGGGCGCGGACGAGCAGGTCGTCGATGATGCCGCCCATTCTCGCGGCGAGGCGGACGGTTCGCGGCAGGAGTTCCGCAGACTGCGCCGGATTGGCCATCGCGGTTTCGGCGAGCGCGCGCAGGGCGGCGACCGGGGTGCGGAGGTCGTGCGCGGTTTCGGCGAGCAGGACCTCTTGCTGCTGCAAGGCCGCGGCCGCGGGCCGGATCGACCGGCCGGACAGCAGATGGCCCGCGAACCCCAGTATCGCGACCAGCAGCACGGTGCCGCCGATCACCAGCAGCGTGAACTGGGTGTGCGCGGCGTCTTCGGTCTCGGTGGACTGCACCGCGACGACGGCCGCGAAGGTCTTGCCGTCACCGTCGCGCAGCGGTTCGGCGCGGACCTTGACCACGTCGCCGTTGGTCGCCTTTTGGTGGCCCTGCACCAGCTTGCCGGTCTTCACCGCTTCGGTGGCGAGCCCGGTCAGCAGTTGCATGCTCATCGGCACGCAGGTCGCCCGCGAAAGATGCGGCTCGAACGCGGGCGCACTGCCGGGCAGGATCGCGAACTGCGGGCAGCGGTCGTTCAGCACGTCGGTGTTGACCAGGCCGAAGCCGACGGTGCCGTCGAATTCGACCAGCCTGCTCACCGACGACGTGACCTGCGTCAGCGCGGCGTCGATCCGTTCCTCGCCCTGGTCACCGTCCTCGTTGATGAGCAGCCACGCGAAGAGCACCAGCCCGAGCGTGTTCATCGCGGTGAACAACGCCGTCAGTGTCCAGCGCAGCCTTCGCAGCTGATCGGCCGAGGAGTGGGTGTTCACCGGGCGCCCAGCCGGTAGCCGAGGCCGCGGACGGCGTGGATCAGTTCGGGCTCCTTCAGCTTGCGGCGCAACCGCTTCACCACCACATCGACCACATTGGACATCGGATCGGCCTGCGCGTCCCAGCAGTGTTCGATCAGATCCGCCCGCTGCACCGGCAGGCCTGCCCTGGTCAGCAGGTATTCGAGCACCGCGTACTCCTTGTTGGTCAACGTGAGCAGCACGCCGGCCCGGCGCACCTCACGCCGTGCGCAATCCATCACCAGGTCTTCGTGCTGCAGCATCGAGGGCCGGTCGAACGCGGAGCGGTGACACAGATTGGTCACCCGCTCGGTCAGCTCGGCCATCACGAACGGCTTCACGAGGTAGTCGTCGCCGCCGTGCTCGAAGCCTGCCACCCGGTCGGCGAGCGCGTCGCGGGCGGTCAGGAACAGCACCGGCGCCCGCCAGCCCAGCTGTCGTCGCATGTGGACGTATTCGATGGCGTCACCGTCCGGCAGCATCCGGTCGAACACCACGCAGTCGTGATGCGTTCCGCGCAGCAGCCGGTCCGTGGTCGCGATGTCGCCGGCTTCGTCGACGGCGAAACCGGCCGAGCGTAGCTGCGTCACCAGCGCGAGCCGCAGATTTTCGTCGTCTTCGACGACCATCACCCGTGTCATCAAAACCTCATGTTCGGACAGCGAAAGTAGACGCGTGCAGTTGCCCCGGCCCACCGTGCCGGCCGTGATGCCCCTGAACGCTAACGCGTCGGGCGCCCACGGCCGCCCGGACGGCGGGGAACTGGCATGAACAGGACGTCGTCGGCGGCACCGCGCCGGGGGAAGAGGGAGGTACCTGCGATGACCGTGCAGACCGGCCAGCTCAGCCTGGTCACGGGAACGGGCCAGGGCGGCGACCGGGCGGGGCTCGGCGAGCTGCTCGCGGAAGCGACCGGCGAGGTGCTCGTGATGAGCACGGGAACGGATACCGCGTTCCAGCGGATCGCGCTCGCGAACGTGCGCCCCGGTGTACGCCACAAGGTGCTTTTCCCCGACTCCGCGCGGATGTCCGGCGCGCTCAACCGGCTGTCGCGGGCCGGGGCCGAGGTGCGGACCGACGCCGAGGTCCCGATGGACGCGCTGGTGATCGACCGGACTTCGGTAGTCCTTCCCGCGGAGGGGAGGCAGGCCGGTTCCGCGGTGTTCCGGCTGCCCGGCGTGGTCACCGCGACGGTGGGCCTGTTCGAGCGGATCTGGCAGGCCGCCGCGCCGCTCGTCCCGCTGGACCTCCCGGAGTCCGAAAACGCTTCGATCCTGACCGGCCGCGAGCAGGAGCTGCTGACACTGCTGTTCTCCGGCACGACCGACGAATCCGCCGCCGCGCGGCTCGGCGTCTCGGTGCGCACGGTGCGGCGGATGGTCGCCGACATCATGAACCGGCTCGGCGCCCGCAGCCGCTTCCAGGCGGGGGCCAAGGCGGTCGACCGCGGCTGGCTGATGGCGAAGGCGGGTTGATGACCACTTCGACCCCCGGCCGCGCCATGCTCGTCGCGCGGCGGCCCGGTGCTTTCCCGACCATCGGCGACGCGCTGCTCGAGGCGTCCGACGGCGCTGTCATCACCATCGACGGCGGTGAATACGCGGAGACCGTCGAAGTGACCGGCCGCCGGGTGACCCTTGCCGCTGCGAAGGGGGCCAGCGTGGTCATCGACGGCCGCGGCGCCGACCGTCCGGTCTTCCGCGCGACCGGCGGAGCGCTTGTGCTGCGGGGGATCGAACTGCTGGCCGACACGTCGTCCGCCGTCGTGGCCGATGACACCGAGCTGGTCATGGACCGCTGCACCGTCTCCGGCGGGCGCGGTCCCGCGGTCCTGCTCCGCGGGACGGTGGCCTTCACCGTGACCGGCTGCGTGATTTCGTCGGCGGAGCAAGGGATCACCGTCGACGGCGCGCCGGGCAGGATCGAGGACACGACCGTCGAGGACGTGACCGGTGACGGGATCACCATCGGGTCCGGCGCCGATCCGGTCATCCGCAACTGCACCGTGACCGGCTGCGGGTTGCGCGGGTTCTACGTCTACCAGTACGCCCGGCCCGTCATCGAGGGCTGCGCGATCTCGAACGCCGGTCACGAAGGCATCGCCGTGGCGCACCACAGTGCTCCCGTGCTGAAGCGGTGCACGGTCAACGAGGTGGGCGGGCCCGGGATCGCGTTCGGCCCTGGCTGCGGGGGTTCCGTCACCGCCTGCCGGGTCGAAAACACCGCCGAACCGGGGATCGCGATCGCGGAGAGCGCGACCGCGATCGTCACGGCGGCGGTGGATCCGGCTGGGCGCGGTACTTCCGGCGACTTCGAGCTCGACGACATGCTCGGCGAACTCGACGCCATGATCGGCCTGCCGGGGGTGAAGGAGGAGGTGCGCGCACTCGTCGACGAACTGCAGGTCAACGAATGGCGCCGCCGGGCGGGGCTGCCGATCGGCGCGGCCGCGCATCACCTCATCTTCGCCGGTGCGCCGGGCACCGGGAAGACCACGGTCGCCCGGATCTACGGCAAACTGCTGAAGGCACTGGGAATCCTGCCGCGGGGTCAGTTCTGTGAGGTCTCGCGCCGGGATCTGGTCGGGCAGTACATCGGGCACACCGCGGAGAAGACCGCCACCGTCTTCGAAAAGGCCAAGGGCGGCGTCCTGTTCATCGACGAGGCGTACACGCTGTCGCGGCTCGCCGGTTCAGGTGGCGACTTCGGCCAGGAGGCGATCGACACCCTGGTCCCGCTGATGGAGGAACATCGCGACGAGGTGGCGGTGATCGTGGCCGGGTACACCGGCGAGATGGTCGACTTCCTCGCCGCCAACCCCGGTCTCGCGTCCCGCTTCGGCAAGACCATCGAGTTCGAGAACTACAGCCCCGGCGAACTGCTCTCCATCTTCGGGCGCATGGTGTCGGCGGGTGACTACGCACTCGATCCCGGCGCCGCCCCGGTGCTGACCGAGTATTTCCGGCTGGTTTCCGGCGACGTCAACTTCGGCAACGCGCGGGACGCGCGCAGGCTGTTCGAAGGAGCGCGCAAGGCGCAGGCGCAGCGGTTACGGCTGCTGGGCCGGATGCCGACCGTCGAGGAACTGCGCGCGTTGCACGTGGCCGACGTGGAGGTCGCGACCACACGCTGACGCCCTGCCGAGCATCGATCGCGGACACGGGTTCACCTAGAGAGGTTGACGGCCCTGCCGAGCGTCGATCGCGGACACGGGTTCACCGACAGCCAGTAAGGTGCCGGTGTGCGGGTGCTGGTGACCGAGGATGACGAGAACTTGCGGGTGGCGCTGGAATTCGCCCTGCGCGGCGACGGGTTCGCGGTGGACACCGCCGGCGACCTGCCCGGCGCGGACGAGGCGCTGACGGTGAACGCCTACGACTGCGCGGTGTTCGACCGGATGCTGCCATCGGGTGACGCGCTGGCCTACGTGCGCGGCAGGCGAGGTGCCGGGTGGCAGTTGCCCGTGTTGTTCCTCACCGCGCGCGACAGTGTGGCCGACCGCATCGACGGCCTGCGGGTCGGCGGGGGCGACTACCTCGTGAAGCCGTTCGCCATGCCGGAACTGATCGCGCGGGTGCGCAGCCTGTGCCGCCGCGACATGTCCGGGCAGGCGGTGATCCTGCGGTGCGCCGACGTCGAACTCGACACCGGCAGGCACCAGATCTCCCGTGCGGGCGTGCTGCTCACCGTGACCCGCAAGGAGTATCTCGTCATGGAGCGGCTGATGGCCGCGGGCGGGCGGGCGGTCTCGCGACGGGAACTCATCCGGTACGCGTGGGACGAGATGGCGGACCCGGCGTCGAACGTGCTGGACGTCGTGATCGCCCGGTTGCGGCGGAAGCTCAAGGATCCGCCGTTGATCCATACCGTCCGGGGGTCGGGGTACCGGATGGCGCCGCACTGACCGGATCCGGCAGGTTCCGGCCAGCGGCGCGCACGGCGCCCTCGTCCGGTGTCTGATCGGCGGGTGACCTTCGACATCATCGGCCTGTGCGCGGACCGGCCGGATCCGGTGACCGCCGTCGAGTCGGTCCTGCCGCTGAGCGGCGGACTGACCGTGTCCACAGTGGAGGGTGGACCGGTGGTCCAGCTCTGTCACCCCGACGGCAGGCTGCTGCTGAGCATCGATGACGCCCGGCTCGTACGCGTCCCGGGGGAGGCTCGGCGGTTGCTCGGCATCGACGTCGGGATCGAGGTGCCGCATCCCCTGTGGTGGGTGGAGAGCCGTGCTCCCGAAGCGGACCCGGAGGCGGAAGCCGTCGCCAGGGCCTTCACCGAGGCGCTGGTGGGCGGGACCGGAGGGTTGTCGTGGTCGAGCAGGTGACCGGGCATCCCGCCGCGGACTGGGCGACCTCGGAGGCACTGGTCGTCGAACAGTCCCGCGGTGTCGTGCCCGCTTCCTCGTGGATGATCGACGCGGCGCGCTCCGCCTTGCGGAGCAAGCGGGTTCTCCAGCTGCTCACGCCCGAGGAAAGCAGGCTCACCTACCCGATGGAGCTGCTGCTGCGGGACGTCGCGGCCGAGTGGATCGTGCAGGAGGATGCCGACCGCTACCGCGACGGGATTCGCGGCGTTCCGATGACCTGGACCGGAACGCGCTTCGTCCGCGATCCGCGCGGGCGGGCCGCCACCCCGGTAAAGCCGGAGATCGACTCCGGTGACGTCGAGGTGCGGATCACCACCGTGCACCCGGCCTCCGAGCCGCTTCGGCTCGGCTCCACCGCCGAAGCCGTGCTGCGGGCGTTCACCGGTGGCGCGCCGGACGGCTGGGGGGACGCCGAACCCGCCAACTTGCCGTGGTCGGCCGACGAGATCACCGCGTACTGCCGGAACCGCGCGCCCGGACGCACCCAGCTGGTCGTGGTCGGCGCTGAAGTGACCGGGCAGTTGCGCGTGTCGCCCACGGACGAAGGGACGATCGAGGAAACCAGGCTCAGCGGGCCTGAGTCCGGGAAGCTGCGGCCGGAGGATCTCACGGCGCTGGCCGAGCAGGTCTCCGGCAGCGCGCGGCTGATGCTGGCCGCGGTGCATCCCGGCAGGCGGGGCGGTTCTCGCTCGAGTCGCCCGACCCGGCCCGCCCTGCCCTACGGACTCCTTGTCGGACAAGAGATAGTCGCGGCTCGCGGCGTGGCCCACGCCGAGCGGGCCCCGGCCGCGCGAGTCACGCTCCTCGGGTCCGCCGCCTGGTGCACGATGGACGGCGGTCGGCGGCCGCCGTACGAACAGCTCGCCGACCTGCTCCGTCACTTCGGTGTGCCGGACGCTTCCTGATCGCGATGATGGGTTCCGGACCGGCTGCGGGAGCCTGAATGTCCGCTTGATGGCTGGAACCCACCCCCATGGCCGAAGAAGGCGAACTCGCGTGATCGGGGGCGGGACACGCTTGATCAGACGGCGAACACGCCCGAGAGGGCCGGTCACAGCTCTCGTGGGTAACGCATCGCCCACTCCGCGGCGTAGCGTTCGTCCGCCGACGGCGGTTGCGCGGAGAAGTGCCAGAACGCGTCGCCTGCCACGGTCTCGACCAGGTCGCGTGCCTCGAGCCGGTCGAGCCACTTTTCCGGCAGTCCTGGGATGCCCGCCCGCGACCCGGCGACGGCGCCCGCGATCGCGGCGGTGATCGCGCTGCCGCCGGAGCGGTCGAGCGCGGCCATCATCGTCCATTGTGGATCGAAGAAGTGCCGGAACACCGCGGTCATCGAGCTCCCCAGCGCGTCCACGGCGGAAACGCCGGCGAACGGCTTGTGATCATCGGCGCGGACGTCGTCCCGTGCGTGCAGCGCGGTGGCCAGCGCTTCGGCCACCGGCCCCGTCGTCGCGCCGGAGTCGATCAGTCGCCTCGCGAGGACGTGTGGGGGCGCCGGTTCGGGCTGGAACAGTCCGGCGAACAGCGTCGCCACCGCCGCGGCGGCCTCGGCGGTCACTTCGTCGGCTCCGTCGCCGGAGACCAGCAGGCGGCCGACGCGCGCGGCCGTGCCGCCGCACAGCGCGGCCACGATGCCCGGCACGAGGAATCCGGCGTCGTCGCCGGGACCCGGCAGGTCCGGCGGGATCGTCCGCAGTTCCCGGACGCGGCAGAGCCAGCCGCGGTCCTGAGCGTCCTCCAGGCGTCGCCTCGCCCGTACGCCGACGGTCATCAGCCCGCTCGGCACCGCGCCACGATACGGACCGGGCAGCGCTCGCAGCAGGCCTTCCGTGCAGAACAGCAACCGTCGCGTGAGCGGGCCGATCCTGAGCGCCCCGGTGTCCACCGCCGAGCCGAGCGACTCGCCGAGGGCGAACCCGGCGAACGCGCCGGCGACACGATGCCAGGCGGACTCGCCGTCGACGGCTTCCTGGCGGAAGAACTTGCCGCCGGTCGCCACGTGCGGGCGGATCCGGCCCGCCGCATCGTAGCCGGCGGCGAGCCCGTTGGCGTGGAGGTCGTCCGGCCAGTGCTGTCCGGAGAGGTCGTCCAGCGGGGAGTCGACCCCGGCCGGTGACACGCCATTGCGTTGTTCCCAGGCCCGGCCGCGGACGAACCGTTCGCATTCCCCCTCCGACAGTTCGTACCCGGCGGACCTGGCCTTGGCCGCCACTTCCGCCAGCCCGGCCGCCGGTTCGGCGGCCCCCGATTCCGCCCTGATCCGCTCGGCCGCGACCAGTACGGACTCCGAGTACTCCGGTGAGACTTCCACTTCCCGGGTGAAAGGGAGAAGTTCCGGCCAGCGTGCCACCGTGTCCGCCAGTTCCCGAGCGCCGACCGTGTCCGATGGGAACGAACCGGGATTGATCGACAAACCGACTCCGGGGAACTCGCGGACGAACGAAAGGACGTCCGTGCGCAGCCATTTCTCCGTACGGGGCGGCAACCGGCGCCGCGAGCCGAACACCCGCAGCGTGTCCGGCTGGTCTTGCCGAAGCGGCGTTTCGGTTCGGAAGTCCAGGGGGAGAAGGACTTCCGAACCCAGCAGCCCGGCGAGGTAGCGCGGGCGGTCGTACCGGTCAGCCGCCAGGAGACCGAGGAGACGGTCCGTCGGGGTGTCCATGGGCGAGTACCCCAGCCGTTCCGGACCGGGCCGGTAGTCCGGGTTGACCCGGATCTCGCCGGTCGCGGAGCCGTCCGGAGCGTATTTGTGCCACGCCATCACGGCATTGGACTCGACGCCGAGATACGCCACGCCGCTTCGCCGGAACTCGGGTTCCAGGATCTCGCGCCAATCGTCTTCGCCCGCCATCGGCACCGGGCTGCTCGGCCCGGTCCCGTCCCGGCCGATGTCCGGACGGCGCAACTCCCCGTCCTCACGCACGATCAGAGCCGGTTTCGGCACCAGCGAAGCCAGCCTGTCGCCGTCCAGCGCGCGGACCGTGTCGTATGGCACGAACCAGCCTTCGGGAACACGCAGGACGTTCGCGTGATCGACCCGGACCGCGTACTCGCCGCTTGTCAGATCGGCGGACGTACCGGACCGCAGCCATTCTTCGACCTTCGCGGCCGCTTCCTGCGCCTGCACTACGCACCTCGTTCTCGGGGGAAATGGAGCAGCAGAATCTGCAAGGGGAATTCCTCCAGCAGCGTCAGCCAGCCCGTGAGCGGGTCGAGGAACACGACTCCGCTCGGATGGTGGGCGACCAGCGCCACATGCGATCCGGTCTTCCTGTCCTTCTGGTAAAAGAAGTTCACCGCCGCCAGCGAGCCGACGGGGCGAGCCAGCATGGCCGAGATGACACCGTCGTAACTGGCGTCGTCCACTTCCGTCCATTGCCCGCCGAGGTTGTCCGACACGTAACTCAACCTGGCGATCTCGTCCTTGAGCTCCATCGGAACCGGCGGTGCGGTCAGGTCCTCACCGAGCAGCCTTCGCACGTAATAGACCACGGACCGAGTGCAGTTCGTGTGGAAGCCGAGCCGATCCGCCCAGTCCGCGTAATAGCCGGGATTGGTTTCCGGCAGCTGGGGGAAGTGTTCCAGGATGAAGGCGACGGCCTCCTTCCAGCGGCCGTCCACGGTGTCCGCGTCCATCGCGGGCAGCGAGTGGAGCGGCGTATCGCGGAACATCGCCGAACCGTCCTGCTGGCCGGATTCCGGCGAAGGCGGGTATCGGTCGTAGGCGGGATGCCCGTTGTAGCCGAAGTCGGAGGAGAATTCCGGCAGCGAACGGTAGACGGCGTCGCCGCGCGGAGAGGTCGTGACGATCTTCTCGCCCAGTTCACGGCTTCTCGCGGGTTCCGGCAGGTGGAGATTCCCGGGCGGTGTGTCAGGATCGGTGTAGGGCAGCAAAGCGATCCTGGTGGGCCTCGGCGGCAGTTCCATCAGTCCGCCGTCCAGCGGGTCGAGGAACACGATGCCGTGCTTGTCCCGGCTCACCAGCGCGACGTGTTTGTTCTCCGCTCCCGTGGGGGTCCGCGAATCCACGGCGATCACGGCCAGCGCGCCGACCGGCCGGTCGAGCATCGCGGAGATGACGCTGTCGTAAGCGGTGCCGTGACCGTGGTCCCACTCGCCGCCGAGCCGGTCGGAAACGTACCCGAGGCTGCCCAGTTCGGCGTCCTCCGGCCGGAGCGGTGGTGCGGTGACGTCTTCACCGAGCCGGCGGCGCTCGTGATAGACCACCGCCCGGGTGCAGTTCGTCGTGTAGCCGGCCGCCGCGGCGTCTTCGCCGTGGAAACCGGGATTGACCTTGCCGAGCTGCGGATGGAACTTCTCCAGGTACGCCTTGACGTCGGCTGGGCGCAGCCGCGCGGTTCCGGCGTGCAGGGCGCTCAGTTCGTTGAGCGAGGTGCTCCTGAACAGTTTCGCGAAGTCGTCGGGATGCCCCAGTGCCACGGGGTTCGCGTTGTGCAGTTCGTCGAGCGTGATCGGGCGGGAGCCCCCGGCCGAGTGGAGCATGACCGGACGTTTCCCGCTCGGCGGGAATTCCGCCCAGCCGTCGCCGACGCCGTAGCCCTCGACGATCTCCTGTCCGAACCGCAGCACGGTGCCGTCCGGCAGTTCGGTACGGCGGCCCAGCACGTGCAGGTCGGAAACCGAGGCCACCACCGGGGCACCCAGCGCGACGGCGAACCGCCGCGCCCACGTCGCCGAATTACAGGAATGCAGCCGCACCGGCCGGCCCGGCGTGTAGTACTCGCTGCGCAGTGTCGCCGCCGCGAGTTCCTCCGGGCTGGGGAGCGCGCCGTCGTCGTGCACGGTCACCACATACGGCCGGTCGGGATCCGGCCGGTTCGCCATCATCGTCCGGAGGTGTGCCCTCTGCGTCTCCGCGGCGGAGCCGACCGACATCCCCGACGGCGCGTAATGGACGTCTTGCCCTGTGCTCAGCGCATGACCCGGAGGGGTCGCCTCGACAGGCTTCCCCTTCATACCGGGTACTTCCAGCTTCTTGACGGCGAAAGCCGCCTTCTTCAGATCCTTTTCCGCCGCTTTCAGCGCCTTGTCGTAACCGGTGGATCCGCGGCCGCGAGGAGCGCTGACCTGCCAGTAATGGTGGAGAGCCCAGTGCAGTTCGCCGAGCACCTGCCCCAGTTTCGCGTCCTGACCGGCGGGCTCACGCCATTTCGGTGCGCTTTCGCGCCGGTAGCGGTCGATGACCCGCTCGATTTCGTTGAGTGCCGAGGTGATGTTCCCGGCCTGGGCGCCCGTCCGTCGGGTGGCGTTGAGCTGGTGATAGCGGGTGATCGCGTGCTTCAGCCCGGTGAGCGCGTCTCTGACCTCGTCGGTGGCCGATTCCGGCCGGCGCCAGCCCGCCGCGGTCGCCTCCTGGTGACGCGCGATCGCGTTCCGCAGGTCGGTGACCGCGGCCCGCATCGCAGGGGCGGACGGTTCGTGCCGCTTCGGATCCCGAAGAGACTCATAACGGTCGATGGCCTTGTGCACAGCGGATTCGTCACCCGTCGCGCGTGCGCCGGGCGCGGACGGCTCCCGATACCGGCGGACGGCCTCGTCCACGGCGCCGAGTGCCGCCCGCACGTCCGAGGTGTGGGGACGGCGCCAGGTCGGGGCACTCCGGTCCAGGTAACGCGCGGCGGCGTTGTCCACTTTGGACAAGGCGGCGCGGGTGGCCTGGACGGCCGCGGGCGGTTCGAGATACCTCGGCCCGTTCAGCTGGTATTCGTGCACGGCGTCGTTCAGCGCGGCGATCGTCGTCTGTGCCGGCCCGGCGCCGTACTCGCCGATGGCGTCGAGATGTGTCGAGGCACGGCCGGCGAGGTCGAGGACGCTTGCCAGCAGGCCCAGCCGCTTGGCCAGCGTCGACCAGTCGCCCGAGCGGACGCCCAGCTCGATCCGTTCGGTTCGGACCGACCGGCGGATCTCGTCGAGCGCGGCCTTCGCCTGGTTCCGCACCGCCTGGTCGTGCCAGCGGTCACCTTCGATCCGCAGCGGCCCGAGTTCGTCGAACGGGGTCGCCCGGGAACCGGTCTCGACTTGTCGCGCCAGCATCCCCCAGACGTCCGACAGCAGGGCGAGTACGTCGGTACGGCCTGCTCGCGCCGCGTCGTCCGCGATGGACACGAGGGGATCGGTCAGCCGTTCGGTGAGGAAGCCGGCGAGCGCGGTGGCGTCGCGTTCGAACTCGGCGAACCCTTTCAGCGCGTCGGAGTCGGCCTTCTTGTTCCTCGCGGCCAGTTCGACCTGCCGATGCCGCCACTTGTCCCGGCCCACCCAGCCGCCGGTGGCCAGCGCGGTCAGCGCGGCCACCGCGTAAGAGAGGTCGAGGCCGAGTGCCAGCGCGGTGGCGGCGGACCCCAGGCCGCCGAGGACATAGAGGCCGCGCCAGATGTGCTTGTAGTCGGACTTCGTCACCGAGCCCGGCCTGTCGGCGGGAATCGGTGAGGGCGGAGGCGCGGTCTCCACCGGTCGCGCCGGAACCGGAGCCGCCGGTTCGGTCCCGCCGAACAGCCGGCGGAGCAGGCCCGGTCGCTGTGCCACGGCGTCGTCCGCCGCGGTACGGGCGGCTTCCAGCGCGGCCAGCTGTCCGGCGAGCAACGACTGTTGTTTGGCTTGCTCCGCTTCGAACTTGGCCCGTTTGTCGACCGCCGTCCTGGCGACCTTGTTGATCATCTCGATCTTGTCCACCCGGTTGATCAACGGGACCGCCGGGAGCGCGAACAACGCCTTGCCGATGCCGTAGTCGAGCATGGCTTCGTAGAAGGTGACCTTGAACGCCGCGTCCGGGTCGAGCGGCTTCGATTCCGACGGCGGCACCGCCTGCTTCACGGTCTGGACCGGCCCGTCGAGGCCTTCGGGCAAGGTGGCGCGCATCGGCAGGTTCGGGTCCGCGGGCGCCGGCCCGGGGACGGGGTCCGGCGCGTCGGGGACCGGCCGGCCGCTCACCACGCGTACCAGGTCGCGGTCCGCTTTGTCTTCGGCGTGGTATGCCTCTGGCAGAAGCCCCCTGGCGTTGCGTTCGCCCGCCCGCAGTTCGGTGTTCACCTTGGTGCGCGCCCGTTTCCAGTGCAGGAGCGGTGCCACGACAGCCGTCACCCCGCCGCCGATGGCGAGCCCCAGCCGGGTCGACGTCGCCAGCTCCAGTACGGGGAGCATGCTCACGCTGGCCGCCGTGACGGGTGGGACGCCGTACCGCAAGTAGAAGTTCCGCAGTTTCTGGGTGCCGGACGAGCTGGATCCCTCCGGCGATTTGACCGCCGCCAGATCCGGACCGTGTCCTTCGAGCCCCATGCGTGACAGCAGCTGGCGTTGCCGGTCGGTGGGCCGGAAAACCCCCTCGAACTGTCGTTGCGCGTCCAGATGTTTCCTCAGCGCGGCTAGGGCGGCGTCGTCCCTCTTCTCGTGACCGCGGGCGAGAAGCCCGGCGGCCACGGCGGCGAGGAAGGTGGTCAGGCCGGCGGCGACGGCGGCGGGCACGCTGCCCATGGCGGCGAGCACCCCGCTCGAGGCCAGGCCGGGGGCGACCGTGCCGCTGAACTGGGTGAAGAGGTGGTCGGCGGTGGTCGCGATCCCGAACGGATCGTCGAGCGGACCGAGATGCCGCCACACCACCGGTGCGACCCGATGGTTCTCCAGTGCGGCCGCCCGGTGGGCGAAATCGGGATGGTTCGGATTCAGGCCGAGCTCGTCCAGGAGTCCGCTGAGCTCGTCCCGCAACCGTCGTTGCCGCCAAGGGTTCGCCCAGGAACGGCTGATCGCCCGGTCGAGCGCGGCGACGTGCGCCAGACTTTCGTGATCGGTGCGGGTCAAAGTGGCCGGGCCGCTGAGGTCCCCGGTCCGGTCGAGGTAGCGCGGAGGGAACGCCGGGACCGTGCCCTCGATCGCGAAACCGGTCAGCCGTGCTTCGAGGTCCGTTCGCTGCTGCCCGGTCATCTTGCCGAGCACCTTGGGGAGTTTCCGCACTGGCGGCGGTTTCGTCTTGTCCCGCACCTGGGCGACGGTCGCCGCCAAGGTGCCGGCGGCGTTCAGGCCGCGGGAATGGATACTCGCGAGCGCCGAGCGTTCGGCGGCGTTCAGCTCTCGCCACACGGTGAAGGGAATTCCCGGCGGCGGCAAGGGTGAGGACGTCGGCGTGGCGGCCTTGGCGCCCGATTCAGGCAGCCGGGCCGGAAGATCCGGGTCCGGACGCCGTGACCCGCCGAGCGTCACCGGCCCGGACGGATCCGGGGACGGCGGCGGGGGTGGTTCGGGCGGGTCCGGTGGTTCGGGCCGGGGGTACCTTGTCGTGAATCCGTGCGGATCGGCCTCGAAGGCTTCGGCGACGGGGTTGCCGATCTTCGGGCCGCCCGCCACGGCCTCGCGGATCCGGGCCAGGTCACGTTCGTGGCTCACCCCGATCGCCATCAGTTGCTGGAACAGCGCCGCTGTGTACTCCGGGGCGAGATTGCCGAACTCGACCTGGATCACGCGGCTCAGCTGGTCCAGATCTCGTGCCATGGGCGACAACCGCGGCAGCTCCGACACGTCACGGCGCAGGTCTGGAGGCACGATCGACTTCTCCGCCTCGGCGCGCATCGCCTCGGCCACGAGGATTTCCCCGCTGCGGCCCTGGAATTCATGAGCCACCCGGAAAAGGGCTTCGGCCCACAGCCGCGCGGCGCCTTCCCCGGCGACGAGGGCAGCCGGATCCTGCAGTCCGTGCACCGCGAACTCGTGCATCATCGTGGTGAGGAATTCGGCCATCCCGAGCAAGGGGCGGATCAACCCGGTGCCGGAATCCGGCATGAACACGCCGTCGCGCCTGCTGTCGATCCTGAGCAGATCCCCGAAGATCCCGTCGATGTCCACACCCGGGTAGCGCTGGTTCAGCGCCGCTCTGTCCAACGGCACCGCGAGAGCGGCGGCCCTGGTGGCGTAGTCCAGTCCCGGCGTGCCGAAGATCGATTCGAACCAGTGCGCCACGATCGCCTGGGTCACGACATCGAAGTGGCCCTCCTCGGTGACCGAGGGCTGGAGGGTTCGCAGGCGATGGGGATCCAGCAAATCGAACCGGATGACCTCACGCCACGCCGGGACGGGCGAATCGGCGTGCGCCCTGGCGTATTCGCGCAGGGATTCGCTGAACGCGCGCAGTTCTTCGAGCACCGGTCGCACGTCGTCGGTCCGGTTCGCCTCGTCGATCATTTCGCGGAGGCCGCCGGCCCGTACGACGAAGTCCGCCCATGCCGCCATCCGTCGCTGGAATTCGGCGGGCGAGATCCTGCCTTGCGCCACGGCCCGCTCCAGCCGATTCCGGACCTCGGGCGCCGCGGCTTCGGCCCGAGCCGGAAGGTTCGACGGCGAGGCGACGCCACCGGGCATGAGGAACGTCGTCGCGAGCCACAGTTTCTTGTCGAGCGAGTATTCGGGATCGGACAGCAAGGTGACCAGGTCGCGGTACTGCTCCGGGTTGCTTTCCTGAAGCTGATCCAGCTTGCCACGAAGTTCGGGTAGTTCGGGGGCGTAGTCGTCCATCGCCGCGACCTTCGCCCGGTCCTCGGGGGTCAGCTCCTTGTCGGTCCCGATCCCGAACGCCACATTGTCGAGGTGCGCTTCCCGCGGGTGCTCCCGCGCGGCGGATTCGGCGGCGGCGTTCCACTCCTCCAGCGCGGCGGTGGCCTCCGCTCGCTGGGCGCTTCGTTCGATGGCGCCGTCGATGTACTCCTGGACGCCCTCCGGCTGCGGCCACGGAACCTGTCGCCCCGGATCGGACCAGTGCTCCCACGGCCGGAACGCGGGGGCGGGCTTGTCCCTCGCGGCCTGGAGTGGATCCGCCGGAATCTCCGGCTCCTTGGGCAGCTCCGTGATCTCCGGATCGCGAGGCAGCGCCCGGATCTCGGGATCCTTCGGCAGCTCGCGGATTTCGGTTCCTTCGATGGCCACCCGGACTTCGGGATCCGTTGGCAGTTCCCGGATCTCCGGTTCCTTCGGCAGCCCCGGAATCTCGGGGAGAGCGGGAGCGACCGGGGCCATTTCGCGGCCAGGTGGGATTTCGGGTGACGACTCGATGCCGGGAGTCCGCAGAGGGGTGGGAAGCGCCGGGCCGGGCTTCGGAGGTGTCGGGGCGGGGGATCCCGGGGCCGGGTCGGCAGGCCGGCCGATCTTCGGCGGTTCTTCCCAGCCGACACGCGGCGATGCGGGGTCGCCGACGCGGGGCGGTTCGTCCCAGCCGACGCGGGGTGGTTCCGCCCGGCCGACCCGCGGCGGCTCGGCCCAGCCGGGGTTCATCCGTGAGGGCTCCACCGGTTTTCCCGGTCCGGTGCTGTGCCCGGGCAGTATCTCCTCCCGGGGTACCGGGGTCACCGTCATCGGGCGCAATGGCTCCGGAGTGCCGTCCGGGTGCAGGACGATCGGTTTGTTCGGGATGGGTTCGGCGGTCCGCGGCTCGGGCCGGGTGGCTTCGCGGACCGGTGCTTCGACCCGGGCCTTGGCGGCGGCCGGAGCGCTGTCCGGGTGCGGGACCTTTTCGACGACCGGCTCGGCGACGTGCGGACGTGTTTCGAGCAGAACGCCACCTCGTGCGGCTTCGATCTGCGCGGCACCCCCGGAGCCGGACGGGTGAGGTCCTGGCGAAGGGCGGTCGGGACTTCCGGCTCCCGTGCCCGGCGAACCGTCGTCCCGAGGTCCGCCACCGCCGTCCTCGTGTGCTTTGCGGTACTCGTCCGGAAACCGTTCCTTGGCGAACTCGTCGAGTGACATCCGCCGAGCCGGCTTCGGCGTGGGTTCGGGGCGGTCCGGTCCCGGAGTGTCGTGCCTGCCTGCTTCCGTGTTCCGGTCCGGATGCTTGTCGTTGCCGTTCGGCCTGCCGGTTTCGCTTTCGGGGTGCGCCCCGCGGTTGTGGGAGATTTCGGTCGAGCGGAGGCCGTGGCCTGGCCGGGTGGCCGAGTCACGGGGTGACCCGTGTCCGCTCCGGTCGGGTTTCGGGGTGTCTTGTCCGCCCGCTTCCTTGTTCCGGCCCGAGTTTCCGTCCAGGCTTTTGTCGCCGCCGGTCGGGGGGCCGCTTTCGGGGTGTGCGCCGCGGTTTTGGAGTATTTCCTTCGAACGGAAACCTGCGTCAGGCCGGGCGCCCGCGTCGCCGGGTTTCCCGTGTCCGCCCCGGACGGATTCGGCGAACGCCGCGTGCTGTGACCACGCCTTGACGACGTGGTCCGGATAGACGACACCACCGGCGGCCCGCTGGGCTTCCTCGTAGAACTTCCGCTCCATCCGGGCCAGCTCGCGGTTTTCGTACAGCCGCCTGAGTTCTTCGGCGGACGGCTTGGGCGGCGTCCCGCGCTCCGCCGCTGGGGTGTCGGCTCGTTTCGCCGCGTCGCCCGCTGACGTGTGCATCGGTGCCGCGGATGCTTCCCGGCCCGGTGTGCTCGCCGGTGCGTCGGCACCCCGGGTCTGCGCGGCCTCGGCGCCGTGTCCCGACGGCTGACCGCTGTGGCCGTGCTGACCTTCGGCCTTGGTGGCAGGCGTGTGGTCCGCGGCCGCCGACGGTGGCGTGCCTCCGGGGGTGTCCTGGTGTGGTTGCGGTTGCCGCGGCTCGGGAGAACCAGGGGAGGGCTCGTGGCGGGCCGCGGGCGGTTCGGCGGAGGAAGGGACCGGATCTCGCCTGAGATTTCCGGGACCGTCGCCTTTGGTCACCGGCGTCGGCTCGGCGTGCGGTGCTCGTGGGGTTTGGTCGAGAACCCGTTCGCCGTGACCACCGGACGACGGCGAAAGCTGTTCTCGCGGCGGGTGAGGCCCGTCGTGCGGCGGTTTCGGCTCGGGCAGGGCTTCGGGATGCGGCGTCTGTGGTGCCGGTGGTTTGGTGGGGCCGGGTCCGTGCGGTTCGGGAGTTCCGGGGCCGCGCGAGCCGGCGGTGGGAACCTCGGCGGGACGGTCGTGGATCGCACGCGCGACGTCGGCGGTGACCGACGGAGGCAGCACACCGGGCTTGGGTTTGGCGGTGTCGCCGAGCTTGTCGATGACCTTGAGCGCCCCATGCGTCAAGGTGAACTTTCCGACGCTGTCACCGAATTTGATGACCTTCGGCGCGTTGAAGACCTTCCCTCCCAGCTTGAGGACGGCACCCGCGCCGCGGGTGGGACCGAGCAGGCCGATGACCATACCGGCGGAGTAGCCCAGGGCGTGCCAACGGGCCGAGCCGCCTTCCTCGGTCCAGTTGTCGTAGTCGATGAAGGCCTTTCCCGCCTCGGTCAGGGTTTCCCCGAGCATGCCGTCGAACAGCATGTCGTCGATCCGCCGGTCGACGTCGTTGCCTGGGATGGAGTACAGCGCCAAAGCACCGAGGAGCTTCTCCAGATGGCCCCAGGCGACCTGGGCGTTGAACACGGACCAGTCGCCGTCCTTGCCGAGCCCGAACAGGCCCAAAAACGCCTTGCCCTGGTCGATCGCGGACTTCCAGAGCCCACTGAGCGGGTTGTTGCTCACCGCCTCGGGCTGCGGACGGGTGGACGGATCCGTGACGTATCCGGCGTGGTCCTTGACGGTCTGCTGGACGTTCTTGGCGACGTTCCGGGCGAAGTCCGCCTTCTTCCGCCTCGCGTGCGACGGGATGTCGAAGCCGAGCGCGGTGTATTGCCAGCTCAGATCCTCGACGTAGTCCTTGATGGTGGTTTTGGCGCTCTCGAGGACGGCGGCGTAATACTCGTATTCGCCGGCCATGCCCTTCATCGATTCGACGATCTGGCGGAATCCCTGGTCGCCATTCGTCCTCGTGATGAAGTTCCGCATGTAGCCGCCTGCCGCGTCCGGCCAGGTGCCGCCCCCGCCAGGCTGGTGGATCTTCCCGGCGACACCGTCCACGACGTTCAGGGAGGCCTCGAAAGTGTCCTTGGCCTTGCGCCAGTGCGCGGCCTGCTCCTTCGCGAGCGCCTCGCTGTCCGGGGGCCAGCCCTCGTTGGCGGGCAGGAGTGCGCGGACCGCGTGCCACAGGTCGCAGTTCGGTTCCGGGATGTCGCCGTCAGCCATACTCGCCGGAACCCGTCAGGAGAGCTGGACGAGGATGAAGTTGGCGGCCTCGGCGTCGCGTGCCACGTACGCCTTCACCAGGTTCTGACCGGCGACCGAGAGATCACGGTAGAAGACGGGGACGGAGTCCGCGGCGGTACGGATCGAAGTGTCCACTTCGGACGTCCGCCGGTTGAACGCGTCGCCGATCAGGCCATGGCCGAATGTCCCCGGCGCGGGCAGCGTGGCCCTGATGGTGTTCCAGGCCTCCTGGAGACGATCACCTTCCGCGGACATCGCGTTCATCTGCTGGGCGGTGCCATCGGTGTACATGTCGACGAGACCGTCACCGTCCATGCGGACGCCGTCGTCCGTGCTCATCGCTCGCCTCCCGCGATCCGCCGGTCCAGTTCGTGCAGTGCGGGACCGAGGCGGAGATCGGCTTCCGCGGCGGTGGCACCGGCCGGGAACAGTTCCGAGACGAGGGCGAAACCTTCCTCGTGAGCGAGGTCGGCCGCGCGGTGGACGGTCTTCGTGATCTCTCGCGCGAGACCCGTCGAATCGGGAGTGCGGAAGACCCTCGGGTCGAGGCGCAGTTCCACCAATTCGCCATAGCCGCCGACGGTCGCGCCGATCAGCCCGTCGTCGGATTCGGCGGTGGCCCGGATCTCGGCCATCCGCCGTTGCTGCTCGCGCAGACCCTGTTCCGTCCTCAGGTATCCGGCTTTCCTGTCGGCGAAGGTTTCCACCGTGCCTCCTCGTTCGGTCGGTACGAGTGTCGCCGGAACGAGGGGAACCGCGAGACGGCGTGACAGGTTGCGGCCACGCCGGCGAGACCGGGCCCGTCCTGCCCGACGATTGCCGAAATGAGACGACTTCCGGCACTCGCGGCGGCCGGCGCGCTGGCCGCGGTACATCTGGTCGGCGGGGCCGTTCCGGCGTCCGCGGCTCCACCGGCAGGGGTGTGTCACGATCCCGAACCGGCTCACGAACGGGTCCAAGCCCTTCCCTGGCCTCAGCAAACCCTGGACCCGCAACGGGTCTGGCCGCGAACCCGGGGCGCGGGAGTGCTGGTCGCGGTGGTCGATTCGGGCGTCGACGCCGACCATCCCCAGTTGCGCAGGCCGGGCAAAGTGCGTACCGGTCGTGACTTCTACCTGCCCGGGGGGTTGCCCGGCTCGTTCGACTGTGTGTCGCACGGGACCGGGGTCGCGGGCATCATCGCCGCCGATCCGTTGCCCGGCGTCGGCTTCCACGGCCTGGCGCCCGACGCGGAGATCCTGCCGGTACGGATCACCGACCGGGACATCAGCGACCGGGGGGATTCGCTGCGGATCAACCCGGACGCGGTGGCCGCGGGCATCCGGTACGCGGCCGATCAAGGTGCCCGGGTGCTCAACCTGTCGCTGGCGGCGTTCAACGACTTCCCCGCCATCCGGGCGGCGGTGGCGCACGCGGTGGCCAGGGACGTGGTCGTGGTGGCCGCGGCAGGCAACGCGCAGCAGAACGCGCCTGCCGGAATGCCGTCCTATCCGGCGGCGTATCCCGGCGTGCTCGGCGTCGGCGCGGTGGACCGGGCGGGTGCACGGACGGGCACCTCTCAGATCGGCCCGTACGTCGGTATCGTCGCGCCTGGCGCGGAGGTGCTGACCACGACCAGAGCGGACGGGCACGCACAGGTCGACGGAACCAGTTTCGCCGCGCCCTTCGTCGCCGCGACCGCGGCTCTGGTGCGCTCCGCGTGGCCGGGATTGCCCGCCCCGCAGGTGATCCAGCGGCTGAAGGCCACGGCGGATCCGGCGCGAGGCGGACTCGGCAGCGACGCATATGGCGCCGGACTGGTCGACCCGTACCGCGCGGTGACCGACGGTCTCGATCCGGAGAAACCCGCGGCGATGCCCGTCTACCTGCCGCCGCCTCCGGATCTCGCGGGACTCGAGAAGGCCGCGCGGATCGAGGAAACCGGGACCACGGCGAAGTGGCTGACCGTCGCCGCGATCGGCGCGCTGGTACTGGCCGGGCTGGTCGCGGCCCTCGTCCCGCGGGGGAACAGGCGCCGTTGGCGGCCGGGAAAGGTGGCTTCGGTAGCCGCCGGGCCGCGCGTGGTGGAACCTCCCGAGCAGGTTTTCCTGATCCGCGAACGGTGACCGTCTCGGTGCGCCCAATGTGGCATCGGAGGCATTGAACGTCCCCAATGCCGCATTGGGCGCACCGAGACTCAGGGTGAGCGCCGGCGCGCGCCGAGACGAAAGCCAGTGTCGTGTCACGGGCCGCCCCAAGCCCCAAGTACGTAAAGGCCCCCTTCACCGCGTCTAGCGCAATGAAGGGGGCCTTCACGTACTTGGAACGGAGTCAGAGCAGGTGATTGATCGACATGTCACGCGCGTTGACCATCGAGTGGGTCCCGTTGGTCAGGGCGTAGCTCGTCCGGTCGTGACCGTCCCACTGCTCATTGGCGAGAGCCTTGTTCAAGCGGTCCTTCTCCAAGACGGCCTGGCCGTATTCGCCCTGGGCGCCTTCATAACTGAAGTTCTGAGCGCGCTGGTGCAGGAGATCGGTGTTGTCGCGCGCTTCGGCGCCGGTCTTCTTGGTGGTCTGAGCCGTATCGAGAGTCTGGCCCACATGGACGGTGACCCTGTCCGGATTATACGCCATCCTTCTACCTTCCGTAGGGGAATCCGCCCGCGGCGTCCCCGTCTGCGGACTCGTGAGTCCGCAGACCGTAGTGGATCCCGTCGGCGGTATCGCTGTATTGGGTGCCCACCTTGGTGACCTGTGTCCCGAGCTGGTCAAAGGTGTCGTTGGCCGCGATGTTCATCCGGCCGCTGTTATGCGCGATCATCTCCTGGGTGGTGCCGTTCAGCCGCTGCTGGCCGTCGTTGATCAGGCCGACCGACTCGGTGATGAACGAAACCTGGCGTTCACCCCGCACGAGATCGAGATCGACATCTGGATGCGACAAGGGGCTCTCCTTTCCTTCGCCGGATCGACGATCAATGTCCTTCTTCAGCGAAGGTAGGCGGTGTGGCGCCCTCACTCGACCGCCCGGCATCTTCCTGCCATCGCCGTCGCGGAGACCGTGTGGGCGCGGACGATTCGGGTATGTCGACAGTCGTCGTGAAGAGGCCGGCCCGCCGGCCCGCTCCGGACATGCCCGCCGGAGAGCTGCTCCTGCAGCCGCCGCCGGAGATTCCGCCACCGCCGTCGAGGCAGTGGGCGCAGATTTTCATGGTGCTGCCGATGGTGGCGATGATGGCGGCGATGCTGCTGATGTACTCCGGATCCATCGGCGGATCCATGCGCTTCGTCGTCTATGGCCTGATGGGCGTCGGCATGCTCGGCATGGTCGCCATGGGGTTCCTGCAGGGAGGCGGCCCGAGTAAACGGGAGATGGGCCACGCCAGGCGGAAGTACCTGCGCCACCTTTCCCAGCATCGGTTGCGGCTGCGCCGATCGGCCCGCAAACAGCGTGCGGCGATGGAGTACCTGCATCCGGATCCCGCCTCGTTGTGGTCGCTTGCCGTCAGTTACCGGCTCTGGGAACGGCGCAAGGAAGACCCCGACTTCGCCGTCGCCCGCATCGCCCGCGGGCGGCAGCGTCCCGCGCTCACCGTGGTCGCCCCGGACACGAAGCCGCTCGAAGAGCTCGAACCGCTGTCCGCCTTGGCGTTGCGCCGGTTCGTCACGACCTACGCCACGATCGACCGGCTGCCGATCGCCATCGCGGTCAACGGGTTCAGCCGGATCCACGCGCGCGGCGATCGCGACGCCGTACTGGGCATGGTGCGCGCGCTGCTGGCGCAGCTGGCCGTCATGCAGTCCCCGGACGATCTGCGCGTCGCGGTCTGCGTCGGCGAAGATCGCCGCGCCGACTGGGAATGGGTCAAGTGGCTTCCGCACGTGCTGCACCCGGAGCGCACCGACGCACTCGGCCCGCTGCGCCTGGTCGCGACGACGATTCCCGCGCTGGAGTCGATGCTCGAAGAGGAGCTCACCAAACGGCCGAGGTTCGACCCGGAGGCGGCGACGCGCCTGCCCGGCCCGCATCTGGTGGTGGTCTTGGACGGCGGTGCGGTCGCCGGTTCGGACCATTTGATGACCGGTGGCGGTGTCGAAGGGGTGACCGTGGTGGACCTGAGCACCGCGCCGCCAAGGGCTTTCGACCGGACCACCGTGCTGCTCGACGTCGCCGCGGACGGCGATCTGCTCAGTGAGACCGTCGACGGCGCGGTCTCACTCGGCCGGGCCGACCGGCTCGGCGCGGTGGCCGCCGAAGGCCTCGCCAGGCAGCTGGCGCCGTTGCGGCTGACCTCGGGCCTGCCTGGGGAAGCGCCGATGAGCGGTGAACTCGGTCTCGCCGAACTGCTGGAACTGGGTGACCCTTACGACTTCCATCCCGATGACACCTGGGTTCCCCGCCCCAATCGCGACCGACTCCGGATCAAGCTGGGGATCAAGGAGGACGGGACCCCGATCGAGATCGACCTGAAGGAATCCGCTCAGGACGGGATGGGCCCGCACGGCCTGCTGATCGGCGCGACCGGCTCGGGCAAGTCGGAGCTGCTGCGCACACTCGTGCTGGCACTGGCGGTCACCCATCCGCCGAACTCGCTGAACTTCGCCTTGGTCGACTTCAAGGGTGGCGCCACCTTCAGCAGGCTGGACAAGCTCCCGCACACCAGTGCCGTGATCACGAACCTCGCCGACGAGCTGCACCTGGTCGACCGGATGGCCGACGCGATCAACGGTGAGTTGATCCGCCGTCAGGAACTGCTTCGCGCGGCCGGGAACTTTTCCTCCTTGCGCGACTACGAGAAGGCGAGGGCCGCGGGTGCGCCGCTCCCGGAGGTGCCGACGCTCCTGGTGATCTGCGACGAGTTCTCCGAACTGCTCTCCGCCAAGCCCGACTTCATCGACATGTTCGTCCAAATCGGACGGGTCGGCCGGTCGCTCGGCGTGCATCTGCTGCTCGCCTCCCAGCGGTTGGACGAAGGCAGGCTGCGCGGTCTCGAAGCCCACCTGTCGTATCGGATCGGGCTGCGCACCTTCTCCGATATGGACAGTCGCGCGGTGCTCGGGGTGCCGGACGCGTTCAAACTGCCGAGGGCGCCGGGGCACGGCTTTCTCAAGGTCGGCACCGAACCGATGGACCGCTTCCGGTCCGCCTACGTGTCCGGCGTGTACCAGCGCGCCACGGGGGCGGGCTCGGCGTCGGCGTCCGCCGAGGCGTTCGCGCTGCACGAGTACACCACCGCGTACCTCGCCCCGGAACTCGACGATCCGCTGGAGGAGCCCACCGGAAACGACGATCCGGACCTGAGCGCCGGCGAGACCCTGCTGGACATCCTGGTCGACCGGTTGGAAGGACGGGGAGCCGCGCATCAGGTGTGGCTGCCGCCGTTGGGCGACTCGCCGACCCTGGACCAGTTGCTGCCCTCGCTGGTCATCCATCCGCAGCGCGGGGTGACCCCGAATTCGGCGGAGGCGGCGGGCGCGCTGCGTCCGGTGCTCGGCATCGTCGACCGGCCGTACGAGCAACGACGCGACCCGCTGATGCTGGATCTGTCCGGTGGCGCCGGGCATGTCCTGGTGCTCGGGGGGCCGCGTTCGGGCAAGAGCACCACGCTGCGCACGATCATCACCAGCGTCGCGCTCACGCACACGCCGCGGGAAACGACCTTCTACTGCCTCGATTTCGGCGGTGGCGCACTCGGCTCCGTCGCCGGCCTGCCGCATGTCGGCGGTGTCTCCGGCCGTCTCGACACGGGCGCGGTCCGGCGCACCATCGCCGAAGTGGCGACGCTGCTCGCGCAACGGGAACGGCTGTTCGCCCAGCATCAGATCGACGGGATGGCCACCTATCGCAAGCTCCGGGCCGAGGGTGGCTTCGCCGAAGACCTCCACGGTGACGTGTTCCTCGTCATCGACGGCTGGCTGACGCTGCGCAACGACTTCATGGACCTCGAGGAGACGGTCAACGACATCATCGTGCGTGGCCTCGCCTTCGGTGTCCACGTCATCGCCGGTGCCACCCGTGCCTTCGATCTGCGGATGAACGTCCGGGATCTCTTCGTCAGCACGCTGGAGCTGAAGATCGGCGACCCGATCGATTCGGTGATCGACCGGCGGGCCGCGATGAGTGTGCCGCCCGATTCGCCGGGACGAGGCGTCGCGATGAGCGGGCACCAGATGCTCGTCTCGCTGCCGAGGGTGGACGGCGTGTCCGGCACCGAGGATCTGGCGGCCGGGGTGGCGACGCTGGTGGACGCGGTCAAGAAGGCATGGCCGGGAGCGCCCGCTCCCTCGGTCCGGCTGCTGCCGCCGGTCCTGCCCTACCTGGAACTCCCCGCGACCGACGAACTGTCCGGATCGGACGCCGGCTTCGCCGTCGGCATCCACGAGCGGGACCTCAGCCCGTTGCGCCTCGACTTCGCCGACGACCCGCATTTCCTGGTCCTGGCGGACATCCGCAGCGGCAAGACCAACTTCCTCCGGGTGCTCGCCAGGCGGATCTGCCAGGCGTACACGCCGGAAGAGGCACAGATCGTCCTCGTCGACCACCGCAGGGGACTGCTCGGTGAGGTCGACGGCGAGTACCTGATCGGCATGGGTGTCAACGATTCCCACAGTTCCGAGTTGCTGGCACAGGTGGCCGAGCGGCTCACCGCCCGGCTGCCGGGCCCGGACGTCACCACCGACCAGCTGCGGAACCGCAGCTGGTGGACCGGTCCGGAGATCTTCGTGCTCGTCGACGACTACGACCTGGTGGCGACGCACAAGGACCATCCGCTGTTCGCGCTCTTCCCGTTGATCGCACAGGCTTCGGACATCGGCCTGCACGTCGTGCTGGCCCGCCGCAGCGGTGGCGCGGGTCTCGGCCTCGGCGAGCCGTTCCTCGCCAGGCTGCGCGACGTCGGCGCGTCCGGCCTGATGATGTCGGGTGACCGGGACGAGGGGCCGCTGCTCGGCGGAATGCGGCCTCAGGTGCTCCCACCCGGCCGTGGCTGGCTCGTCGACCGGCGCGGGACCAAGAGCCTGACCCAGGTCGCCTGGTTGCCACCGAAGGAATGACCCGTGGCCGCTTCCTGTCGCGGCCCGCCCGCCACGCCGCCGGCGTGGTTGCCTTCACCAGACCGAAAAAATGAGGAGCGGGACAATGGGATCCGGTGATTCCGTCGACGGCGACGTCGCGGTGATGATGCAGGCCGCGCAGAGTTTCCACAACATCGTGCAGGACGTCCCGAAGCTGATGGGCCGTTCCGTCGACGGCGCGTGCGGCGGCGGCCTGACCGAATGCGGTCCGCTCGTGCAGGCCGACGCCTACGCGACGAACGCGTTGCAAACGTTCGTCCAGGACGTCAGGTACGGCATCGCGGCGTACGGGAAGTTCGCCCAGCGCTCCGGAATCGCCTACCGGGACGCGGACGAAGCGGCCGCGGCGGGAATTCTCAAGGAATGGCGCGACGACAAGGGAGCCGGGCTTCCGAACATCACGCAGCCGTCTCCTCCCGGGGTGTCCGGCGCCCCGCAGACGAAGTAGGGCGGCCATGGGCGGAGTTTGGGAGTCCCAATTCGGGTACAGCCTGTACGGACTCAAGGAGCAGCACGACAAGATCACGGCCGAACTCCCGCATGTCGCGAGGCTTCACGCGGCGGCCGACATGTGGGTCGAAGCGGCCACCTGGATAGCGGACAAGGCCGTCGCCTTTCACCAGCAGGTGGAGAACCTGGTCTCGAACTGGCCGGACGCGGCGGGAGCCACCTTCGGTGCCGTGGCCAAGCAGGACATCGACACCCTGCGTTCCTGGGTGCAGACGGCGGACGCGCCGATCCCGGTGGACAACGGGATCATCCTCCCGATGCTGCCGAGTACCGTCCACTCGCCGCTGAGCCGCCCTTCGCACGGAATCACGATGTCCAATGTGGCCGAACGGCTTCGCGAGCTGGCCGGTGACATCCAGAGGACGTTCGACTATGTGGACACCCTGTACCGCGACTATCACGCCCTGTTCGACAACAGGCCGGGCGTCCAGGCCGAGGACAGGAAGGCGGTCGAGGACGACTACCGGGTGAAGGCGGGCATGGCGCTCGACAACCTCGCGCGCCACTACCGGGATGTCTCGGACAACGCGCTGCCCGACGCCAGGGGACTGCAGTGGACCGGCCCGCGCAGCGACGTCGTCCCAACGGTGAAATCCGATTCACCGGCGACCGACCCCGGGGGAGGCGGGGACCCGAGCAGCACCGGAGGCGACCCGGGAGCGGCGAACCCCGGTGAGACCCAAGAACCGAATCCCGCAGACACTCCGGAGACCCCCGAAGAACAGAAGCCGCTCACGCTCCAGGAACAGCTGGATCTGGCCTCGTCGGGGCTCGACGTCGCGAGCAAGGCGGTCGACCTCGGGAGCAAGGTCGCCGAACAGTTGCTCGGCGCGGGCGGGGCCGGATCGGTGGACGTGCCGGATCCGGCGACCGTGCCGAACCCGTTGGAAGGCTGGAAGCCCGGCGAGTCTCCGTCGCTGAGCGGCCTCTCGTCCCCGGACAATCCGCTGGGCCTGCCGACCCTCGCGGGCCTCGGCGACGGTGGCGGCGGAATCGGCGCTGGCCTGGGGGCGGGCGGAATCGGCTCGGGTGGCGGCGTTTCGCCGATGCCCGGCACCGCTTCCCCGGCGGCCGGCGTCGCGGGATTCGGGGCCGCGGTGCCGGGAACCTCCGCCGCGGTGGGGTCGGCGGGCGGAACGGCGGGCCTCGGCGGAAGCCCGGGGATGATGCCGATGTATCCGCAGAACGGCGCGGGCGGGCGAGCGGGCGGCGGCGGCGACATCAGGCCGGGAGCCGCCGAACACGTCAACGCGGTCCGTTCGCGCAAACCCGAGGGCGAACCGGGCGTGGCACTGCGAGGCAGGGCGGGAACGGCGCCGCGCCCGCCGGGCACCCGGCAGCGCCCGGCCGTCGAAAACGACGTCGTGCACGTGCTCGACGAAGACCTGTGGCAACTCGACCCGGCCACCGATCAACCGAAATACCGCACCGGATACTAGGAGGAGGGGCTCATGTCCGACGTCGTAGACGGCGACACCAGTTCGATGTTCGCTTATTCCCAGCAACTCAAGGCACCACCGATACCGGCCTCGGTGACCGCGGGCCTCGCGACACCGGCGAATCTGTCCGGGATGGTCGAAAGCGCGCTCTTGTCGGTGCTGGACACGGCCGTCACCGCCGAGATCAACGCCTATTTGGGCGTTGTCACCGCGGACATGGTCACTTACGGCGCGAAGGTCAAGCAAGCGGCCGCGACCTATTCCCTCGCCGACATCACCAGCGCGCTCGACCTGGCCACGTCCGGGGTCAAGCTCGGCCAGAAGGTGGTCGGCGTCGCGAAGCAGGTGTCCGGGGCCGCGGGCTCGCAGTCCGGCACGACGGATCCCACCCAGACGGCCGCGGGCGACGGCTCGCCGCAGACGACCTAAGGAGCCTTTCTTGTTCCCGTATGGCGTACTTCCGATGGAAGTCATGGTCGGGTGCATCACACAGACGCAGGCCTGTGTCCCGGTCCTCATGCAGAAGTCGACGATGTGGAAGGAGGCGCGCGTCTGGGTCGAAGAGGCCAAGGTCGAGTTGCAGACCCGCGCCAACGACCTCGCCCCGGACTGGACCGACGACGCGGGCCGGGCGTTCGAGGAGAAGACCAAGTTGTCACTGGCCGACCTGACGATGTGGGGTCAGCGGATCGACGACTCCCAGGTGTCGGAGAAACTGGCCTCGCTGGCGGCCGCCCTGCCGGAGGCACAGGGGATCGTGCTCGGGATGGCCGCCGAGTACGAGGCCATGTTGCTCAGTCTCAACTTCCCGGGAGCGTTCGGGGTTCAGCAGCAGGCGGGCGTCTTCCTGAGCGGATTGGGTACTCGCTTCGACACGACGATGCTGTCGATGTGCGCCGCCGCCGGGATCGCGAATCCGGCCGATCTCCTGCCAGGTTTCCCCCAGGTCACCGGTTCCGCCGCGGACGCGGTGAAAACGGCCGACGCGGCGGTGAACCTGCTCACCGAGGTGCAGAGCCTGAGCGAATCCCTCGGTGGCGGGGCGGGCGGGAAGCTGCCGGACTCGTCCGGCCTTCTCGACGGCTGGAACGGGTCTGAAGCGCCGTCCGCGTCCGGCCTCGCCTCGTCCGCCGGGAACGGGCCGACGCTGGCCGGGCTGGCGCCGAACACCATGGCGTCCGGCAACCTTTCCGGCGGCCCGCTGAGCGGCCTGTCCGGCGGCGGCCTGCCGTCGGGCGGCCTCGGGTCGCTGCCGCCCATGCCGCTGGGAACGCTCGGCGCCGCCGGTGGACTCGGCGGGGTTCCGGCGGCATCGCGGGCAGGCTCGGGAAAGCGCGCCCTCGGTTCGATTGCGGAGATCCCGCCGGGCGGCACGATCGGTTCGGCGAAGGGCGCCGCAGGCGGGATGATGCCGCCGGGGATGCCGCAGCACGCCGCGGGGACGGCCGGAACGGTGCGACCGGGAGCGGCCGAGCACCCGCAGGAGCGTTCCGAAGACGCGCCAAGGCCCGCTTCGGGAGCCGACGGTGTGGTGGCCGCACTGCGGGGCCGGTCCGTCGACGGTGACGGGAACGGCTTCACGATCCCTGGCCACCGGCGGGCGGCCGAGTCGGACACGGGATCGCTGCAACTGCTGGAGGACGACACCTGGCAGTGAGTCGGCCCCCGCACCTCGGCTCAACGAGACCATCGACACTCCTTTGCCCCGGATGTGCCATGCTCGACAGCGCACGAGGCGGCGAAACCGAGAGGTGACGAGGGTGTCCATCTGGGCAGGCGTGATCAATTTCGTCCGGGGCCGGTACGAGGTGCTCGAAGAGCGGGACGGCTGGCTCCGGTTCCGGGTCGACACCGGCGACGGCCGCGGCCAGCAGGTGTCCTTGCACCACTTGCCCGAACACGACGGCGCGGAGTGGGTGGAGATCTCGTCTCCGGTCGGCTGGGCCGACAAGATCGATCTGCGGCGCCTGCTCGAGCTGGCGGGCGGCGACTCGGTCGGCGGCGCGGCGGTGGTGGACGGTGTCGCACTGCTCAAGCACACGGTCCCGCTGGTCGACCTGAACCTGGTCAACGAGTTCGAACACCCGCTGAAGTCCCTCGTCGCGCGTGCCGACGCCCTCGAACACGAGCTGACCGAGGCCGACGAGTTCTGAGCCCGCCGGTCCATTCAGGACGGAAACGGTGAAGGCCCCCTGCGCCGCAGGGGGCCTTCACTCGTCTTGAGGCAGGACTTGTGCCTTCCCGGTGTTCGCCTGCGGTCCCCGGGCGAAACCGAGTCCAAGGCGTGTCGCGAAAGCCACTTTCGCGACGTCTGGCGTCCCGAAAGTGGCTTTCGCGACACGGACGGCTCGCCCGGCGCCGCGTGTCGGGCTCAGAGGCGCTCCTGGAGCGCGTCCGCGGCGGCGAGCAGGTCCGCGGCCCAGCGCGCCCCCGGTTTACGCCCTATGCGTTCGATGGGCCCGGAAACCGACACCGCGGCGACGACGGTGCCCGTCGAATCCCGTACCGGCGCCGAGACACTCGCCACACCGGGTTCCCGTTCCGCCACGCTCTGGGCCCAGCCGCGGCGGCGGACTTCGAGCAGTGTGCGCTCTCCGTACACCGCCTCGGTGAGGATCGTCCGCTGCGTGTGCGGATCCGACCACGCGGCGAGCACCTTCGCGCCGGAGCCCGCGGTCATCGGCAGCCGTGAACCGATCGGCACCGTGTCACGGAGCCCGCTCGGCGGTTCCGCGGTCGAGACGCAGACGCGCTGGACGCCGTCGCGGCGGTACAGCTGAACGCTTTCGCCGGTGATGTCGCGCAATTTCGGCAGCACCGAACTCGCCGCGTCGAGCAGCGGGTCGGTCGAACCGCCCGCCAGTTCCGCGAGTGCGGTACCCGGCCGCCAGCGGCCGTCGGGGCCGCGGCGCAACAGGCGATGCACTTCGAGGCCGACCGCGAGCCGGTGCGCCGTCGCGCGCGGCAGACCGGTCCGCGTGCACAGTTCCGCCAGGCCACAAGGATCTTCGGCCACGGCCTGAAGCACGGCCACGGCCTTGTCGAGTACTCCGATACCGCTATGCTGTCCCACAAGCCGATACTATCTTCCCGAAGTTTGAGATGTCCAGATGGTGGGAAGTACCGATTTCACCGCATGTGAGGAGCCGGAAAATGCCCCGGACACTGGCCGAGAAAGTGTGGGAGTCGCACCTGGTGCGGCGCGGCGAGGGGGCCGAGCCTGACCTGCTCTACATCGATCTGCACCTGCTGCACGAGGTCACCAGCCCGCAGGCGTTCGACGGACTCCGTCTGGCAGGCCGGAAACTGCGCCGCCCCGATCTCACCATCGCGACCGAGGACCACAACGTCCCGACGATCGACATCGAGTTGCCGATCGCGGATCCCGTGTCCCGCACCCAGGTCGACACCCTTCGCGCCAACTGCGAGGAGTTCGGCGTCCGGCTGCACCCGATGGGCGACGACGAACAGGGCATCGTGCACGTCATCGGCCCGCAGCTGGGCCTGACCCAGCCGGGAATGACCGTGGTGTGCGGTGACAGTCACACCTCGACGCACGGTGCCTTCGGCGCGATGGCCTTCGGGATCGGCACCTCCGAGGTCGAACACGTGATGGCGACCCAGACCCTGCCGCTCCGTCCATTCAAGACGATGGCGATCACGGTCGACGGCGCCCTGCGCCCCGGCGTCACCGCGAAGGACGTCATCCTCGCGGTGATCGCGAAGATCGGCACCGGCGGCGGGCAGGGTTACGTCCTCGAGTACCGCGGCGAGGCCATCGAAAAGCTGTCGATGGAAGCCCGCATGACGGTGTGCAACATGTCCATCGAAGCCGGCGCGCGCGCCGGGCTCATCGCGCCGGACGAGACGACGTTCGCGTACCTGAAGGGCCGTCCGCACGCGCCGCGGGGCGCGGATTGGGACGCGGCTGTCGAAAACTGGCGCGAACTCCGCACCGACGACGACGCCGTCTTCGACGCCGAGGTGCACCTGAACGCCGACGAGCTCACGCCTTTCGTGACCTGGGGCACGAACCCGGGCCAGGGGCTCCCGCTGGGCGCCGAGGTGCCCGACCCGGAGCGGATCGGTGACGAGAACGAGCGCATCGCCGCTGAGAAGGCCCTGTCCTATATGGACCTGAAGCCGGGCACGCCGCTGCGGGAGATCGCGGTGGACACCGTCTTCCTCGGCTCGTGCACGAACGGCCGTATCGAGGATCTGAGGGCCGCCGCGGACGTCCTGCGCGGGCACAAGGTCGCCGATTCGGTCCGGATGCTCGTCGTCCCCGGCTCGATGCGGGTCCGCCAGGCGGCGGAAGCCGAAGGGCTGGACCGGATCTTCACCGAAGCGGGCGCGGAATGGCGTCAGGCGGGCTGTTCGATGTGCCTCGGCATGAACCCGGACCAGCTGAAGCCGGGCGAGCGGAGCGCGTCGACCTCGAACCGCAACTTCGAAGGCAGGCAGGGCAAGGGCGGCCGGACGCATCTGGTCTCACCGCTCGTGGCGGCCGCCACGGCCGTGCGGGGAACCCTGTCCAGCCCCGAAGACCTGCAGCCCGCCGTCGCCCGCTGACATCGCTGACATCCGCGAAGGAGTTCCCAACATGGACGCGTTCACCCACCACACCGGCGTCGGGGTCCCGCTGCGCAGGTCCAACGTGGACACTGACCAGATCATCCCGGCGGTCTACCTCAAGCGCGTGAGCCGCACCGGCTTCGAGGACGGGCTCTTCGCCGCCTGGCGCTCCGAGGAGTCGTTCATCCTCAACCAGGAGCCCTTCAAAAGCGGGTCGGTCCTGGTCGCGGGCCCGGACTTCGGCACCGGTTCCTCCCGCGAGCACGCCGTCTGGGCCTTGATGGACTACGGCTTCCGGGTCGTGATCTCCTCCCGGTTCGCGGACATCTTCCGCGGCAACTCCGGCAAGCAGGGTCTCGTCGCCGCTCAGGTCGAGCAGGCGGACGTCGAACTGCTCTGGAAGCTGCTCGAAAACGAGCCGGGGACGGAGGTCACGGTGGACCTCGAGTCGAAGACGGTACGAGCCAAGGACTTCACCGCGCCCTTCCAGATCGACGACTACACCCGCTGGCGGCTCCTCGAAGGGCTCGACGACATCGCCCTGACACTCCGCCACGCGGAGGAGATCGACACTTTCGAGACCCAGCGCCCCTCCTGGAAGCCGGTGACCCTCCCGGCCGCCCACTCCTAGGGCCGGTCAAAGGGGGCGGATTCCCTTGCTGAGCAGGGAATCCGCACCCCGGCCGGGGGTACTCGACACAGCCCCGAAACCACACCGAACGGCACCTCGAGAGGCCCTGAAGGGGTCCCTCGGGAGGCGGAACAGCCCCCGAGACAAGGGAAATTTCCGCGCGTCGTTTGGAATTTGTGCTGCATTGGTAATACCGTGTGCGCTAAGTCGGCCGACGGGGCCGTGTACAAGTAGTTCTTCTTGGAGGACTGGAATGGCCAACAAGGCCCAGCTGATCGAGGCGCTGTCGGAGCGCCTGGGCGACAAGAAGGTCGCGTCGGAGGCCGTCGATGGCCTTGTCGACATCATCATCCGGACGGTCAACAAGGGCGAGAAGGTGAACATCACCGGCTTCGGTGTGTTCGAGAAGCGCGCCCGCGCCGCCCGCACCGCGCGGAACCCGCGCACCGGTGAGACCGTTCGCGTCAAGAAGACCAACGTGCCCGCTTTCCGCGCCGGCACGACCTTCAAGGACGTCATCAGTGGTTCGAAGAAGCTGCCGAAGGCCACCGCTGTGAAGCGCGCGACCGCCGGCACCACCACTCGCGCCGCCACCACCACCCGCGCGACGACGACCCGGACGGCCGCCAGCCGCCCGGCCGCGACGCGTTCCACCACCACGCGGACCCGCGCCGCCGCCGCCACGACGCGTACGGCTGCGAAGCCGGCCGCCAAGGCGACCGCGACCAAGGCCGCCGCCAAGACGACCGCTGCCAAGGCGGCGCCGAAGACCGCGGCCAAGGCCACGACTCGCGCCACCACGGCCAAGAAGGCGACCGCCACCAAGGCCGCCGCGAAGCCGGCCGCCAAGGCGACGGCTGCCAAGGCCCCCGCGAAGAAGGCTCCGGCCAAGCGGACTTCGGCCGCGGCGAAGAAGAAGTAAGCTCCCTCTTCACGAGAGAGCCAACGGCAGGGCCCCGCGCATCGCGCGGGGCCCTGCCGCATTTTTCGGCCGTCCGCCGTGCGGCCGCCTGGTTTCGCCCGACGCGCCCGCGCGCGATGTCCGGGGGATCACGGTCCCGGAAGGGATCCGCGGCGGCTCAGGGCCGGATGTGCCGCGATTCTTGTGCCGGTGGGCGAAGTCGCGGAAAAGAATCCGCTTCGACGGTCACCCCGATGGACGCATCGCCGCGCTTTCCCGGCGCCGCCCTCCACAGTGGAGCGACGGTACGAACACTGCCGGAGTAGCTCACGTCACCCACGTGGGGGAGTGCCGCACGACTTTTCCCGTGTCCAGACTCCGAACTCGCGTGCTCAAAGACGTAACTCGCGTGCTCAAAGACGTAACTCGCGTGCTTGAAGCCGTAACTCGTGAGTTACGGCTTCAAGCACGCGTGATACGGCTCCAGACACGCGAGTTCCGTCTCCAGACACGCGAGTTCGGGGAACAAGCGCAGGCGGAGCGTCAGGGATGTGCGGGAGCCGGGGTGGGCAAAGGCGACGCGAAATAGTCCGCGGCCACCAGCACCGGCCCGTTCTCTTCGGTCGGGGGCCGGAAGGACAGCACCCAGAACGAACCCTTCTTCGACGGCACCACGCCGCCGCGGGCGGCGGGCAGGTCGACACCGTCGCGGTCGGCCAGCGCGCTGACGACGTCCGGGATCACCCCACCCTGGCTGGAGATCACCGGTGTCCCGCCGTCTCCGGCGATGGCCAGCAGCCGGGCCACGCCGAGCACCGGGTCCGGCCAGTAGCCCTCTTCCGACAGCAGTGGCTCGTGCCGGATCTCGACGCCGAGATCCTCGGCGAGCCCGTTCACCGTCTGGACGCAACGAAGCCGCGGCGCCGAGAGCACCCTGCCGGGCGCGTAGTGCCGCAGCAGCGAACGCAGTGCTTCGGCCTGACGCTGACCCGCGTCCGACAGCGGCCGCAGGTCGTCGTCGCCGTTCCACTCGTCGCGTTTACCCGCTTTGGCGTGCCGCACCAGGATCACCGTGGTGAGTTCGGGCGGCAGCGCGGAGAACTCGCGCAGCACCCGCACGTCCTCCGTCCGCGTCAGCAGTTTCTCCGCCGTTTCCGGGTCGAGCCAGCGCAGCTCGTCGACTTCCTCGTTCGGCGCGAAGGCGCCGGAAACCGCGTGCGCGGAGAAGTAGTCGACGGTCTTCGGCAGTCCAGCCACGGTGTATTCGGTCCGGACCAGATACCGGCCGAGCACGGCCTCGAATCCGGTCTCCTCTTCGATCTCCCGGACCGCCGCCCGCGCGAGGGTCTCGCCCGGATCCAGCTTTCCCTTCGGCAGCGACCAATCGTCGTAGCGCGGCCGGTGGACCAGCGCGACCTCGACCCGGTCTCCGTCACGACGCCAGAGAACGGCTCCCGCCGCCCGGATGGTCCCGCTCATCCCGCGGCCCCGTGCCGCTTCGCCAGCTCGACCTGGTGGTCGCGGACGTCGTCGCCGGAAGCCGGGAACGGGGTCCACTCGCCGGTCGAGTTCAGCACCCAGCACCGGGTCGACGGATGCAGTGCGGATTCGAAGATGTAGTCCAGCTGCGCCGTCAGCTTCGGATCCTTGACCCGCACCAGCGCCTCGATCCGGCGGTCCAGGTTGCGGTGCATCATGTCCGCGCTGCCGATCCACCGGGTGCCGCCCGCGCGGAAGGTGAAGACGCGCGAGTGCTCCAGGAAACGGCCGAGGATGGACCGCACGTGGATGTTCTCGCTCAGTCCCTCCACACCCGGTTTCAGCGAGCAGATCCCGCGCACCACGATGTCGACCGGCACTCCCGCCTGCGAGGCGTGGTACAGCGCGTCGATCACCTGCTCGTCGACGAGCGAGTTGCATTTGATCCGGATCCCGGCGGTCTGGCCGGCGCGGGCGAGTTCGATCTCCTCGCCGATCGCGCGCACGATGCCGCGGCGGATCCCGTGCGGCGACGTGAGGATGTTGCGGTAGGTGTCCTGACGGGAGTACCCGGTGAGCACGTTGAACAGATCCGTCAGATCCGCGCCGATCGTCGGGTCGGCGGTCAGGATGCCGAGGTCCTCGTACAGGCGCGCGGTCTTCGGGTTGTAGTTGCCGGTGCCGATGTGGCAGTAGCGGCGGATGGTCGAACCCTCCTGGCGCACCACCATCGACACCTTGCAGTGCGTTTTGAGCCCGACGAGCCCGTAGACCACGTGCACGCCGGCGCGTTCCAGGGTGCGGGCCCAGGTGATGTTGGCCTGTTCGTCGAACCGTGCCTTGATCTCGACCAGCGCGACGACCTGCTTGCCCGCCTCGGCGGCGTCGATCAGCGCGTCGACGATCGGGGAGTCGCCGGAGGTGCGGTACAGCGTCTGCTTGATCGCCAGCACCTTGTCGTCCGCGGCGGCCTGTTCGATGAACCGCTGGACGCTGGTGGAGAACGAGTCGTACGGGTGGTGCACGAGGACGTCGCCCTCGCGCAGCGTCGCGAACACCGACTTCGGCGTCTCGCGCTCACCGAACGCCGGATGCGTGGCGGGAACGAAAGGGCGGTCCTTGAGTTCCTTCCGGTCGACACCGGACAACTGGTGCAGGCAGGTCAGATCCAGCAGGCCGGGGACCTCGACGACGTCGCGCGGGTCGACCTCCAGTTCGCGCAGCAGCAGTTCGAGCATGTGCTCGCTCATGTCCTGCGCCACCTCCAGCCGCACCGGCGGGCCGAACCGGCGCTGCGCCAGTTCCCGTTCCAGCGCCTGGAGAAGGTCTTCGTCCCGGTCCTCTTCGACTTCGAAGTCCGCGTTGCGGGTGACCCGGAACGCGTGGTGCTCGGTGACCTCCATCCCGGTGAACAGCTCGCCGAGGTGGGCGGCGATCAACTCCTCCAACGGAAGGAACGTCGCGGTGTGGCTCTCCCGCGGCTGCTGCTCGATCCGCATCAGGCGCGGCACGTTGCTCGGCACCTTGACGCGCGCGAACCGCTCCGTGCCCGCTTCGGGGTCCCGGACGGTGATGGCCAGGTTGAGCGAAAGACCGGAGATGTAGGGGAACGGGTGTGCCGGATCCACTGCCAGCGGTGTGAGCACCGGGAAGATCTGCTCGCTGAAGTAGTTCGACAGCCGGAGCTGGTCGGCGCCGGTGAGGTCGTTCCAGCCGACGATGAGGATGTCCTCGTCGGCCAGCTGCGGTCGCAGGTGCAGTTCGAAGGCGTTGGTGTGCCGCTCGACCAGGTCCTGGTTGCGTTTGGCGATGTAGGCCAGCTGCTCGCGCGGGGTGAGCCCGTCCGCGCTGCGCACCGGGAGGCCGGTCTCGTCGCGGCGTTTGAGCCCGGCGACCCGCACCATGTAGAACTCGTCCAAATTGGACGCGAAGATCGCCAGGAACTTGGCCCGCTCCAGCAGTGGCTGCGACTCGTCCTCGGCCAGCGCGAGCACGCGCGCGTTGAAGTCCTGCCATGACAGCTCACGGTTGAAGTACCGGTCGTCGGGCAGGGTTTCGACGGCGGTGGGCGCCGACGTCACCGCGGGAGGCGCGGCGGGCAGCGCGCGGAACTCCTGTGCTGGACGGCTCGCCGAACCGCCGCGCGTCGCGCGCGGGGACGGACGGGCGGTCTTCACCGCGGGAGAGGTCTTCCTCGCCCGGACGGGTTTCGCCGTGCCGTGGTCCGGTTCCGGTTTCGCGGCGGAGGTCTTCCGCTTCCTTGCCGAGTTCGGGGTGCCGCCGTCATTTGTGCTCACGGACTTCATTGTTCACCACTCGGCGCGATTATGTGCGCCGCGCGCGGGACGCCGGGGTGAACTCTCGTCACATCGCCACGCAGGGTGTCCCCAACAGCGTTGAAGTGCGCTTTCCGGCACCCAGGGTGCGAACGTGAGCGAGATCATCCGCGGTGTCGACGTCGGCGCGGAGCGATTCCGCGGCGATCGTGAGCGGGGTCGCACCGGAGGCGGTGTGCGCCCGCGCGGAACCCTCGCCGAACCGGGGTTCCAGGCGACGGCCCGCTCCCGCGAGCAACAGGGTCGTCCCCGTTCCCTGCCGGTCCGCGACGAACGCCCGTCGCCCGGCGGCCTCGGCGAGGGCGGCGGTGAGGTCTTCGGTGCGCAGCGCGGGCAGGTCGGCCTGCAGGGCGCCGACGAGACCGGCCGGCGTGTCCCGGCGCAGCAGCTCTTCGCCGTGACGCAGGGCCGCGTTCAACCCGCCGCGTGACGGCTCGGTGACGATTTCGACGCCCAGTTCGGCCAGCTCCGCCACCGACGCCGGGTCGGCGGCGACCACCAGCACCCGGCGGACGCCGTCCGCCGAGGTCGCCGCGGCCAGCGTGTCGAAGGCCAGCGCCAGCACCAGCTCGGCGTGCCGTCCGGGCACGACCGCGCCACGAAGCCGCGACTTGCCCTCGGCGGGGCGTTTCATCGGCACGATCAGGTCGACGCCCGCACTGCCTGAACTGTCCACATCTCTCTTCTTACCCGACCCTCCCTGGACCGCGCTCGCGTGCGCGCGGCAGGATCAGTGGCCTGGGACGACACGTGTGACTTCGAGGAGGACGAATTGGCCCGGCGTGAGAAGGGCGGCATCTGGGTGGGCATCGCCGCCGCACTGTTCTACCCGGCGACGGCCATCGGCAAGCGGGTCTACCGCAACGCCGGGCGGATCCCCCGCGAAGGCGGCGCGCTGCTCCTGCTCAACCACGTGTCCCACATGGATCCGGCGGTGGACGCGGTGTTCGTGCACCGCCAGCGGCGGGTGCCCCGTTTCCTCGGCAAGGAGAGCCTGACCAGGACACCCGTCTTCGGCAAGATCTTCGTGGGCGCGGGCCAGATCCCGGTCTCCCGCGGTTCGGCCGCCGCCGGCGACAGCCTCAAGGCCGCCCACCAGGCGTTGCGTGACGGCAAGGTCGTGGTGATCTATCCGGAGGGGACGATCACCAAGGATCCGGACGGCTGGCCGAAGAAGCCGTTCACCGGGGCCGCGCGGCTCGCACTGGAGACCGACGTGCCGGTGATCCCGATCGCGCGCTGGGGCACGAACCACATCTTCGACGGCTACACGAAGAAGTTCAGGCCGTTCCCGCGCAAGACGATCACGCACCTGGTCGGCGAGCCGTTGGATCTTTCGCCGTACAAGAACGGTTCCACCCGCAGCGCCTCCAAGCTGCGCGAGGTCACCGACCTGATGATGACCGAGATCACCGCCCTGCTCGCGGAGATCCGCCAGGAGGAACCGCCCGCGAAGAAGCCGGAGGACGACGCCTGATGGCCCCGGTCCAGCGGGTGACCGTGCTCGGCGCCGGATCGTGGGGCACGGCGTTCGCGAAGGTGCTCGGCGACGCGGGACGGGATGTGACCATCTGGGCGCGGCGGCCCGAGGTCGCGGAAGAGATCCGGGAGCGGCATCTCAATTCGTCCTATTTACCCGGTATCGACTTGCCGGAGCGGATCACCGCGACGGCGGATCCGGCCGAAGCCCTCGACGGCGCGCAGGCCGTGGTCCTCGCGGTGCCGAGCCAGACGCTGCGGACCAACCTGTCGGAGTGGTCCGGTCTGCTGCCGTCCGACGCGATCCTGGTGAGCCTCGCGAAAGGCGTCGAACTGGGCACGCTCAAGCGGATGAGCGAGGTCATCGCCGAGATCGCCCGCGTCGACGCCGGGCAGATCGTGGTCGTGTCCGGGCCGAACCTGGCGAAGGAGATCGCACTGGGGCAGCCGGCGGCGGCAGTGCTGGCCTGCACCGACCACGACAACGCCAAGGCGATCCAGCAGGCGAGCTTCAACCAGTACTTCCGGCCGTACACCAACACCGACGTCGTCGGCTGTGAACTGGGCGGGGCGTGCAAGAACGTCATCGCGCTCAGCTGCGGGATGGCGGCAGGGCTCGGCCTTGGCGCCAACACCGTGGCCACGCTGATCACCCGCGGACTGGCCGAGATGGCCAGGCTCGGCGCGAAACTCGGCGCCGACCCGCTGACCTTCGCCGGGCTGGCCGGCGTCGGCGACCTGGTGGCGACCTGTTCGTCGCCGTTGTCGCGCAACCGGACGTTCGGCGAGCGGCTCGGCCGGGGCGAGACGCTGGAGCAGGCGCTGGCGGCCACCGGCGGCCAGGTCGCCGAGGGCGTCAAGTCCTGCACGTCGATCCGGGAACTCGCGCAGAGCCTCGGCGTCGACATGCCGATCACCGACGCGATGCACCGCGTCTGCCATGAAGGGGTCGACCCCCGTCGTGCCGGGGCCGAACTGCTCGGCCGGTCGCAGAAGCACGAGTGGTCCTGAGGAAGACCGCACTATCGCGACAGACCAGGGCGGATCCGTGCTGCGAGCATGGGAGCCAGGTGAGGGACTCACGGTCCACGGTATGAGATCGGTTGACCGCCGGGTTCCGCCCTGGTTCGCTGAGGGCATGTTCGCATGTGAGATGACTGTGTCGCGGGGCCTCTCGGGTCTTGGCGCCGTCTCGTGTGCGTCGTGTCGCTGTTGTCGGTGAACTCAGCCCCGGCCCAGCTCGACACCTTCTTTCCTTTGCGAGGACTTCTCCATGTTCGCCGTCCCGGACAACACGCTCGTCATCCCCGAAAACCCCGCCCTGCGCCACCCGGTGCGCGTCGCGCTCGAGTTCGCCGCGGACCGTGACCGCTGGCGCCACCTGCTCCGCTACGACCCCGAGGAACGCTTCTCCGCCCTCGTCGACGCCGACGAACTCCAGGAGATCTGGCTGATGAGCTGGCTGCCCGGCCAGCGCACCGACCTGCACGACCACGAATTCGCCGCGGGCGCGTTCACCGTGGTCAGCGGGCAGCTGAGCGAGACCGTCGCCCGGCGCGCCGTCGACGGGCGGGCGGTGACGGAGCTGCATTCGCTGTCGGAGGGCCAGTCTCGCGTCTTCGGCCCCGGGTACGTCCACGAAGTACGCAACGACGGCCCGGACCCGGCCGTCAGCGTGCACGTCTACCGGCACCAGACGCGCACCATGCGCCCGTACCACCTGGACCCCATCTCAGGCCCGTCCCGCATTTAGTCACCTACTTGCGTGGCCCTCCGGCGCAAGTAGGTGACGAATTGCGTGGGGGGAGCGTCAGGTGAGGTCGCCCCGGAGCCGGAATTCGGCTTCGATGCGGTCTCGCGGGGTGCCGGTGGCGAGCAGAGTGTGCAGCAGGAGCCGGGATTTACGCGGATCCAGCCAGCCCGCCATGGTCGCGCCCATCGCGATCAGATCCGATTCGGAACCGCGGAAGCCATAGGTACCGCGGAACGTCGGCCCGGCGCCGGTGCGGCCGGCGACCACGATCGGCACCTCCGGCAGCACCCGCTCGATCACGTCGGCGGACCCCGCCGAAACGTGCCCGGCGCCGTTCGCGGCGAGCACCACTCCCTTGACCCCGGCCTTGACCAGCGTTTCCAGGAGTTCGCCGGTGTCCTCGACGCCGCTCTCGACGATCGGCACCAGCCCGGAGAAGTCCGCGTCCCCCAGCGGCAACGCCGCCGGGCGGGCGGCGACCGGGTGGAAGTAGTGGACCAAGCCCTCGCTGACGAGCGCGAGCGGCCCGGCGGGATTCGAGGAGAAGGCCTCGACATGGCTCGAATGTGTCTTGCGGACCCAGCGCGCGGCGTGGACGTCGTCGTTGAACACGACCAGCGAGCCGCGGCCCCGGCTGCGGGGATCGGCCGCCACGGTCAACGCGGCGAGTACGTTCCCCGCGCCGTCGGCGCTGGGCAGACTGGGATTGCGCATCGCGCCGGTGATCACGATCGGTGCTTCGGAAGCCCACGTCAGTTCGAAGAAGTAGGCCGTCTCTTCGAGCGTGTCCGTGCCCTGGATCACGACGACACCTTGAGCGCCTTCGTCGACGGCTTTCGCGGCCCAGTCCCGTGTCCGGATCAGGGTCGCGAAGTCCATCGACGCGCTGGAAATCCCCGCGAGCGTCTCCGCGCGGACGTCCATCTCGAGGTCGTCGCCAAGGTCGCCGAGCAGGTCGGCGGCGGTGAGGCGGGGGACGGCGTGGTCTTCACCGTCGCCGGGGACCATGGAGATGGTGCCGCCCAGTGCGGCGACGGCGACAAGGGGCCGATTCACGGGAGAGACGCTCATACGGAGAGTCTAGAAACTCGTGAGTGGTAAGTGTCGTTCTAACGACACTTACCACTCACGACCACCTGTACCGACGCCCACCGCCACCTTCGCCACCGCTCACCGCGCCTTCACGGCTTCGAGGGTGAAACTGGCCGCCAGCCGCTGCGGATCCTCCGTCAGCCGCCATTCCTCGGTCGCCTCGTTCAGGGTCATCAACCCGGGCAACGCGTTCCACGGCACGCTGTCGTGCTCCACGAGCCGCGTCAGCGTCAGCCCCGCGTCGAGCAGCGACGTGACGATCTCGCCCAGACCGTGGTTCCACTCGTGTGTCCGGTTGTGCTGGAACGAGACGTCGGTGTCCACATAGGTCCCCGGTTCGTCGAACACCAGCGGTTCGGCCTGCTCGAAGTACGGATAGCGTGACGTGATCAGCGGCTGGGTCTCGTCGAGGGTGCCCAGCATCGGATGCATGTCCCGGATGAACAGCCGCCCGCCCGGCCGCAGCAACGCGCCGACGACCTGTCCCCAGCGGGCGATGTCGGGCAGCCAGCAGAGCGCGCCGATTCCCGTGTAGACGAGGTCGAATTCCCCGGCGCCCAGTACGTCGGCGGCACCGTACACATCGGACTCGTGGTAGTCGATCTCCGCGCCGGTCTCGGCGGCCAGCCGTCGCGCGATCTCCAGCGCGGGCGCGGAGAAGTCGAGGCCGGTCATCCGCGCGCCGAGGCGGGACAGGGAAAGCGTGTCCGTGCCGATATGGCACTGCAGGTGCACTCCGCGCGCGCCGGAGACGTCGCCGAGCAGCGGCCGGTCGAAGGTGACCACGCCGCTGAGGTGCGTGGGGTCCGCGACGAACTTCTCGTAGCCGTAATCCGCCGACGCCGCGTGCGCGGGGGCGCGTTCGTCCCAGTTCGCGCGGTTGACGGTGACGTAGTCCGTCATGAAGTGGCGGCCTTTTCGGCGGCACTGCGCAGCACGCAGAATTCGTTGGCTTCGGGGTCACCGAGGACGACCCAGCCGGTGCCGTCCGGGTTGCGCCGGTCGTGCACGAGGGTCGCGCCGAGTTTCAGCAGACGCTCCGTTTCCTCGTCGCGCGGGATGTCCGGCGTGAGGCAGAGGTGGATCCGGTTCTTCACCGTCTTCGGCTCCGGGACCTCCCCGAAGAACAGGGTGACACCGTTGTCCATCTCGATGATCGCTTCGGGGTCACCGGGCTGATCGTCGTCGTGCATCGGTTTGCCGACGACGCCACTCCAAAATCGCCCCAGTTCGTAGGCGTTGGTGCAGTCGAAGAAGAAGTTCTGTACGACAGAGGTCATGACGCCGCAGTCTGCCCGAGCCCGCGAAGCCCGGCCAACGGTTTAAGCGAGCCGAAGCCCGGGCGACCGATGCACCTGCCGTTCCGCGTCGATGACCAGCACCTGGCATCCCGGTTGTGACGCGACCCACGCGATTCCTTCGGTTCCCATCGCGAAAGCGGCCGTGGCCAGGGAATCCGCGGTGACGAGGTCGCCGGCCGCGACCGTGACGCTCAGCAGCCCGGTGGGCGGGCGCCCGGTCCGCCCGTCCAGGATGTGCGCGCCACGCTCGTATTCCGCCGAAGTCGCGACGGCGCCGCCGGACGATTCCACCACGGCGCACACCGCGCCGGGCTGTTCGGGATGCCGGATGCCGACCCGCCAGGCGCGGCCGGGTTCCGGTTCGCCGGCGGTGACGACGTCCCCGCCCGCGTTGAGGCAGAAGACGTCGAGGCCTTCGGCCAGCAGGAGGGACGCCGCCCGCTGCACCGCCCAGCCCTTGACCACCGCGTTCGGGTCGAGTCGCCGTCCGGGGAGCCGGGCGGTGAACGCCCCGCCGGACAGCCGTTCGTAGTGGTCGCACAGCGAGAGCACTTCCAGGAGGTCGTCGCTCAGCTCCGAAGGCGCGAGTTCGCCGCGGTCGTAACGGCACACCTCGCTGCCGGCCTTGAACGGGCTGAACCGGGCGTCGACCTCCCGCAGCCAGCCGAAGACGCCGTCGATGGCGCCCTCGGCCAGCGCGCCGCCCGCCCGGACGTCGACCGAGACCGGCAGTCCCATCACCTGTTCGACGCGGTTCATCTGGCGTCCAGCGCCGCCTGCAGCGATTTGACGTACGACTCGCTCGTCGACGTCGCCCCGGAGACGGTGTCGATGTCGGCGCTCTGCGCGGTCAGCGTCTCTTCCTGCAGGATCGGGAGCGCGTCGACCCCGCGGCCGCTGATCGGCCGTCGCAGCAGGCGGACTTCGGAGATCTTGTCCTCGGCCGAGATCACCAGCCGCACCTGCACGGTGCCGTAGCGGTTGCTTTCGACCGAACCGTCGATGGTGCGTTCGGCGCCTTCGGACGCGCCACCGTCCGAAGTAGACGATGACGGGGCAGGCGCGGCGACGGCGACGGTCTCCGATCCGAGCGGGCCCGGTTCGTACAGCCAGACACCGAGGAAGCCCGCGGCCGAAAGGGCGACCGTGGCGGCGACGATGGTCTTCTTCATGATCGGGACTCCCTGACTCAGGCGGCGAGGCTGAAGCGTTCGGCGTGGACCTGCTGATTCGGCACCCGCAGTTCCCGGAGGCTGCGCAGCGTCGCCGACGTCATCCCGGGCGGGCCGCAGACGAAGACGTCCCGTTCCCGGATGTCCGGCACCAACTGCCGCAGACTGCGCGCGCCGAGCACCGGACCGTGCGGACCGGCCTGATCGGACGGTCCACTGAGGACCCGGACGACCGCGCCGCGTGCCCGTGCCAGCCCGATCAGCTCCGGCAGCAGGACGGCGTCGAACTGGGTGCGGACCCGGTAGAGGACGACGACGTGGCCGGAGATCTCCTCCAGCAGCGCGCGGATCGGGGTGATCCCGACGCCGCCCGCGACCAGCAACGCGTCCGGCTTCTGTTGGTGCATCGTGGTGAACGCGCCGTACGGGCCTTCGGCGAACACACGCGTGCCGACCTTCAGCGACCGCAAGGACGCGCTGCCGTCACCGGCGGCTTTCGCGGTCAGCCGCAGGGTGCGGCCGTCCGGCGCGGCCGACAGCGAGAACGGATTGCCTTGCCACCAGCGATCCCTGGTCATGAAGCGCCACAGGAAGAATTGGCCAGCCCTCGCGGGCATCCTGTCGAGGTGCTCGCCGGAGATGTACACCGAGACGACGTCGTCGGATTCCGGGACCACGGCGACGACCCTCAAGCGGTGACGCAGGTTCCGCGCCAGCGGCAGCGCCACCCGGCCGGCGAAGACCGAGCCGAGCGCGACACCCCACACCGCCCACCAGTAGACCTGGGCCCCCGGCGACGACGCGAACGATCCGCCGAGCGCGATCTGATGGCTGAACGCCAGCACGACCGCGGCATAGGTGTAGAGATGGAGGAAATGCCAGGTCTCGTACGCCAGCCGGCGGCGCGCGAAGCGGGCGGAAACGGCGCCGACGAGCAAGATCAGCGCGAGTGCGACGACAGCGCGCAGGATCCCCTCCAGTTCGGTCACCATCGTGACGAACTCGTCCACGACGCCGCTGTCCTCGACCTGCGCGTAGCCGAAGACGATGAAGACGAAATGCGCGAGCAGCGTCCACAGCAGGCTGAACCCGGTCCAGCGGTGCCAGCCGGTGAGCTTGTCCATACCGAGACGGCGATCGAACCACGGCAGGCGCGCGACCAGCAGCAACTGGAACGCCATCGTCAACGCCCCGTACAGCCCGGCGAGCCGCCCGATGCTGATGAGCACGTTGTCCGAGGGCCCGGCGGCGAAGAAGAGCAGGGTGACGGTGGCCACGTTGGCCCCGAGGAAGAGAAAGAGCCCGGCGCGTGCGGCGATCCTGGGACGGATCGCCGGGCGCGGCCTCACGGCGGTCTTCGTCATGGTGGTCACACGTGGTTCCTTCCGGTCCGGTTCAAGAACCGAGCCTCCTGCGCCAACCTGTGACCTTTCTTGGCGGAAGCTGTCGGCTTCCTGTCGTATGCGCTCCCGCCTCGCCCTCGCGCGCGCGTTCACGGAGGATGGCGTGGTGAACACCGAGAACCCCGTCCGCCTGCTGGTGGTGGACGACGAGCCGCATATCGCCGACCTCGTGGCCACCGTCGCCCGCTACGAGGGCTGGCAGGCCGTCACCGCCGGATCGGGCGAGGCCGCGCTCGAACGTGCCGCCGAATTCGCGCCCGACATCGTCGTGCTCGACCTGATGCTGCCGGGGATCGACGGGTTCACCGTGCTGGACAAGCTGCGCGAATCCGGGACGGCGGTGCCCGTCGTCTTCCTCACCGCGAAGGACGCGACGGCCGATCGTGTCGCCGGGCTCACCCGGGGCGGCGACGACTACCTCGTCAAGCCGTTCTCCGTCGAGGAACTGATGGCGCGCCTGCGCGCGGTCCTGCGGCGGAGCACCAACCAGGCCAAGGCGGCGGTGCTGCGGGTCGGCGACCTGACCCTGAACGAGGACACCCGCGAGGTCGTCCGCGACGGCGAACCCGCGGAGCTGACCCCGACGGAGTACGAACTGCTGCGCTACCTCATGCGGCGTTCGCCGTCGGTGCTGACCAAGGCGCAGATCCTCGACCACGTCTGGGAGTACGACTTCGGCGGCCGGTCCAATGTGGTCGAACTCGTCATCTCGCATCTGCGCCGCAAACTCGACGCGGGCAACGAACCGCTGATACACACCGTGCGCGGCGTCGGCTACGTCGTCCGGCAGGCGGCGAGATGACCATGCTGCGCCGGTGGTACGACGCCTGGCGCCGATCGAGGCTCGGGACCCGGCTGGCGCTCGGGCTCGGGGTGCTGGCGCTGGTCGTGTTCGCCGTCGTCGGCACCGTGATGGTCGGCATCATGAAGGGCTATCTGAACGACCGGCTCGACGAACAGCTCGCCAAGACCCAGATCAGCCAGGTGCCGTCGCTGCGCACCACGCACGGTGGGAAACCGCAGCAGGCCTACGGCTGGTTCTCCGCGGTGTTCGCGGTGCGGGACGGCGACGCGCTGCCGCAGGCGGGCGGTTCCCTGCCGCCGGACACGAAGGCGCTCGAAAAGGTCGCCGAGGACGCGACGCGGACCGAAGTGCTGCGCACCGTCTACATCGAGGACAAGGGCACTTACCGGGTCCGGGCCTGCCCGATCGAACCGGACCGCAACATCGTGCTGGTCAGCGCCGCCCCGCAGGCCGATTTGGACCGGACGGTGAGCCAGCTGGTGATGGTCGAGGTCGTCGCGTTCCTGCTGGCGCTGGCGGTGCTGGTGATCGCGGGACGGCTGGTGCTGCGGCGCGGGCTGCGGCCGCTGAGCGACATGGCCGGGACGGCACACGACATCGCGTCGCACGACCTCACCACGAACGCCGATCTGCCGGTGCGCGCGCGGGCGAACGGCGGCGGCGCGGAGGTCGAGGAGCTGCGGACGGCGTTCAACCTGATGCTGGCGCACCTCGATTCCTCACTGGTCGCGCGCCGGGAGGCGAACGAGCGGCTGCGGCGGTTCATCGCCGACGCCTCCCACGAACTGCGCACCCCGTTGACGTCGATCCGGGGCTACGCCGAGCTTTTCCGCTACGCCGCGGCGAACGAACCCGCCGAACGCGACGCGCATCTGTCGAAGATCCGGGAAGAGACCGAGCGGATGAGCGTGCTCGTCGACGACCTCCTGCTCCTCGCGCGCCTCGACGCGCCGGAGACCGAGGCGCCGCTGCGGCTGGTCGACGTCGACATCGCCGAACTGATCACCGACGCGGGGGAGGCCTTCGCCGCCGGTCGCCCGGAGCATCCGCTGAGCCTCGGCGCGCTACCGGAAGGTGTTGTCCTGCAAGCGGATCCGGTGCGCCTGCGGCAGGTGCTCGACAACCTGCTCGCCAACGCCGCGGTGCACACGCCGCCCGGGACGGCGGTCGCTTTGTCGGCTTCGGCTTCGGACTCGGAGGTCGTGCTGCGGGTGAGCGATGCCGGGCCCGGGATCCCGCCGGAAGCGCGGGAGCGGATCTTCGACCGGTTCTACCGCGTCGACACCACCCGTACCCGTGGCAACGGCGGGACCGGGCTCGGGCTTTCGGTGGTGCTTTCGCTGGTCTCCGCGCACGGCGGGACGATCGAGGTGGAGAGCGTGCCGGGGGCGACGACGTTCACGGTGCGGCTGCCGCGCCACCGCCCATGACCCCCTCCCGCGCGTGACCCCCTCTCGCGCGTGCAATGAAGGACGCTTTCATTGCAAAATTTGCTATTAAAGCGTCCTTCATCGCAGGCCGGTGAGCGCTACCCGACCCGCCCCTTCACATGCTCCGGCACCGTCCACTCCGAAACCAGGTCCACCGACGGCTCCGGTTCCCCGAACACGGTCCGCACCGGCAGCACTCCCGCCCACGAGAGATCGGCCGCGACCTCGTCCTCGGGGTCGTCGGGACCCTCGCCGCGCATCTTCACCGACGCCTCGGTGAGGTCCAGTTCCAGCACCGAAACCGACGCGAACTCCTTCGCGTTGACGTCCCGCGCGTGCTCCCACGAACCGGGCGCGAGGTGGTCGGTCAGCACGTGGAGGGCGTGCATCTTCCGGTCGGCGTCGGTGACGGCGGCGGCCTTGCCCAGGATCACGGCGCTGCGGTAGTTCATCGAGTGGTTGTTGATCGAGCGCGCGTAGACGATGCCGTCGAGCAGGGTGACCGTGACGCAGATCTCGACGCCGTCGGAATCGCGCATACTCCTCGCCCCGGTGGATCCGTGCAGGTAGAGCGTGTTCCCGTCGCGGCCGTAGCCGGTCGGGATGACCACCGGGGCGCCGTCGCGCACGACGCCGAGGTGGCAGATCAGGCCTTCGTCGAGCACCGCGTACAGCGCCGAGCGGTCGCTGAGCGCGCGGTTCTTCTTGCGGCCGAGAGTGGTCCTGTCGGTGGGTGAGAGCGGCGTGGACATGCGAGTAGTCTCACCCACCAGAGTGGCCTGTAATAACGGCCAATTCTCCTATACTTGAGAAGGCCACTTCTGGAAGTGTGGAGTACAGCATGTCCGACACCGCCCTGCCGGTCAGCCTCGACCGCGATTCGCTCGTCCCGCTCGCGGTCCAGCTGGCCGACGCGTTGCGCGCGGCCGCCGGTGACGGGCATCTGCGCGGTGGCGACCGGCTGCCCTCGACCAGGGCGCTCGCGAGCAGGCTCGGCGTCAGCCGCACGGTGACGTCGGCGGCGTACGAGCAGCTTCACGCGGAGGGCTGGATCGCCGGCCGCCACGGCTCCGGCACGTACGTCACCACCACACCGCCCGCGGACAGGCCGTCGAAAGGTCCCGCGCCCGGCACCCCCGCCGCACCGCCCACGCTGGTCGACCTCACCCCGGGTGTCCCGTGGGCCGACGGCATCGAGAAAGCCGCCTGGCGCCGGGCGTGGCGGGCCGCCGCCGATCCGCGCCCGACCTATCGCGAGGACAGGGCGGGCCTGCCCGCGTACCGGGACGCCGTGTCCGAACATCTCCTGCGCCACCGCGGTCTCGCCGCCGGGACGGTGCTGGCCACCGGAGGGACGACGGCGGCGGTGATCGAACTCGCGGGAGCGGTGCTCTCGCGCGGCGACCGGGTCGCGATCGAGGAGCCGGGTTACCAGCGCGCGGTGCAGGCGTTCCGGCGCGCGGGGATGGCGGTCGTGCCCGTCCCGGTGGACGAAGAGGGACTGCGCCCGGACGCCGTCCCCGCCGACGTGCGCGCCGTGTACTGCTCGCCCGCGCACCAGTACCCGCTCGGCAGCCGGATGAGCGCGTCCCGCCGGGTCGACCTCGTCGAACTCGCCCGCGCCGAGGGCATGCTGGTGATCGAGGACGACTACGACGGCGAGCTGCGGTTCGACGTCGCGCCGCTGCCGCTGCTGGCCGCGCTCGCACCCGACGTCGTCGCGCATCTCGGCACCACGAGCAAGATCCTCACCCCGGCGCTGGGCGCCGGCTGGATGGTCGCGCCGTCCCCGGTCGCGGCCGCGGTGCTGGAGTACCGCGAAGCGACCGGGACGCGTCCTTCGCCCGCAGGGCAGCGGGTGCTCGCCGAGCTGGCGCGGCACGGCGATCTGGGGCGGCATCTGCGGAAACTCCGGCGGGAACTGTCGGAGCGCCGGTCCCTGGTTTCGGCCGCGCTGACGTCGGCGGGGATCCCGGTGCTCGGCGACGACGCGGGCGCGCATCTGGTCGTCCCGTGCGGCTCGGCCGCCGACGAGGCGGCGCGGATGGCGGCGGCCGAACGCGCCGGGATCCGGCTCGACGGGCTGGCCCGGCATTTCGCCGGGACGCCGACGGTGTTCGGGAACCTCATCGGCTACGCGGGCTGCTCGCGGGAGGCGCTGCGATCCGCGCTCAAACCGCTGATCGCCGTGTTCGGTTGACCTCCAGCGAACTGGAGGTCATAGCTTGCGATCATGCGTGAGATCAGAGTGTCCCGATTCGGCGATCCCGGCGTTCTCGAACAGGTCGAAGTGCCGACCCCCGAACCGGCGGAGGGTGAGCTCCGCGTCGCGGTGACAGCGGCCGGAGTCGGCTGGCTCGACGCCCTCATCAGACGAGGCGACGGACCCGAGGTGTTCGCGATCGAGCCGCCGTACGTACCGGGCGGGTCGGTGGCGGGCACCGTCGACGCCGTGGGTGCCGGAGTCGACGAAACCTGGCTGGGGCAGCAGGTCCTCAGTCACGCGCCCGGCGGCTACGGTGGGGGATACGCGGACACGGTCGTCGCGCTGCCGGACGACACCTTCCCGATCCCGGACGGGCTGGATCCCCGGCACGCGGTGGCGCTTTTCGACGACGGCAGCACCGCGCTGGCGTTGCTGGAGAAGACTCCGGTCAAGGCAGGGGAGCGGATCCTGGTGGCGCCCGGCGTCGGCGGGCTCGGCAGCGTGCTGGTGCAACTCGCCCGCGCGGCGGGCGCGACGGTCGTCGCGGCGGTCCGCGGCGACGAAAAGGCGGCGATCGCACGGAAACTGGGGGCCGAACCGGTCGACTACTCGGCGGCGGACTGGACGGGAGAAGCTCTCGCCCGCACCGGCGGTCACCGCCTGGACGTGGTCTTCGACGGCGTCGGCGGCGAACTCGGCGCCGCCTCGTTGGCACTGCTGAAGAACGGCGGCCGCTTCTCCGGCTACGGCATGTCCAGCGGTGCGGAGACCGTGATCGGCGACGCCGACCGCGCCCGGCTGTCCGTTGTGGACATGGCGCAGCTGGTCGGGTTCTGGCCCGACAACCCGCGCCGGGTGCGGGAAGTGCTGCGGCAGGCGGCCGACGGGAAGCTGACGCCGATCATCGGCCGGACGTATCCGCTGGCAGAGGCGTCCGCCGCGCACTCCGACATCGAGGCGCGGCGGTACACCGGCAAGAGCCTGCTCCTGCCCTGAGCGCTCAGAACCGCAGCGGCACCGCGGGGAGGTTGGCGGCGATGACCTCGGAAACGGTCTGGAGCGGCCCGGTCCCCGCGGTGTCCGGCACGGTGAGCGCCGTGTAGACGGGACGGTCCACCACGAACCACGTCGCGGTGCCCTCGCCCTCGACCTGCAGCCACTGGACGCCGTTGATCGTCCGCAGCTGCGAGGTCCGCGTGAGCTCCGGCGGCTTGCCGAGCCCGCATCGCAGGACCACCGGGTCGCCGGTGCCCCAGCCGACCGTCGCCTCGGGGGCGGGATCGGCCAGCTTCCGGCGGACCAGCGTGTTCCCGGACGACGTGAGCTCGTGCGGGAGCGCGCCGACGAGCTTCGCGCACTCGGGCGACCCCGACTGCGGCGCCGGGACCGGGACGAGCGGGAGCGGGCCGTCGGCGGCCGGGGCGACGGGATCCGCGCCGCGGGTCAGCCCGAAGACGGCCACGCCCGCGACGAGCAGCACCGCCAGGCAGGCGGCCGCGATCAGCAGGGGTTTCGGGGGAGCGCCGGTGTCCGTGTCAGCCACCGGACCACTACACCACTTCTGAGTTTCCGTGGTGAACCCGCGTCCGCGATCGACGTCGGCAGGACGCTATCTGGTCGTTCACGTCGCCGATGTGGAGACGGCGTCCTGCCACCGCGATAGCGGGGCCTTCGGCCAGGGCGGGTTCACGCGTATGGGCACTTTGTGAGTGCATCCTCAGCTCCGCCGACAGGCACTCAGAGATGCACGACCGGGCAGGTCAGCGTCCGCGTGATGCCCTCCACGTTCTGCACCTTGGCGACCACGAGCTGACCGAGCTGGTCGACGGTGTCGGCGGCGGCCTTGACGATGACGTCGTAAGGGCCGGTGACATCCTCCGAACTGGTGACACCGGAGATGGTGGAGATCTCCGCGGCGACCGCGGCGGCTTTGCCGACCTCGGTCTGGATGAGGATGTATGCGTGGACCACGGCGCGCCCCTTCGTAAAAGTCGGCTCAAGGTAGGAACGTTGTAGCAACGTATCGCCAGCCCCGGGAAAAACCTAGGGCATCCGACTATCGGTGATCGACATTTGTCCGGACAAGGGAAAGTGGAGGTGACGGGTGTCACCGAAAGACGGCACGGTCGCCGGGACCGGTGAATTCCGGTTGATCGAGGCGGTGACCGCCGACCGGAAACAGCCGGAGACGACACTGCTCGGACCGGGGGACGACGCGGCCGTCGTGGCCAGCCCCGACGGGCGGACGGTGGCGTCCACCGACGTCCTCGTGCAGGGCGTCCACTTCCGGCTCGACTGGTCCAGCGCCGAACAGGTGGGGCGCAAGGCGGTCGCGGTGAACCTCACCGACATCGCCGCCATGGGTGCGCGCCCGACGTCCGTCCTCATGGGATTCGCCTGCCCGCCGGACACCGAGACGGCACTCGTCACCGAACTCACGCGGGGCATGTGGATCGAAGCCGACCGCGCGGGCGTCGGGATCGTCGGCGGCGACATGGTGCGCGCCGATCAGATCGTGATCAGTGTCACCGCCCTCGGCGACCTCGGCGGCCGGGAACCGGTGACACGCTCCGGCGCCCGCCCCGGCGACGTCGTCGCGGTCTGCGGACGGCTCGGCTGGGCCGCCGCCGGGCTCGCCGTGCTCGGGCGGGGTTTCCGCTCACCGGTCAGCGTGGTCAACGCGCAACGCTGCCCCGAACCGGATTACGAGGCCGGTATCCGGGCGGCCGACGGCGGCGCGACGTCCATGATCGACGTGTCCGACGGGCTCCTGTCCGACCTCGGCCACATCGCCGCGGCCTCCGGCGTCGGGATCGACGTGCGCACGGCGGATCTCGACGTGTCGAGCAGGCTGACCGAAGTCGGCACCGCGCTCGGCGCCGACCCGCTGAAATGGGTCCTCACCGGCGGCGAGGACCACGCGTTCGCGGCGACCTTCCCCTCGTTCGCCGACCTGCCGGAGGGCTGGACCGAGATCGGCGTCGTCACCATGCCGGATTCGGGGGTGACGGTGGACGGGAAGCGGTACGGGCACGACAGCGGCTGGCAGCACTGGCGCTAGGAGCGTGGGGCCCACCAGGTCGACTCCGTGGCGGCGGTGAAACCGAGCGATTCGTACAGCGGCCTGCCGAGGCGGGACGCGGTGAGGGTGACCGGCAGCTCCGCCAGCGGGGCGAGGGAGCCGAGCATCACCGCCCGTCCGACGCCGCGAGAGCGGAAGGCATCCGGCGTGCCGACCCAGTAGTGGCTGCCGAAGCCGTCTTCGACGACCGTGACGCACGCCCCGGCGACCTCGCCGTCGAGCCGCGCGACGAACACGGCGACCCCGGGCTGTTCGAGGATGGCCGTCGGGAACATCTCACCCGGCCGGAACCGCGTGAGTTCGAAACCTTCGATCACCGCGCGTTCGGCCGCCCGCAGCTCCGCCTCCTCGTGCACCCGGACCACCTCCATGGCGGGTTCGGCGACCGGGGCCGGCGGGCGCAGCATGACGGGCATCTGCCAGCTGCGCATGTCTCCGAGATGGCTCAGATCGGTGACGCTGAAGGGATCCTCGGCCTCCACCGGCCCCTTCGACCGTGCCGCGAGCTCGGTGATCTCCGCCAGTTCCTCCGCGGTGAGGTCGGGCTCCTGGATCAGGACGCGCAGTCCGGCGCGTTCGTCACCGGCGACGGCGAGAAAGCCACGACGGCGGATCACTTCGTGGCCGCGGGAACGGCCGGTCGCGGCCCAGAACGCGGCGGAGTTGCGGGCCTGGCGCAGCGGAGCTTCGGCGAGGCCGGTGATGGACGTCTCGATCGACATGAACGCAATCTACGGTGGGGAACGGCTCGTGCACTCGCTAATCTCGCGCTCATGGACCTTCGCGTGCTGCCCTACGACCACCCCGACGCGGTGAAGCTGCTGGCCGAAGCCCAGCTCGAACTGGCCGCCCGGTACGGCGGCGAAGACGAGACGCCGATGGACGCGGCGCAGTTCGCCTCGCCGAGGGGACTGTTCCTGGCCGCGTACCTGGACGACGCCCCGGTCGCGTGCGGTGCCTGGCGGGCGCACGACGGGCCGGATCCCCTGCTGCCCGGTGACGCCGAGATCAAGCGCATGTTCGTGCTGGCTTCGGCGCGCGGACGAGGCTTCGCGAGGGCGATCCTCGCCGACCTGGAACGGACGGCCACCGAGGCCGGACGGCTGCGTATGGTGCTGGAGACCGGTGACAAACAGCCGGAAGCCATCGCGCTGTACCTGTCGGCCGGGTACCGGGAAATCCCGGGTTTCGGGTACTACAAGGACGAACCGGAGAGCATCTGCTTCGGCAAGCCGCTGGTCTAGGAGAACGCATGCCGATCTACGCACTGGGTGACCTCGAACCGTCGATCCACCCCGACGCCTACGTCCACCCCGACGCGACCGTGATCGGCGACGTCCGGATCGCGGCGTTCGCGTCGGTGTGGCCGCAGACGGTGCTGCGCGGCGACCACGGCCACATCGAGATCGGTGAGCGGTCCAACGTCCAGGACGGCTGCGTCCTGCACTGCACCCGCAAGGAGCCGACGATCATCGGGAAGTCCTCCGCCGTCGGGCATTCCGTGCACATCGAGGGCGCGCGGATCGGCGAAGGCTGCCTGATCGCGTCGGGATCGGTGGTGCTGAACGGAACCGTCGTCGAGGACGGCGGGATGGTCGGCGCGGGCGCGGTCCTCTCCTATGGGTCCCATGTGGACAGTGGGCACATCGCGCTCGGCGTCCCGGCGAAGACGCGGCCGAACACTTCTTTCGGGCCGGACATGATCAAGCTCGTCGTCGACGGGTATGTCGAGCGTGCGGCCCTTTTTCGTAGAGAACTCCGTCGGGTCGAACTCCGGCGACTGGACTAGGCGCCGGGTTTCTCCGGTGGTTCCGGCTCGTCGGGCTTGCCCGACTCGACGTGGTAAAAGGGCAGCCTGATCTTGAACGGGGCGCCTTTGCCGTTGTGCAGTTGCTGGCGCTGGGTCAGCCACCCCGCGAGGAAGATCAGCAGGAGGATGCCCGCCGTCACCAGCAGCGCGGGAACGGACATCCCGAGCAGACGGACGAAAAAGCTCTCGAACGGCACAGCCCAGCCCTCACCTGCCGACGAGTCCCAGGGCTTCCCCACCAGCCGGTCAGGGTTGGTGTGCGGGTGGTGCGTGCCGGTCATGACCGGCTCGTGGTGCGTGGACGTCCCGGCCCCGGGTGACCCGTTCGCTCTCTTTCGAGCGGGCCAGGCGGAACGCCTGTAGGCCTCGCCGCCTCCCCTGAAGCGGCAAAGCACGATCAGCAGACCTGCTCGACCGGGCAGGCGGCCGGCGGGAGGTTCGCGACATCGCCCTTCCCGCGCGACGTCGTTCTCCGCTGGGACCAGGATACGACAAGTCGCTCTACCTTGTGACGGGTGTCTCAGCCGACCGGAAAAAGGTGCTCCGACCCGCGTGAGTAAGCTCGCACGCCGTGACCGCACGACCGCTGCAGGACATCGTCGAAGCAGGCTGGGCGCAAGCCCTCGAACCGGTGGCGCCGCAGGTCGCCGCGATGGGAGAGTTCCTCCGCGCGGAGATCGCCGCCAGCCGGACCTATCTACCGGCGGGTGAACACGTGCTGCGGGCGTTCCAGCAGCCGTTCCACGACGTGCGGGTGCTGATCGTCGGCCAGGACCCGTACCCGACGCCCGGGCACGCCGTCGGGCTGAGCTTCTCGGTGGCGCCGGACGTCCGGCCGATCCCGAAGAGCCTGATCAACATCTACAAGGAGTACTGCGAAGACCTCGGGCACCCGTTGCCGTCGAACGGCGACCTGACGCCGTGGGCCGACCAGGGTGTGCTGCTGCTCAACAGGTCGCTGACCGTGCAGCCCGGGAAGTCGAACTCGCACCAGGGTAAAGGCTGGGAAGCGGTCACCGAGCAGGCCATCAAGGCCCTCGCCGCGCGGGATGAGCCGATGGTGGCGATCCTGTGGGGCCGCAACGCGCGGAACCTGAAGCCGATGCTGGGGAAGGTGCCGTGCATCGAGTCGGCGCACCCGAGCCCGCTTTCGGCGCACGCCGGCTTCTTCGGCTCGCGCCCCTTCAGCCGGGCGAACGAGCTGCTGGAGCAGCAGGGCGCCGGTCCCGTGGACTGGAAACTCCCCTGACCTTCACGCGCCTCTTCTGTCGCAGCAGTGACGGGTGTGACGCCTGAGGCGACGTCGAAGTCCGTGAAGGCCTCCTTCACTACCTTGAGGGTAGGGAAAGAGGCCCTCACTACGTCTTGGGCTGGGGGCCGTGACTGGTGGTGCTACTGAGGCGCGTGGGGATGCTCCCGTTCCGTGAAGGCCTCCTTGAGGGACCCAGAGTCCCTCAAGGAGGCCTTCACGGAACCCGGCCGACCCACGGAAAGCCCCCAGTCCCGCGAAACCCCACCGAACCTGCCCATAAAAAATGGCGGGTGCTCCGAAGAGCACCCGCCATTCCCCAAAAACCTGGCTCAGCCGCGAACGACCTTGCCCGCCTTGATGCACGAGGTGCAGGCGTTCAGGCGCTTGCGCTGGGACAGACCGATCTTGGCGTGAACGGTCTGGATGTTCGGGTTCCACCGGCGGTTGGTACGCCGGTGGGAGTGCGAGACCGACTTGCCAAAGCCCGGTCCCTTGCCACAGACGTCGCACACGGCAGCCACGTCGAACTCCTCTGGATCTGGGACAAAGAATGACGCGCCCAGCATGCTGGGCAACTCGACCATAGTAACCAGTGGCTCAGAGCCCTCCGGCACCGGGTCGATACCCTCGCTGGAACAGCTAGGAGGTTACGGCGTGCGGGTGCTGGACGTGGCGGCGGTGTCGGCCTGGTCGGCGGCCTGTGTGCACAGCCTGTCTGTGCTGCGGCCGGCGATCGACGGCATCAACGTCTACCCGGTCGCCGACTCCGACACCGGCTCCAACCTGCTGTTCACGCTGACCGCGGCCCGTGACGCGCTGGCGGAGGCCGAGCCGGCGACGGCCGCCGAGGCGCTGGCGGTGTTCGCCAAGGGTGCGGTCGCGGCGGCCAAGGGCAACTCGGGCGTGATCATGTCGCAGGTCGTGCGCGGGATCGCCGAGTCGGCGGCGGCCAGGGAAATCGACGGGCCCGGGCTCGCGGAGGCGCTCGGGTGCGCGGACAGGGCCGCGACGGGGGCGGTGAGCCGTCCGGTGGCCGGGACCATCCTGACGGTGCTGCACACCGTCGCCGCGTCCGTCCGTGACGCGACGGGGTCGCTCGAAGAGGTGGCCGCCGCGGCGGCGAGCGTCGCCGCCGAAGCCCTCGAAGAGACCCCGAAGCAGCTGCCCGTCCTTGCTGTGGCCGGTGTGGTCGACGCGGGTGCCCGCGGCCTGGTCGCGGTCCTCGACGCCCTTTCCGGCGTCATCTCCGGCAGCCTCGTCGAGCCGGAACACCCGCTCGAGGCACATCACCAGCACACGGTCGACGCGCCGACGGCCTGGGAGGTCATGTACCTGCTCGACGACGTCGACGAAGGCAGTCTCCCCGGGCTTCGCAAAACCCTCAGCGGCCTCGGCGACAGCGTCACGGTCGCCGGGGACGGCGCCGGCGCGTACGCCGTCCACGTGCACTGCGCGGACATCGGCGCGGCGCTGGAGGCCGGGATCGAGCTCGGCCGTCCCCGCCGGGTCCGGGTCGAGCCGCTGATCACGCCCACGCCGGTCGAGGTCGGCGGCGGTATCGACCGTTCGGTGGTCGCCGTGGTCCACGGCGGGCCGCTGGCCGAACTGCTGCGGGCGGAGGGGGTCGCGGTGCTGTCCGTGCCGCCGGGTGTCGCGCCGACGGTCGAGGAGATGCTGGGCCTGATCAACGAGGCGGCCGGGCATCACGTCACCGTCCTGCCGGGCGGCCAGGAGCTGACCGCGGCGGCCGACGCGGCGGCGAGCCACGCGATGGCCGCGGATCGCGACGTCGTGGTCATCCCGTGTGTGTCACCCGTCCAGGTGCTCGCCGCGCTGGCCGTCCACGACAAGGACCGCCGCACCAACGACGACGTGGTCGCGATGGCCGAAGCGGCCGCCGCCACCAGGCGTGGCGAACTGCGGATCGCGCAGGAGGAGTCGCTAACCTGGGTGGGCCGGGCGCAGGCCGGTGACGTCGTCGGCCTCGTCGACGGCGAGGTCGTCCTGATCGAGCCCGCGCCCGCCTCGGAGACGAGCCTGGTCGCGGCCGCGGTCGGCGTGCTGAACCGGATGCTGGCCCTCGGCGGCGAACTGGTCACCGTGCTGACCGGGGTGGACGTGCCGGTCCGGTTGCCCGGTGAGCTGGCCGATCAGCTGCGCCTGGAACATCCCGAGGTCGAACTGACGAGTTACGCCGGCGGCCAATCCGACGCCGTGCTGCTGATGGGGGTGGAGTGACCGCATGACCAACCTGCGCGCGGACCTCAAACTGGTCGTGGGCGCGGCGACGGCGAAGGCACTCGCCAAGGGCCTCAAGATCGAGACGGTCAGCGACCTCCTGCGCCACTACCCGCGCCGCTACGCCGAACGCGGCCAGCTCACCGACATCGCCGGGCTCGAACTCGGCGAGCACGCGACCGTGATGGCGCGGATCGAGCGGGTCAGCAAACGCCGGATGAAGGCACGCAGCGGCACGCTGCTCGAAATGGTGATCACCGACGGCAAACGTCGTCTCCAGTGCACCTTCTTCAACCAGGCCTGGCGCGAAAAGGAACTCGTGCCCGGCAAGAACGGCCTCTTCGCGGGCAAGGTCACCGCGTTCCGCGACGTCCTGCAACTGGCGAACCCCGAGTACGAACTCTTCGACGCCGAGCGCCAGGCCGAGGCGATGGACGACTTCCTCGCCGAGATCATCCCGGTGTACCCGGCCGCGCAGGGGATCCCGACCTGGGTGATCGCCAAGGCCGTCCGGCAGGTGCTGGACGTGCTGGAGGTCGACGAGGACCCGATGCCGATCGAGCTGCTGGCCCGGTACGGCCTGCCCAGCCTGGAAAGCGCGCTGCGCGGTATCCACCGGCCGTCGAGCTGGCAGGCGCTGAACTCCGCGCGGGACAGGCTCAAATGGGACGAAGCCATGGCGGTGCAGCTGATTTTCGCGCAGCGACGGCATTCCCTGGTCTCGCGGCCCGCGAAAGCCTGTCCGCACACCGAGGGCGGCATCCTCGACGCGTTCGACAAACGGCTCCCGTTCGCGCTGACCTCGGGCCAGCAGGAGATCGGCGAGGAGATCGCCGGAGACCTGTCCACCGAACATCCGATGAACCGGCTGCTGCAGGGTGAGGTCGGTTCCGGCAAGACCGTGGTCGCGCTGCGTGCCATGCTGCAGGTCGTCGATTCCGGGCGGCAGGCGGCGATGCTCGCGCCGACGGAGGTCCTCGCCGCGCAGCACGCCCGGTCGCTGCGCGAAATGCTCGGCGACCTCGGGCAGGCGGGCGAGCTCGGCGCCGCGGAGAACGCGACGCGTGTGACCCTGCTGACCGGTTCGATGGGCGCCAAGGAACGCAAGAAGGCGTTGCTGGAGACGGTCAGCGGCGAGGCCGGGATCATCGTCGGCACGCACGCGCTCATCCAGGACACGGTTTCCTTCGCGGATCTGGGCCTGGTCGTGGTCGACGAACAGCACCGGTTCGGGGTGGAGCAGCGGGACGCGCTGCGCTCCCGCGGCTCCGACGAGACCAGCCCGCACGTGCTCGTCATGACCGCGACACCCATCCCGCGCACGGTCGCGATGACCGTCTACGGCGATCTGGAGATCTCCGCGCTGCGCGAGATGCCGGTCGGCCGGTCGCCGATCAAGACGTCGGTGGTGCCGGTCGCGGAGCGGCCCGCTTGGCTGGACAGGGCGTGGCAACGGGTCCGGGAGGAATGCGGCAAGGGCCACCAGGCCTACATCGTCTGCCCGCGCATCGGCGACGAACCGGCGTCGGACAAGGGCGACAAGCGGCCCGCGCTCGCCGTCCTCGATGTGGCGCCCGAACTGGCCGAAGGACAGTTGAAGGGGCTGAAGATCGGCGTCCTGCACGGCCGGATGCCCAGTGACGACAAGGACGCCGTGATGCAGGCGTTCTCCAGGGGTGAGCTGGACGTACTCGTCGCCACCACCGTGATCGAGGTCGGCGTGAACGTGCCGAACGCGACCGCGATGGTGATCATGGACGCCGACCGGTTCGGCATCAGCCAGCTGCACCAGCTGCGCGGCCGGGTCGGCCGAGGCAGCGTGCCCGGGCTTTGCCTGCTGGTCACCGAAACCCTGGACGGGACGACGACCCGCGAGCGGCTGGCCGCCGTCGAGTCCACGACGGACGGTTTCGAACTGTCCAGAATGGACTTGGAACTGCGGCGCGAGGGCGACATCCTCGGTGCCGCGCAGTCGGGGAAGAAGTCGACCCTGAAACTGCTGTCGCTGCTGCGCGACGAGGACGTCATCGCCGAGGCGAGGGCCCGCGCGTTGGAAATCGTCGAGAAGGACCCGGCTTTGGGGAATTACTTGGGGCTGGCGCATATGATCGCCGACGTCGTCGACGAAGATCGCGTGGAGTATCTGGAAAAAAGCTGACCTGGACATCTCTGCCCGATCGGACCTTGCCGCCGGGCGGGCCGAGGGGTTCCCTTGTTCTGCACAGCCTCGTTCTGTGCGGGCGAGGGAGGCCGGCGATGACGTCAGCGGTTCGTGTCCAGCTCGGTGAGGACGGGGCCGACGCCGAGCGCGTCGACCAGCTCACCGGGTACCTCCGAACCGAACTGATCGATCGCGGGGCCGCCGAGGTCAAGGCGCTGCCCGCCGGTCCGGCGCCGCCCGGCTCACGTGCCTTCGACGTCGCGACGGTGGGCGGACTGCTGGTCACGCTGGGGCAGTCCGCCGAAGGCCTGCGCTCGGTCGTCACGGCCGTGCGGGAATGGCTTTCGCGCGGCGGCCGGGTCAAACGCACCGTGCGGCTGGAGATCGACGGCGACGTGCTGGAGCTGTCCCAAGCGAGCCTCACCGATCAGGACAAGCTCGTCGACCTCTTCGTGAGCAGGCATTCGGCGTCATGACCGGCGAGCGGCGTGCCTTGATCATCGCCAACGGGGAGTACGACAACCCCGGGCTGAGCGCGCTGCGGTCCCCGGCCGCGGACGCCGAAGCGCTCGCCGAGGTCCTCGCCGATCGCAACATCAGCGAGTTCGACGTCCAGGTGGTGCGCGACGAGACCGCGCACGTGATCGCGAGCCGGGTCGAGGACCTGTTCGCCGACAGTGCGCCGGACGACGTCCTGCTGGTGCATTTCTCTTGTCACGGCTTGAAAAGCGAGTCGGGCGAGCTGTTCTTCGCCGCCCGCAACACCCGGCCGGAGCGGCTGGCGTCGAGTGCCGTTCCCGCCGATTTCGTCCAGCGCTGTATGCGGATGAGCCGGTCGCGGAGCATCGTCCTCCTGCTGGACTGCTGCTACGGCGGCGCTTTCAGCCAGGGGGTCGCGGTGCGCGCCTCCGGTGAGGCCAACGTGCTCGACGCGTTCCCCGGCGGCGGTTTCGGCGGCCGCGGCCGTGCGGTGATCACCGCGTCGAACTCCATCGAATACGCCTTCGAGGGCGATCACCTCGCCGACGACCACGCCCGGCCGTCGGTGTTCACCTCGGCTCTGGTCGACGGCCTCCGGACTGGGGACGCGGATCGCGACGAAGACGGCTGGATCGCGCTCAGCGAGCTCTACGACTACCTGTTCGACAGCGTCCGCGAACGGAACCCGAACCAGACGCCCAGCCGCGACATCGAGATGCAGGGCGAGCTGTACCTCGCCAGGAGCAGACGCCGCCGGATCAAACCGTCGCCGGTGCCGGCCGACCTGCGCGCCGCGAGCGAGGATCCGAACATGTTCACCCGCCTCGGCGCGGTAACCGAACTCCGGCGACGGCTGACGAGCGAGAACCTCTCCGTCGCCATCGGCGCGCACGAAGTCCTCACCACGATGGCGCAGACCGACATCCAGCACATCGCCGAGGCCGCCGACCTGGCGCGGCGGGAAGCGCGCGTGCGGACCGAGCCCGGCGTGGTGCGGTTCGGCGAGGTCGTCCGGGGATCGGCGCCGGTGGCGCGGATCAGGTTGGAAGGGCCGCCGATCGCGCGGGCCTGCCGGTTCGCGTCGTCGCATTCCTGGTTGCGGGTGACCGAGAGCGGCGACGGGGCCGAGATCTCCCTGGACTTCGCGGAACCCGGGGCGTTCGACGGGCGGATCACCGTGACCGGACCGACCGGCGAGGTGGAGGTGCGGGTCGAGGGGCAGGTCATCCAGGAACCGGAGCCCGAGCCGCGGCCGGTGCACGCGCCCGCGCCGACTCCGGAGCCCTCCAGGAGCCCCGAGCCGCCCGTACTCACGAAGCCAGAACCGGCCGTGCCCGTGCTCCCGGAACCAGGACCGGCCGTGCCCGCGCGCACGAAGCCCGGCCCTTTCGCCGTCGCCGCCGGGCTGCTCGCCTTCGCGGCCGCGGTGTACCTGGTGGTCATCGCGTCCCAGTTCAGTACCAGCGTGGAGGATTTCTTCGAGGACGGCGGTTGGACGGTCTTGCCGCTCGTCGTCTTCGCGATCGGGGCGGGGATCGCGATGTTCCTGCCGAAAACGCGCCGGATGGCGGGGCCGGGAACGCTGTGCGGGCTGGCGCTGCTCTCGGTGATGCCGTCCGGGCCGGTCGTCCTCGTCCTCGCCGACGGCTGTCTGCTGGCCGCGGCCGTCTGCGCGCTGGTGTCGGTGCGGCGTGACCGGAGTTTCCGGCTCGGGCTGGGGAAACCGCGAGGCGCCCTCACCGTGGCGGCGCTCGTTTCCGGAACCTGCGGCGCCGTCGGACTCGTGGTGGAGGCGATCGAACTCGTCGGCTACTCGTCGAGCCGGGCCGACGAGGGCGCGGTCTACCTCGTCGTCTCGGTGACCCTCCTCATCGGGACGCTGCTTGGCGTGTCCCTGCGGCCGGCGGCGTTCGGGGTCGCGTTCCTCGGCGGTGTGGCCGGAGGCGGCATCGTCATGGTGTGCATGCTCTTCTACGCGATGCCGAGCAGTTCGAGCGTGACCGGCGCGGGCTGGGGGATCGCGCTCGCGATGGTGCTCGCGCTCGCCGTCGTGACCGGTCTCGCCGCCCGCAAGGTGAACGGCTGACGATGGCCACGATCCGACCCGCGACCGTCGATGACGCCTGGCCCATCGCCGAGGTGAACGTCCGGTCGTGGCAGGCGGCGTACCAAGGCCTGCTGCCCGAGCTGTACCTGCGCGATCTTTCGGTCGAAGGCCGCGCCGCCCGCTGGCAGCGGACCCTCGCCGATCCCGCCAACCAGGGCGACATCCTGGTCCTCGTCGAGAACGGCTCGCTCCTCGGCTTCACCGCCGTCGACCGGATCCGCGGGGAACTGCGCGCGATCTACCTCGAACCCGAGCGCTGGGGCACAGGACTGGGCAGACAGCTGCTCGACACCGCCGTCGCCGCGCTGCGCGATTCGGGGCACCGCGAGGCGACACTCTGGGTGCTCGACACCAACGATCGCGCCCAGCGCTTCTACGCGGCGGCGGGATGGCAGCCGGACGGGGCGACGAAGACCGACACCATGCCCGGCGAAGACATCCTGCTCTCCGAAGTGCGCTACCGGATCGACCTCGTCAGCGGGTGAACCAGGCACGTTCCTCGGGTTTGTTGAGGGTGACGATGACGCCGATGGCGATGCCCATCCCGATCAGCTGCGTGATCGCCCCGCCGTTGACCAGGCTGATCACCCCCATCACCACGGCCAGCGCCTCGACGGCGATCACCGTCGGCCGCACCCAGGCCGAACCGCGGGAAATCCTTATCGCGCAAGCGATCAGCACGACGGCGCCGACGAAACCGAGGAGCGCCAACGCCAGGGCGAGCCCCGCTTCCTCATTGCCGTGGTCGAGCTCGTTGAGCGCGAGCGCCGTCACCAGCGCGCTGACGAGGATGTTGAGGACCGCCTGCACCCAAAGGAAAACACGGACGAACTTGAGCTGGCGCGGCATCTCCAGCGGCCGGTTCCGGACCTCTTCGGTCATGACGGCTCCCTCTCTTGACATGGAGATGCCAGTGTGGGGCCTGGAAGTCGTTGGTGTTGACGGTAAAACTGTCCTCGTCACGAAGATCCCGCCTCGGTGACGGGCCTTCACGCGCTTGCCGAGTACAGGAAGGGGTCCTTCAGTGAGGGCCTTCTTCCCTACCTTCAGGGTCCCGGCAAAGTCGCATAACTGCTGGTCGACTCCACCGCTAGGTGAACGTGTCGTGGGGGATCCGGCGGGAGCGGGCTCCCGCAAGGAAGCTCACCCGGCTCTTGACTGTCCACAAAGGACATTTGTCAAGACAAATGTGCCCGATTTGTTCGAATTGCTCGTTTTCACGAGGGGGTCGTGAGTGATTTTTGTTGTTCTAACGCTCATTGCCACTCACGACCCCCGGCAGAACCGTATATAGCGGCATCAATCGGACACTCAACCGCCCGGCGGCGTCCCTTGTGGACACTGAAGCCTCGTCGAAGGCTCAACCCCGCTTCTTACGCCTTCTGAGCCCATCGAAGACAAACCCCACACCGATGGCCGCGAGGACGAAGCAGTAGAACACCGTTTCGAGCGCATCCTCCCGATCCGCCGCTTCCGCCACCTTTGCCAGGCCAGCGATTCCGACCGCGACGAAGATCACCGCGGCGAAGGAGCCGAGAACGATCATGACGGCGTGGACCGCGGTCCTGTCCTGACGGGCTTCCCGCGCGGCGTACCGTTGCCTGCGGTTCATCGGCCGCGGCAGCTCATCCCTGGTCATGCCCGGAATACGCCCGCGGGCCACGGCAGGTTGCCACACCACCCGCGACTAATCACGCGACCGCACGAAAGCACCTTCACGCGCCGCGACAGCCACCGCCCGCGCCGTGACTCGCGCCTCCGCCACCGTGAGGCTTTCCCGCGACAGAAAGAGCCGGTAGAACATCGGCCCGCACACCGCCCGCACCAGTTCGTCCCCGTCCGTGCCGGAAGGGATCTCGCCCCGCGCGACGGCGCGCTCCGCGATCGGCGCCATGCGCACGTGCCGGTCGGCGTAGAAGTCGTGCAGTGCCTCGGCCGCCGGCGGCGACTGGAAGGCCGCCAGCACCGACGCCGTGGGCAGTTCCTTCAGTGAGGGCTCGGTGAAGTACCGCACGACCTCCGCCGCCACCTCGTACAGATCGTCCTCGAGCGACCCGGTGTCGGGTGCCGTCCAGTCGTCCTCGGCGCCCATCTGGAGCGCGGCGGCGACGAGGCCGTCGGGCGAGGACCAGCGCCGGTACACCGTGGTCTTGTGCACGCCGGACCGTTCGGCGACCGCGTCCACGGTCAGTTCGCCGAAACCGCGTTCGGCCAGCAGGTCGAGGGTGGCGTGCAGGACGGCCTGGCGGGTGCGTTCCGTCCGGCCGCCGGGCCGTTGGGTACCGGAGGTTGCCAATTGCTACTCCTGTTGCGTTAGTGTGGCCAGTATGTCAGACCCAGCGGAGATCGCCGAACTCATCGGGGACGCGAAGATCGTCGCCGTCGGTGAGAACAACCACCACATCCACGAGTTCGGCGACCTGCGCAATCGTTTGCTCCGGCACCTCGTCGAGCAGCACGGCTTCCGGGTGGTGGCCTTCGAATCCGGCTTCGCCGAGGGAAAGCTCGTCGAGGACTGGCTCAACGGTGCCCCGGGCGACGTCGCCGACATCGGCCGGGACGGCTTCACGTTCTCGCTCGGGGAGTCGCCCGAGGCGCACGAAATGCTGACGTGGCTCCGCGAACGGGGCGACGTCCGGTACTTCGGTCTCGACGTGCCGAGTTCGGCGGGCTCGCCCGTGCCGTCGCTCGACGCGGTCCGCGTGTACCTGTCCACTGTGGACGAGGCCGCGGTGGGCCTTGTCGACGCGGCGATCGAGGCGACCAAGGGGTACGCGTCGGTCAGCAGCGCGGAGGCGCCCGCCAAGTACGCCGCGCTCGACGACGCGGCCAAGGACAAGGCGACCGCCGCGCTCACCCGGCTCAAGACGCACCTCGCCTCGTTGCGTCCCGTCTACGGGGACACCGCCGTCGCGGAGCACCACGTCGAAGGCGCTTCGCGTGTCGACGCCTACCTCGCCGAGGTCGCCGCGATGATGGCCGGCGACGCGCCCGCCCTGCAGAGTGGTTCGCGCGACGCGTACATGGCCGAGACCGTCCGGTTGATCCGGCGGCTGCACGGCGACGACACGAAGATCGTCGTGATGCTCCACAACGGACACCTTCAGCGCGTGCCGTTCTCGCCGTTCCCCGGCCTCACCTCACCTTCGGCCGGCACGCATCTGGCGGCCGAGTTCGGCGACGACTACTTCGCGCTGGGCCTCACCGCGGTCGAGGGTGAGACCACCGGGCTCAAGCCGGATCCGGCCGCGCGGCTCGGGTTCACCGTGTACCGCCAGGAACTGGACGCACCGGCGGAAGGCAGCGTCGAAGCCGAAGGCCCCGGGCTGGTGGATCTCCGCCCGCGACGCGGAACCGCGGGACCCCAGAGCATCCGGCACGCGCATTTGTTCAACCCCGTCGACGTCGTCAACGCCTTCGACGCGCTGGTCTGCTTCCCGAAGTCGACGGTCAGCGGCCACATCGGGCCAAACCAGCCGAACGGGTGACACTCCGGGGTTGCCGCTCCCGGAGTACAGGCGTAGAGCCAAGGCATGATCATTCGACTGGTACGGGTCATGGCCGCGCTCGCGCTCCTGGTTTTCGTGGCGCAGCCCGCCTCCGCGACGGAAGTCCAGCAGAACCCGCCGAACTGGGGACTGGACCGGATCGACCAGCGAACGGGCCTCGACCAGCTCTACCACTACGAGACCGAAGCGAAGGACGTCACGGTCTACGTGATCGACAGCGGGGTCGACGCGGCGCATCCGGACTTCGGCGGCCGGGTGAAGCCGGGTAAGGACTTCCTCAACGGCGGCACGGACACCGCCGACACCAACGGTCACGGCACGTACTTGGCCGGTGTCGCCGCGTCGAGGACCTTCGGTGTCGCCAAGGGCGCGCAGATCGTCCCGGTCCGGGTGATCGACGCACAGGGCGGCGGCGCGACGGACAAGATCATCGCCGGGATCGACTGGGTGACGCAGAACGCACAGCAGCCCGCCGTCGCCGTCCTCGGCATCGGCGGCACGGCCAACGATCAGCTCGACGCCGCCGTCCGCGCGCTCGCGGCGGTCGTCCCGATCGCCCTGCCGGCGGGCGGCGAGGCCGCCGACGCGGGGAAGTTCTCACCCGGCCGGGTCACCGAGGCGCTCACCGTCGGCTCGACCGACGCGAGCGACCAGGTCGGGTCGACGTCGAACTACGGCGAGGTCGTCGACCTGTTCGCACCCGGGGTGGACGTGCCGGGACCCAACGCCGGGGGCAGCGGCGGCAGGGTGCTCAGCGGAACGTCGTCGGCCGCCGCGCACGTCGCCGGGGTGGCCGCGCTGTACCGGTCGCTGCATCCCGCGGTCTCCGCGCCGGACGTCGCGAAGGCGCTCGTGGACCTCGCCGCGGTCGACGTGCTGACCGGTGTCCACGAGGGCACCGCGAACCGGGTGCTCCAGGGCCCTGGCGCGCAACTCAAGCGGGGATGATGTCCATCACCTGGGCAACAACTCCCGCCCTGCGGGACCGAACAGGTAACGTGCCTCACCTACCGATCCGATGATGGGAAGGACCGGCATGTTCCGCAAGGTACTGGTCGCCAACCGGGGTGAGATCGCCATCCGCGCGTTCCGCGCCGGATTCGAGCTCGGCGCGGGCACGGTGGCTGTGTTCCCGCACGAAGACCGCAATTCGCTCCACCGGCTGAAGGCCGACGAGGCCTATGAGATCGGCGAACCCGGTCACCCGGTGCGGGCCTATCTGTCGGTCGAGGAGATCGTCGCGGCCGCCAAGAAGGCGGGCGCGGACGCCGTTTACCCCGGCTACGGCTTCCTCTCCGAGAACCCGGACCTGGCGCGCGCGTGCGAGGACGAAGGCATCACCTTCGTCGGGCCGAGCGCGGACATCCTCGAGCTGACCGGCAACAAGGCCCGCGCGGTCAAGGCCGCGCGCGAGGCGGGCGTGCCGGTGCTGGGCTCCTCCGAACCGTCCTCCGACATCGACGCGCTGGTCGCCGCGGCCGAGGAGATCGGCTTCCCGGTCTTCGTCAAGGCCGTCGCCGGTGGTGGCGGACGCGGTATGCGCCGCGTCCAGGACCCCGCACAGCTGCGCGAGTCCATCGAGGCCGCCGCGCGCGAGGCCGAGTCGGCCTTCGGCGACCCGACGGTGTTCATCGAGAAGGCCGTCGTCGAGCCGCGCCACATCGAGGTCCAGATCCTCGCCGACGGCGAGGGCAACGTGATCCACCTCTACGAGCGCGACTGTTCGGTCCAGCGGCGGCACCAGAAGGTCATCGAGCTGGCCCCCGCGCCGAACCTGGCGCCGGAACTGCGAGACCGGATCTGCGCCGACGCGGTGAAGTTCGCCCGCCAGATCGGCTACCGCAACGCCGGCACCGTCGAGTTCCTGCTCGACAAGGACGGCAACCACGTCTTCATCGAAATGAACCCGCGCATCCAGGTCGAGCACACGGTGACCGAGGAGGTCACCGACGTCGACCTCGTCCAGTCGCAGCTGCGCATCGCCTCCGGCGAGACCCTCGACGACCTCGGGCTGTCGCAGGACAAGGTGTACCTGCGCGGTGCCGCCCTGCAGTGCCGCATCACCACCGAGGATCCCGCCAACGGCTTCCGCCCGGACACCGGGATGATCAGCGCGTACCGCTCGCCCGGCGGCTCCGGCATCCGCCTCGACGGCGGGACGGCGTTCGCCGGCACCGAGATCAGCGCGCACTTCGACTCGCTGCTGGTGAAGCTCAGCTGCCGCGGCCGCGACTTCAAGACCGCCGTCGGCCGCGCCCGCCGCGCCGTCGCAGAGTTCCGGATCCGTGGTGTGGCCACGAACATCCCGTTCCTGCAGGCCGTTCTCGACGACCCGGACTTCCGCGAAGGCCGCGTCACGACGTCGTTCATCGAGGAGCGCCCGCATCTGCTCACCGCGCGCCATTCGGCCGACCGCGGGACCAGGCTGCTGACCTACCTCGCCGACAAGACGGTCAACAAACCGCACGGCGAGCGTCCGCGCACCCTCGACCCGCAGGTCAAACTGCCGAAGCTGCCCAAGGGTCTCGAACCGGCGCCCGGCTCGAAGCAGAAGCTCACCGAACTCGGCCCGGAAGGCTTCGCCCGCTGGCTGCGGGAGTCGCCGACCATCGGCGTCACCGACACCACCTTCCGTGACGCGCACCAGTCGCTGCTCGCGACCCGCGTGCGGACGAAGGACCTGCTCGCGGTCGCGCCGGTCGTCGCGCGGACCACGCCGCAGCTGCTCTCGCTGGAATGCTGGGGCGGCGCGACCTACGACGTCGCGCTGAGGTTCCTGGCGGAGGATCCGTGGGAGCGGCTGGCGAAGCTGCGGGAAGCGGTGCCGAACATCTGCCTGCAGATGCTGCTGCGCGGCCGCAACACCGTCGGCTACACGCCGTACCCCACCGAGGTGACCCACGCCTTCGTCGAGGAGGCGACGGCCACCGGCATCGACATCTTCCGGATCTTCGACGCGCTCAACGACGTCGAGCAGATGCGCCCGGCGATCGAAGCCGTCCGCGAGACCGGATCCGCGGTCGCCGAGGTGGCGCTCTGCTACACCTCGGACCTGTCGGACCCGGCCGAGAAGCTGTACACGCTGGACTACTACCTCAAGCTGGCGGAGCAGATCGTCGGCGCGGGGGCGCACGTCCTCGCCATCAAGGACATGGCGGGCCTGCTGCGGGCGCCGGCGGCGGCGCGGCTGGTTTCCGCGCTGCGCAAGGAGTTCGACCTCCCGGTGCACATCCACACGCATGACACCGCGGGTGGCCAGCTGGCGACGTACCTGGCCGCGATCCAGGCCGGGGCGGACGCCGTCGACGGTGCCGTCGCGTCCATGGCGGGCACGACGTCGCAGCCGTCGCTTTCGGCGCTCGTCGCCGCCACCGACCACTCGGACCGGCCGACCGGGCTGGATCTCCAGGCCATCGGCGACCTGGAGCCGTACTGGGAGAGCGTGCGCAAGATCTACGCGCCGTTCGAGGCGGGGCTCTCGTCGCCGACCGGGCGGGTGTACCACCACGAGATCCCGGGCGGTCAGCTGTCGAACCTGCGCACGCAGGCGATCTCGCTCGGTCTCGGGGAGCGGTTCGAGGACATCGAGGCGATGTACGCGGCCGCGGACAAGATCCTCGGGCATTTGGTCAAGGTCACGCCTTCGTCCAAAGTGGTCGGTGACCTCGCGCTGCACCTCGTCGGCGCGGGTGTCTCGCCGTCCGACTTCGAGGCGGAGCCGAACAAGTTCGACATCCCCGACTCGGTGATCGGCTTCCTGCGCGGCGAACTGGGCGACCCGCCCGGCGGCTGGCCGGAGCCGTTCCGCACCAAGGCCCTCGAAGGCCGCGCGCAGCCGAAGCCGGTGCAGGAACTGTCCGAAGAGGACCGCGAGGGGCTGGCAGAGAACCGGCGCGCGACGCTGAACCGGCTGCTGTTCCCGGGGCCCACGAAGGACTTCGAGGCACACCGCGAGCAGTACGGTGACACCTCGGTCCTGCCGTCCAAGGACTTCTTCTACGGCCTGCGGCCTGGCGAGGAGTATTCGGTCGACCTGGAACAGGGTGTCCGGCTGCTGATCGAGCTGGAGGCCATCGGCGAGGCCGACGAACGCGGGCTGCGCACGGTGATGTCCACGCTCAACGGCCAGCTGCGCCCGATCCAGGTGCGCGACACCTCGATCGCGTCGGACATCCCGGCGACGGAGAAGGCCGCCAAGGGCGACCCGAAGCAGATCGCCGCGCCGTTCGCGGGCGTGGTCACGCTGCAGGTGTCCGAGGGCGACAAGGTCGAGGCCGGTGCGACGGTCGCGACCATCGAGGCGATGAAGATGGAGGCGTCGATCACGGCGTCGACCGGCGGCAAGGTGTCGCGGCGCGCGATCAACGCCGTCCAGCAGGTGGAAGGCGGAGACCTGCTGCTCGTCCTGGAATGACCTTCCCTGGAGTGCCGTGAAGGCCTCCTTGAGGGACCCAGAGTCCCTCAAGGAGGCCTTCACGGACTTGCGGCCGCCGCTAACGTGGACCGGTGCTGATCAACGCCGTACCCCAGTTCCAGGGCGCTCTGACCGAGCGCGCGTCCGAGTTGCCCGAAGGCTGCGTCGCGCTCGCCGAGCTGGCCGGCCACGTGCTGGGCGTGCCGGTGCACCACATCCGGCAGACCCGCGAGACGTCGTCCGCGGTCGACGGGATCGCCAACCGCGCGGTGCTCACCGGCGTGAACCGCGCCGCACAGCTCGCCGCGCTGGAGGCGCCGGGCGGGCCGGTGCTCACCATCGGCGGGGACTGCGGCGTCGAGCTGATCCCGATCGGGGTCGCGCGCTACCGCTTCGGTCCCGGCCTCGGCGTCGCCTGGTTCGACGCGCATTCCGACCTCAACACCGCGGAGACGTCACCGTCCGGCGCGTTCCACGGCATGGTGCTGCGGTCGCTGCTCGGCGAGGGCGACCCGGAGTTCGCCGCGAACCCGCCGATCGAACCCGGACGCGTCGTCCTCGCCGGGACAAGGGCTTTCGACGACGCCGAGCGGGCCGTGGTCGACCGCGGGCTCGTCGTCGAGACGGCCGACGTCGCCGCCGGGCTGGCCGGCGCGGACAAGGTCTACGTCCATCTCGACCTCGACGTGCTCGACCCGGCGGAGTTCGACGGACTGAACTATCCGGAGCCGGGTGGCTTGACGATCGAGCGTCTGGTGGCGATGCTTCGCGGGCTGAGCGGCTTCGAAGTCGTCGGCGCGGGAATCACCGAATGCGCCGGCACCGAGGTCCGCGTGCTGGAGCCCGTGCTCGAAGCACTCGGGGAATTGCTCACCGGAAAGCAGTGACGCTCCGTATTCATCGGCCGTTCGTACGTACCGCGCGAGGCGTTTGCCGGGCACTTGTCATCAAAATTCAGGGACGACCCGTGATTTTGTCACGATGATGACAAGAAATCGGTTTCTTCTGCGAAAGGTGACACATTCACGAGCGACCGCGCGATGTGTTCGTTGTCACCTCACGACGATCGTGGGATGTCAGGACGCTGGGCGGAGCAAAGGAGCTGCGATGTCGGTGGAGCGCGGGATCGAACACGCTGCGCAGCCTCCTGCAGCACTGCCGCGTAAGCTCGCCGACATTTTGCGACCGGAACTGGGCAGTCTCGCCAACGAGATCGTCGACGAGATCCGGGCGACCATCCCCGCGTACGCGCGCCCGCTCGACGGGCCCTACGGCAAGTCCATCCGGGCGGGCGTCGAATACGCGATCACGTTGTTCGTCGCGCAGATCGCGGATCCGAGCGTCTCCAAGGAACAGTCGCACGAGGTCCACCATCGGCTCGGGCAGAACGAGATGCGGGAAGGCCGCAGCCTCGACACCCTCCAGTCGGCGTACCGGGTCGGCGCCCGTGTCTCGTGGCGGCGCATCATGCGCGTCGGCCGCCGCAGCGGGCTTTCGTCCGCGGTGATGTCGCAACTCGCCGACGCGATGCTCGCGTTCATGGACGAACTGGCGTCCGTCGCGCTGGACGGGTACCTCGAAGCGAAGGCGCGCACCGCGGGGGCGCTGGACACGTGGCGCCGCAAACTGCTGCACCTCGTGCTGGAAACGCCGCCGGCGCCGTCGAAGGCGATCGCGGAACTCGCGCAGCTGACCGGCTGGACGGTGCCCGAGCGAGCGACGCCGGTGGTGCTGCACCCGCTCGGCGACAACGCCAGACCCCGGCGGCACAACGCCGTCGATTCGGACGTCCTCGCCGAACTCGACTCCGCTGAGCCGCGTCTGCTCGTCCCCGGCGAGATCTCCGGCGCCCGCCTGGCCACCTTGCAGGCCGCGCTGCCCGACTACCGGCTGTCGATCGGCCCGTGCCGTCCGCTGGACTCCGTCGCCGATTCCCTCCGCTGGGCGCGCGACGCCCTGCACCTCTCCGAACGCGGCATCATCCAGGCCCGGCGGGTGATCCGCGCCGAAGACCATCTCGCCACCCTGCTCGTGAACGCCGACGCGGCGCTCACCTGCCGTCTGCGTGACCGCCTGTTCGCCCCGCTCGCCGAGATGACCGGTAAACAGCAGGAACGGCTGCTCGAAACCCTTCGCGCCTGGCTCGACAGCCAGGGCAACGTCGTCGACATCGCCGAACGTCTCCAGGTGCACCCGCAGACCGTCCGGTACCGCATGCGGCAGTTGCAGGCGACCTTCGGCGAGCACCTGCGCGACCCGGGGGCGCGGTTCGAAATGGAGCTCGCGCTGCGGGCCGGTGTCAGTCCTTCTTCGGCGTCATCGGGGTTCGCGCTGCCGGAGGTGCTGCCGTCGCCGCGCAAGAGTCCACAGTGGACGCCGAGCGGATCTTAGCCACCTGGATGTCAGGAAAGGGTCGTTCAGGACATTTTTCGTCCTGAACGACCCTTTCATGACACTCCGGAAGCGATCAGCGGCGTCCCACGGGCGGGTCCGTGTTCGGGCATTTGCGTTCCGCTTCCCAGGGCAAGCCCACCTGGTTGACCCCGATACACGCCTGGTTGTCCGGCCCTGACCCCATGCCGCTCAGCAGGGAGTCGAGGTTCTCCTTGACCCCGCAGCCGGAGAACTTGGGCAGGGTGAAGCCCTGGTAGGCGGCTTCCGGGTCGTTCGGATCGGTCCGCAGCACGCCGCCGGTGAACGCGTTCCAGTTCGGCCCGCGCAGGTTCAGCACGATCGGCTCGCTGGTCATGCAGTTGTCGCCGACGTCGAGGGGGACACCGTTGATGGTGAGATCCTTCAGTTTGCCGAACAGTTCGAGCCGCAAGGTGGCCGTCGTCGTGGTGTCCCCGTGCAGCATGGTCTCGACGTCGATGACGGTGTTGCCCGTTTTGTAGTCGGCGGGCAGAAGCTCCATCGTCCCGTTGATCGGGACGAAACCGAAGCCGAGGATCGTCATCTTGCTCGGCGGCAAAATGGTGGAGCCGGTACTGCGGTGGGGAGGCGCCGGGTAGAGGTAGTAGAAGGCGTTGAAGATGAACGACGGGGTCAACCGGACGAAGGCACCGAGCTTCTTCACCGACGACGTGCCTTGCGATTCGAAGGGCTGCAAGGGGAACACGGCGTCCGGCGGCGGGTCTTCGTTCGTGGCGTGCGTTCCGGCGCCGGGTTTCTGCCCGGGCTTGGCGGTCTTCGGTTTGGCGATGCCCATCTCGAGCATCGTGACGCTGCCCAGCTTGGTGTCCTGATCCGGCGCCTGCTTGCAGGTGATCGGATTCCGCGGCGCCTCCGGCTGTGCCGCGGTCAGCGCGAGGGACGGCACGCCGGTGGTGAGCCGGAGTTCGCCGGGGCGGGTCGCCATGATGTCGGGAACCTTGCCCGTCGCGACCAGTTTCAGCTCACCGGTGGCGGGCACCTTGGTCGCCGGGATCTCGAGGGTCACCGGGATCTGGGCCTTCTTGTCCTCGCGCGTGGCCATGAGTTCGATCTTCGCCTCGCCCGCCACCTCGGTCAGCGCGCCCAGCGTTCCCTCGCCGAGGGTGAAGGTGACAGAGAAATCCTTGACCTGCACCGGTTTCCCGGTTTGGACGACCTTGGGCAGGGTGGCCTGGACGTCCATGGTGACCGGACGTTCGCCGACGGGATCCGGGAAGACGCAGGTGTTCGCCAGGGTCTGGCGCGCGGGGGAAGCCCCCTGCAAGGGCGCTTTCGGCGGGGACGCCGGATCGGTCGCCGCGGAGGAGGCCAAGGCGCCGTTCACTCCCGCGAGCAGGATCACGCCCGCCAGTACGGGAAGCCTCCCGAGTGTCCGGCGAACCTGCTGCGTCATCTGGTTTCCTCTCGCGTCAAACGACGGGGATCGCCGGGGCGAACGCGCGGTTCTGTGCCGGGTTGGTGTTTTTGACCGTACAGCCGAGTGTCCACGGGGTCCACGTGTTGTCCCGCTTGTGGAATTCGACTTCGAGTTCGAACGTGGTGCCGAGCGCGAAGGTCGCCTGGCCAGGGGCACCCGCGGTGAAAACGGGAACGGCGGTGGCCGCGTCCTGGCTGAAGCCGACCGTGCGCGGCCCGGGTACGTACGGGGTGATCTGCGCGGGCAGGTCCAGCCCGGTGACGGTCGCCGAAGCCGGGGTGGCGTTCGTCGCGGTCACCGGCGCCTTCACCTTGCAGCGGAGGCCGTCGTAGTTGGCGGCGCTGAAGATCGTCGCGTTGTGGAGGGCGCTGAAGGCCGCGGTGCCGGCGATCGCGGCCGGGGTGAAGCTGCCGCCCGCGGACACCGGGCCCGGGCTGTCGAACTTCGCCGTGATGTCGAGCGGTTGCTGCCCGATCATGGGGAAACCGCACAGGTACGTGACGGTGCTGGTCGTGTGAGAAGTGGCGGCCGACGCCTGCCCGACGGTGAGCAGGGAGGCCGCGCCCAGCACGATGACGGAGACCGCGCCTATCCGGCGAACCTGCTGTCCCATAAGGGTTCCTCTCATGGCCGGTGATCGTCAGCCGATCGGGATCGCCGGGGCGAACGCGCGGTTCTGTGCCGGGTTGGTGTTCTTCACCGTGCAGTTGCCCGTCCAGGGGCTCCACGACCCGTCCCGCATGTGGAACTCGCCGTCGATGCGGAGCGTGGGGCCGAGTGCGATGACCGCCTGACCGGGCGTGCTCGTCCCGAAGGTGGGAACGAGAGTGTTCGCGTCCTGGATGAACTGGACCGTGCGCGGCCCCGGAACATACGGCGGGACCTGTTCGGGAATCCTCAGATTCGTCACGGCCGCCGAAGCGGGAGCGACGTTCGTCCCGGCCACCGGTGTGCTCACCGTACCCCGGAGGCCATCCCGGTTCGAGGCGTAGAGCACGAGGTTGAGCCTTTCGTCGAAGACGAGGCTCCCGGCGATCCCGGTCGGTGTGATCGTGCCGCCCGCGGTCACCGAAGCGGGACCGGTGAAGCTCATCCTGACCTCGAGCGGTTGCTGGCCGAACGGAGTGCCGCACAAGTAGGTGATGGCCCCCGTCGCGAAGGACGTGTCGGCCATGGCAGGTGCGGCCGCGAGCAGGGAGGCCGCGCCGAGCACGATGGCGGAGACCGCGCCTATCCGGCGGACCTGCTGTCCCATAAGGGTTTCCTCTCGTGGCCGGTGATGGGGACCGTGCGGGGCGGGCGTCCCCGCCCCGCACGGATGGTTCATCAGGTGATGGGGACGGCCGGGCTGAACGCGCGGTTCTGCGCCGGGTTGGTGTTCTTAACCGTGCAGTTGAAGCTCCACTTGGTCCAGGAACCGTCCTTCTTGTGGAACTCCAGCGGCGCGCTGATCGTGGTGCCGAGGGAGGCGGTCGCGGAGCCGGGCGTGCCCGCGGTGAACGTGGGAACGCCGGTGCCCGCGTCCTGGAGGATGTTGAACGTCCGCGGCCCCGGCACGTACGGGTTGATCTGGGTCGGGACGTCGAGGTTCGTCACCGACGCCGAGGCCGGGGTGGCGTTGGTGACGGTGACCGGCATGTTCACCTTGCCGCGGACACCGTCGTAGTTGGCGCTGTTGAGCAGCGCGTTGATGGTGGCGCTGATCGTCGCGGTGCCACTGATGCTCGACGGCGTGAAGGTTCCGCCCGAGGCGACCGAATCGGGGCCGGTGAACTGGGCCTTCACGTCCAGCTGCTGCTGGCCGATAGCGGGGAAATTGCACATGTACGCGACCGTGCCGGTGGCGTAGGTGGTCGCGGCGGCAGCGGTGCCGGCGGTGAGCACGGCGACGGCGCCCATCACGACGGCGGTGGTGGCGACACCGGCTGACAACTTGCCAAGTCTGCGGGACATACCTGTCATCTCCTTTGATCCAGTTTACGTCTCGGACGGCTTTCCCCATGCGCCTTTCGGCGAGTTTTTCTGATCAAATATGCTCGACTTGAGCGGCTTTCTCGGTGGTGGGGTAAACCGAGGTTACCCGCGAGTTATGTACGTAACAAGTATCCATGTCGACAGGTTTCGGAGTGGGTGCGAAAACCGTTCTTTCTTGTCAGTCCGCGCTGAATGCGATTATGAAGTTTGTCCGCCGATGACAAAGACGGGGCCGATCGGCGGAACCGGGTTAACATTTCCCGCATGGCTTCAGTCAATCGACGATCCACGACACGGCGCGTGACGACATCCACGATAGCCGCAATGATCGCCACGGTTTCCCTTTCCGGTATCGCCGACGCCGCGCCCGCCGGCGAACCGCGGCCGTGGGGGAGCAACGACTACGGGCAGGGGCAGGGCACCGTGCCCGCTTCGGCGTTCGGCGCGAGCGCGGTCTCCGCGGGCGGGCTCACCCATCTGGCCCTGAAGGACGGAGGTGTGGTCGCCTGGGGCAACGACAACTACGGCCAGGCCACCGTTCCGGCCGCGGCCACGTCGGGTGTGTCGGCGATCGCCTCGGGCTGGGCGCACGAACTGGCCCTCAAGAACGGCGGTGTGATCGCCTGGGGCAACGGTTTCTACGGCCAGAACGTCGTGCCCGCCGCCGCCACCTCCGGCGTCAAGGCCATCTCCACCAGCGCCTACTTCAACCTCGCGCTCAAGACGAACGGCAGCGTGCTGAGCTGGGGTTCGCGGACCGCCGTCCCCGCGACGGTCTCTTCGGGGGTCACCGCGATTTCGGCGGGTGTCGACCACGGCCTCGCGCTCAAGAACGGCGGCGTGATCGGATGGGGCAGCAACTCGAAGGGCCAGATCACCGTGCCGTCGGCGGCGACCTCCGGGGTGACGGCGATCTCGGGCGGGTTCCGCCACAGCATCGCGCTGAAGAACGGCGGCGTCCTCGCCTGGGGCGACAACACCTACGGCCAGGCTTCCGTGCCGCCCGAGGCGCAATCGGACGTCGTCGCCATCGACGCCGGCTACAACCACAACGTGGCCCTGAAGGCGGACGGAAGTGTCTTCGCCTGGGGCAGCAACCTGAAACAGGAGAGCCGGGACACCAGCTCGGAACCGCCGATGGACATGTGGAAGTTCTCGGGTGTCTGTGCTCCGGTCTACGCCGTTTCCGCAGGTGACGGCACCGGCGTCGCGTTGGTCGACCCTGCCGCGCCGCAGTTCTGCTGAACCTGCGTGGTGGGTTCTGGGTACCTACGGCGGGTGGGTCGTGATCGCAGGTCCGTGAAGGGCTCCTTGCCTACCTTGAGGGTAGGGAAGGAGCCCTTCACGACATCCCCACGGCCAGCGACCACTCTCGCGAGTCCGTGAAGGCCTCCTTGAGGGACCCAGAGTCCCTCAAGGAGGCCTTCACGGACCGGACTTGAGCCTCAGACGTTGGACTTCATGTTCAGGGTGATGGTGTTGTCCGGACCGGAGATCAACGCTCCCAGCGCGAGGTCGTTGATGAAGCAGTCCTTGAACTCCGGGATGGTGAACGTCCCCGAAGACGGGATCGAAGGGGCGAACAGGTCGACGTTCTTCGACACCAGCGTCAGGTCCAGCGGCTTGACGGTCTTGCAGGCGTTCGGCACCGTCGGGAGCGGGATGACCGGCCAGAACAGGCCGACCACGATGTTGTCGATCAGCATGTTCGCCTGCGAATGGGTGGTCAGATCGCCGTTGGCGAGGGTGCCGGTGACCGGGCCGGTCGGCTCGATCCGCACGCGGGCCTTGATCTTGAAGACCCCCGAGACCAGCGAGATGTTCGCCGTCGAGGGCGGCAGGGAAAGGTTTCCCCGGATCCCGACGTTGTCACCGTCGATGACGAGGGCACCGTCGAGCTGGCCGGGGCCGAGGTCGAGGGTGCCGCCCGTCTTCTTGACCGTGGTCTTCCCGGTGACGGTGTAGGACACCGGGATCTCCACCGGGTCGTCCGCGAGGGCGGGCGACGCGGCGAGGCTGCCGGCCACGGCGATCGCGGAAGTGAGCGCGACGACCGTGCCGAGACGGCGACGGGCGGTTTTCGGGCGCGTTCGACCGAACATGGGATTCTCCTCGTTTTCTCTCCTGTTTTACAAAGCGGACGAAAGGGGGAATGACCGGTTTGTCACCGGGGTACAAGGTCGGTGATGACCCAGTTGTCGCCTTCGCGTTCAGCGGTGACCGAAAGCTGTGCGGCAGCCGTCGTCGACGAATTGTTGTCGGCCCTCGTCGCCGCTTGATCGAGGAATACCAGCAGCCTCGCTTTACCGCCGCCGAGTTCCTGGACGGCGGATGAGGAGACGCGGGTCGTGAGGACGAGTTTCTGTGCCGGCGCCTTTTCCCGGACTTGGGCGAACAGCTGGTTGTACGACTCCAGCGCCTTACCTCTCAGCGCCGAAGCGGCCGCCTTTTCGGTGACGTCGGTCCGGTCGTAGGAATAGGAGAAGACCTTGTTGAGCGCCACCGTCACCGCGGAGTTCACCTCGGCCGTCGCGCCGACGTCGGTGAGCGCGGTGTTGGCCGCCGACGGCGCCGCCGAGATCGACCTCGCCTCCAGCGTGAACCACGCGCCCGCCGCCACCAGCACCGCCGCCGCGACCAGCAGGATCAACGGCAACTTGGGCCGGCGGGACGGCGTTTCGGTGACGACCTCGGCTTCGGGTTCGGTCTCGGTCTCGGTGTCGGCCGTGGCGGTCATCGCGCACCCACCGGGAGCTGGTCGAGCGCGCTGAGCTTCCAGCCCTCGCCGGTCCTGGTCAGCCCGGCGGCGAACCGGTTGCGCTTCGTCGTCGGCGCCGCGCCTTCCTTCGCCATCGTGATCTCCACCGATGCCAGCATCTTGGCCGTTCCGGCGTGGTCGTCGAGTTCGCTGATGGCCGCGTCCAGCACCTTGCCCGTCGAGACCGTCGCGTCCTTGGTGAGCGTCTGCTTGGTCGCGTCGTCGGTCTTGCCCAGCTGGTCGCGCAGCGGGCCGGTGGACGCGGCGAGCCAGTCGGCGATGCCCTGGTCGACCCGATGGTGATCGAGGCTGGTCAGCCGGGCGACGAGTTCACGTCCGCTCTTCAGCGCTTCGTCGCGCGAGTTCCCGTAGGCCACCGCCGCCGAACCCGTCGCGGTGAACCAGGTGTACCCGGCCCATCCCGCGAACGCGCAGGCCGCGGTGAACACGGCGATCGCGATCTTCAGTTGCGCAGCCACAACATCTCCTCGAGGCTGGTGGACGTCGGCTGGCCGTCGGCGCCGAAGCCGCCGGGGATCGCGGCGGGCGGGACGCCGCCCTTCGGCGCGTTCTGCGAGCCGCGGACCGAACTCGGGTTGCCCTTGTCGAGCGTGCACGCGGCACCGGTGTTGAACGGCAGCGGCGAGAGGTCCGCGCTGCTGCGGATCTTCGTGCCCCCGTAGCCCTTGGTGCAGGGCATCGGGTCGAAGAAGGTCAGTACCAGTTCGATCTTCCCGGACTGCTCGTCGACGGAGGCGTCGACGGCGGACACCGCCTTCGGGGTGTTGATCAGCAGCTGGCGGAGGCCGTCGGTGCGCGCGGAGAACACCTGCGACGTGGTGAGCAGGTTCGCCAGCAGGATCGGCAGGCCCGGCTCGTTGTCCCGCAACAGCCCGGAGAGCTGGGTCGCCGCTTCGGGCGCGGTCGTGATCAGCCGTCGCAGGTCACCGTCCGAACGGGCCAGCTGTTCGGCGAACTGCTTGGCGTTGCCGCTGAACTGCCGCCAAGCCTGTGACGAGTCCACCTGGGTCTTCAGCACGGTCGAGCCGTCGGTGAGCAGGCTCTCCGTCTGCGGCAGGTGATCGGCGGCCTGTTTGGTGAAGTCGGTGGTGGAATCCAGCAGCACTTGGAGGTTCGCGCCGGAACCGCGCAGGGCGTTGTCGAGTTCGTCGACCACGGTCCGCAGATCCTCGGTCGGCACGGACGCGGTAAGCGAGTCCAGGTCGGTCAGCAGATGCTGCACCGGCAGCGGCACACTCGTCGCCTCACGCGGGATGACGGAACCTTCGGCGAGGAACGGCCCGTCGCCGGTCCGCGGCTGCAGGTCGACGAACTGCTCGCCGACCGCGGACCGGTTCGCCACGACCGCCCGCGAGTTCGCCGGGATCCGCGGCGCGTCGTCGTCGATCAGGAGATCCGCTTCCATGCCACCGGCGGTGAGCCGCAGTTCGCCGACCCGGCCGACGGCGACGCCGCGATAGGTCACCTCGCCGTTGGTGAACAGGCCGCCGCCGTCGGTCAGCGCGAGCTTCACGGTGTACCCGCTCGCCCCGAAGAGCCGGTCGAGCCCCGCGTAGTTGGCGCCGACGAACGCCGTCGTCGCCAGCGCGAGGACGACGAACGCGATCACCTGGATCCGGATACGGGCGGTGAGCATCAGCTACCTCCGGAGGACGGCAGCGGCAGGGTCGGAAGGTCCGGCGGGACGCCTTCGCCCGGTGGCGGGAGTTCGGCGCCCGGTGCGGGGATCATCGAGGCGTAGACGTTCAGGTAGTCGCCCTTGATCCCGTCGCGGACGGCGTCGGTGAACGGGAACGTCGGCAGGATCTCCAGCGATTTGGGCAGGTTCTCACCGGCGTCGGCCAGCCGCTTGAGGATCGGCGCGAGCGCGGTGAGGTCCGCGACGAGGTCGGCCTTGCTCTTCTTGATCACATCGACGCCGACCCCGGAAAGCCGGTCGAGCGCCTGCAGCATCGAGACGAGCTGCGTGCGCTGGTCGGAAAGGCTCTTGAGGCCGGGGGTGAGGTCGGTGAGCGCGCCTTCGACCTGCTTTTTCCGGTTGGCCAGTGTCGCCGAGAGCTGGTTGAGCCCGTCGAGCGCCGAGGTGATCTCCGAACGATGCGAGTCCAGATTGGACACGAGCTGTTCCACAGTGGACAGGAACGAGCGGATCTCCTCCTCGTTGCCGTCCATCACCTTCGACAGCTCGCGGTTGATGGTCTGCAACTGGCCGATCCCGCCGCCGTTGAGCAGCAGGGACAGCGCGCCGAAGACCTCTTCGAACTCCGGGTTGCGGTTCGTGCTCGCGACCGGGACAATCCCGCCGTCGCCCAGCCTGCCTTCGGCCTTCGCCGCGCCCGGGGCGAGCTCGATGAACTTCTCGCCGAGCAGGCTGGACTGCCGCAGCCGCGCGATGGCGTTGGCGGGCAGGTGGACGTCGCCGTTGAGGGCCAAGACGGTCTCGGCCGTCCAGCCGTCCTCGCCGAGCCGGATCTTCTCGACCCGGCCGACCGGCACGTCGCCCACCTTCACCGCGGCCTGCGGGACCAGGTCGAGTACGTCGGCGAACTGCACGGTCACCCGGTACGGATGGTCGCCGATGTCCGCGCCGCCGGGCAGCGGCAGGTCGTAGACGCCCTTGAAATCGGAGGAACAGGCGGTGAGCGCGACACAACACGCGGCGAGTACGGCGATCGACCGTTTCGTGGCCATCAGCGCCCCCCGGTGTAGGTGTCGCCGGCGACCGGCAGCGGGAGCGGGGCGTATTCGAGCATGTTGCCGCGGCTCTGCAGCTTCCCGGTCTTCGGGTCGACGGCACCGAGCACGTTCGTCACCGCCAGCGGGATCGTGTCGAGGGTTTCGGCCAGCGCGGCGCGTTTGTCGACCAGCGTCCCGGTTGTCACCGCCAGCTTGTCCACATTGGACTTGATCAGCGCGCGGTTGTCCCGGATGAACTGCTGGATCTCCGCGAGCGCGCCGCCGAGGCCGTTGAGCGCGCGGGCGAGTTCGTCCTTGTTCCGCGCGAGCGTGCCGGTCACCGACGCGAGCTGTTTGTTGACCTCGCTGACGTTCCGGTCGTTGGTCGCCAGCATCGAGGTGAACCGCTGCAGTTCGTCGACGGTGGCGAACAGGTTCTGCGAGTTGCCGGACAAGGTCCTCGCGAGGTCGGCGAAGTTGCGCACCGACTCGTTGAACGGCTTGCCGTTGCCCTGCAGGTTCTTCGCGCCGGTGCGCAGCAGTTCCGAAAGCGCGCCGTCGGCGTTCGCGCCCTTGGGGCCGAGTGCCTTGGCGAGGGTGTCGAGGCTGGAGTAGAGCTGGTCGAGCTCCACCGGCGTGCCGGTGCGCTCCACCGGGATCACCGCGCCGTCGTCCAGCCGGTTCCCGGCGCGGGTGAGCTTGGTGAACTGGACGTACCGGTCGGCCACCACGCTCGGCGCCACGACCAGCACGTTCGTGTCGGCGGCGATCGGCGTCGACCCCTCGACGGTCAGGACGACCTTGACCTGTTCCCCTTCCGGGGTCACCGATTCGACCTGGCCGACCCGGACGCCGAGCACCCGCACGTCCGATCCACTGTAGACACCGACGGCCCGCGAGAAGTACACGGTGACGCGGTCGAGCCCGTTGCCGGAGAAGATCCACCAGAGACCGCCGACGACGGCCAGCGCGAGTACCAGCGCGAGGGTGACGAAGCGGCTGGTCACCGGCCACCTCCCGGGATCTTCGGCAGGCACGGGTCCCGGTTCTCCGGGACCAGCCCGCACAGGTAGCTGTCCACCCAGCGTCCGTTGCCGAGCGAGTTGTTCACCACACGGAAGTACGGCGCGGCGAGGTCGAGGCTCTTGGCGAGATTGTCGTTCTGCCGCTGCAGGATGTCGGTCACCTCTCCGAGCCGGGCGAGCGCGCCGCCGAGCTGGTCCTTGTTGTCTCTCACCAGGCCCGAAAGCTGGGTGGCGAGCTCCTGCGAGCCGGTCAGCAGGTCGTGGATCGCCTGTCGCCGGTTGTCCAGTTCGGTCAGCAGCAGGTTGCCGTCCGAAAGGAGCTTGGCGAAGTCGTCGTTCGAGTTCGCGAGTGTCGTGGTGAGCCCGTGCGCGTTCGACAGCAGGCTGGCGAGCTCGTTGTCCCTGGAGGACACGGTCTTCGACAGCGACGTCAGCCCTTCGAGCGCCTTCTTGATGTGCTCGGGCGAGTTCTTGAACGTGTCGCTGAGGGTGGTGAAGCTTTCCGCGAGCTGATCCGTGTCGATCGCGCCCGCGGTGTCGGCCAGCCCGTTGAACGCCTCGGTGACGTCGTAAGGCGTCACGGTCCGGGTGCGCGGGATGACCTGCTTCGGGTTCTGCACCGTCTCACCGGTCGGGCGCAGCGCGAGGAACTTCCGGCCGAGCAAGGTCTTGATCTTGATCTCGGCGGCGGTCTTGTCGCCGACCCAGGCGTCCTTGACCCGGAAGCTGACCACCACGTGGTCTTCGGCGAGCCGGACGTCGCTCACCGTGCCGACCTTGATCCCGGCGATGCGGACCTCGTCGTCGGCTTGCAAGCCGGCCGCTTCGGAGAATTCGGCCTGGTAGGTGGTCCCCGAGCCGATGATCGGCAGGGCCTCGTAGTTGAGCGTCGCGGTCAGCAGCCCGGCGGCGATGACGCTGCCGACGACACCGATGACGATCGGGTTCCGCTCCTTGAAGGGTTTCACGCCGTGCACCTCTCCGCCGTCGCCGGGACCCCGCGCGGAGGTTTGGTCTGCAGGACGGACGAGCACAGGTAGAAGTTCATCCACGATCCGTAGGAGCCGATCCGGCCCAGTTCGTTCAGTTTCCCCGGGAGCACGGTCAGGACGCGGTCCACTTCGGCCTTGGCCTCGTCGGTCGTCAGCTGACCGGCCAGCAGGCCGAGCCCCTCGATGCTGTCCTTGAGCGGTTTCCTGCCCTGTTCGAGCAGGCCGGCCGTGGCGGTGGTGAGATCCGCGAGCCCGGAGACGGCCTCCCCGATCTCGGTGCGGTCACCGGCGAGGCCGGACACCAGCTCCTTCAGCGTGGAGACCAAAGTGGACAGTGCGTCGCCCTTGCCGTTGATGCTCTTCAGCACGGTGTCCAAGTTCGTGATCACGTCGCCGATCACCTTGTCGCGGCCGGCGAGCGTGGTGGTGAGCGAACCGGTGTGCGCCAGCAGGCTTTCCACCGTGCCGCCTTCGCCCTGCAGCACCTGGACGATCTCGCCGGAGAGCTGGTTGACGTCCTTGGGGGACAGGGCCTGGAACAGTGGTTTGAAGCCGTTGAACAGTTCCGTGAGATCCAGCGCGGGCGTCGTGCGCTCCAGCGGGATCTCCGCTCCGGGCTCCAGGAGTTCGCGGGTGCCCTTGCCGCGTTCGAGCGCGATGTAGCGCTGGCCGACCATGTTGCGGTACTTGATCACCGCGTTCACGTCGGCGGGCAGCCTGCGCTGCGAGTCGAGGGAGAACCGGACGAGGGCCAGGCTGTGGTCGGCGATTTCGAGTTCCTCGATCTGGCCGACCCGCACCCCGGAGATCCGGACGTCGTCGCCGACGTTCAGCGACGTCGCGTCGAGGAATTTGGCGCTGTAGGTCTTGGTGTCGCCGAGGCCGGTGTTCGTGATGGACACCGCCAGCAGCACCGTGGCCAGCGTCGTGACGACGACGAAGATCAGCCCTTTGATCAACGGGCTCACGAAGTTCCTCATCGCACGGTCACCTCCGTTCCCCGGTAGAGCGGCCCGACGAGCACGCTGCCCCACGCGGGGACCTGGCCTGCCGGGACACCGATCGAGGGCGCGACCAGCGTGGAGATCAGTTCCCGCTCCTGCGGCGAGTTGGCCAGGCCGAGGTCGCCCTGCTCGCCGGGGAGCGCCGCGGTCTTCTCACCGGTCGCCACGATCCCTTGGCCCATCAGGCCGTTCGACGGATAGCAGCGCGGTTCGCCGGTGGCGTTGTAGACCGGGTCGTCCTTGCCCGGCACGTACTTGCCCCGGGGCCGGCTGACGATGATCTCCGCGTGCAGCCCGGGTTCGTCCGTGCCGGCGCCCAGCACCTTGTCCATCTGCGGCTTGAGCTTCGCGAGCGCGTCCAGCGTGCAGGCGAAACTCGGCGAGTACTTCGCGCCGACCTCCAGCGGTGCCCTGCTGTCGGCGGCGAGCGCGATGATGTTGGCGCGGTTGTTGAGGAGGAACGTCGTGACGTGCTGGGAGGACGACGTCACCTGCTGGTACACCGTCGCCAGTGCGTCACGTTTCTCCTTGACGGTGTCGAGGGTGACCGCCGAGGCGCTCAGCGCGTCGAGCAGATCCGGCGCGATGTCGCCGTACAGCTTCGTGACCGTGGCGAGGTCACGGATGTTGTCGTTCAGCTTCGGGAGGTTCGGGTTGAAGTCCTTCAGATAGGCGGCCGCGGTGGCGAGCGTGTCGCCGACCTGGTCGCCGCGACCCTCCAGCGCGGTGGCGACCGTGGTCAGCGTGGTGGCGAGCTTCTGCGGCTGCACCGCCTTGAGCAGCGGCAACAGATTGTCGAAGACCCGCTCGAGTTCGATCGCGTTGGCCGAGCGGTCCTGCGTGATCACGTCGCCCGCGCTCAACGGTCCGGCGGGTGATCCGTCCGGAATGGACAGTTGCACGTACCGCTCACCGAACAGGGTCTTCGGCACGAGCAGCGCGGACACGTTCTTCGGCAGCTGCGAAACCTTGCCGGGCTCCATGGCCAGGTCGATCTCCGCGCCGCCCGGCGTCGCGCGGACGTCGCGGATCTCGCCGACCACCACGCCGCGTGCCTTGACCTGACCGCCCGTGCGCAACTGGTTGCCGACCCGGTCCGCCTGCAGCGTCACCGGCACGGATTCGACGAAATCCTTCCGGTAGATCTTGATCGACAGCAGCACGAGGGCGGACATCACCACGAGGAACAGCACCCCGGCGGTCCTGACCCCGGCCTTGCGCAGCCCGCGCCGGCTCATCCGGCCACCTGCACCGTCGTGGTCGCGCCCCAGATCGCGAGGCTGAGGAAGAAGTCCAGCACGCTGACCGCCACGATCGCGGTCCGCACCCCGCGCCCGACGGCGACACCGACGCCCGCCGGGCCGCCGCTCGCGCGGAAGCCGTAATAGCAGTGGGCGAGCACGATCACGACACTGAACACCAGCACCTTGCCGAACGACCAGAGCACGTCGCCCGGTGGCAGGAACAGCAGGAAGTAGTGGTCGTAGGTGCCCGCGGACTGGCCGTAGAACCAGACGGTGATCTGGCGCGACGCCAGATACGAGGTCAGCAGGCCGATCGCGTACAACGGGATGACCGCGAGGAACCCCGCGATGATCCGGGTGGTCACCAGGTACGGGACGCTGGGGATGCCCATCACTTCCAGCGCGTCGATCTCCTCGGAGATGCGCATCGCGCCCAGCTGCGCGGTGAAGCCGCAGCCCACGGTGGCCGACAGCGCCAGCCCGGCCACGAGCGGCGCGATCTCGCGGGTGTTGAAATACGCGGAGACGAACCCGGCGAACGCCGACGTGCCGACCTGGTTGAGCGCCGAGTAACCCTGGAGCCCGACGACCGTGCCGGTGAACACGGTCATCCCGATCATCACGCCGATCGTGCCGCCGATGACCGCCAGCGCGCCGCTGCCGAAGCTGACTTCGGCCAGCAGACGGGTGATCTCGCGCAGGTAGCGGCGCACCGCGCGCGGCACCCAGGCGAGCGCCTTGAGGAAGAAGAGGATCTGGTCGCCGAGCGTGTCCAGGAACCCGAACCGGCGGTCCACGGCCTCGCGGACCCGCTCCGCGCGTTTGGGGGAAGTCGTCGTGACCATCAGCTGCCCTTCGCCGGGACGAGCTGCAGGTAAAGCGTCGTCAGCACGAGGTTCAACAGGAACAGGAGCAGGAACGTGATCACCACGGATTGGTTCACCGCGTCACCGACGCCTTTCGGGCCGCCTTTCGGATTGAGCCCGCGATAAGAGGCGACGATCGCCGCGACGAAACCGAAGATGACCGCCTTGATCTCGCTGATCCAGAGGTCCGGCAGTTGCGCGAGAGCGGAGAAACTGGCCAGATACGCACCCGGTGTCCCGTTCTGCATGATGACGTTGAAAAAATAGCCGCCGAGGACGCCGACCACACTGACCATTCCGTTGAGGAATGCGGCGACCCCCATCGCGGCGAGCACCCTCGGCACGATCAGGCGCTGGATCGGGGAGACCCCGAGCACCTCCATCGCGTCGATCTCCTCGCGGATCGTGCGGGACCCGAGGTCCGCGCACATCGCCGACCCGCCGGCGCCCGCGATCAGCAACGCCGTCACGATCGGGCTGGCCTGCTGGATGATCGCCAGCACACTGGCCGCGCCGGTGAAGGACTGCGCGCCGATCTGCGCGGTCAGCGAACCGATGTGCAACGCGATCACCGCGCCGAACGGGATCGCGACCAGCGCCGTCGGCAGGATCGACACACTCGCGATGAACCAGAACTGCTGGATCAGCTCGCGGGCCTGGAACGGCCGCCGGAAGGTCAGGCGGACGACGTCGAGACCGAGTGAGTAGAGCCTGCCGGTCTCCCGGAGCGCACCCGCGCCGGGGAATGAGGGTGCGTTAGTCCGGACGCCCACGCCGACCCTCCAGTTTTCCGGGCACGGCGAATACACCCCAGCTTGCGCAATTCCTTTGCTCCGAATGGCGGAACGGAATCGTTGAATAGGGTCAACGGGGTGTTACCGTGCTGTTTGCTACTGGTCGGTACGCTAATCACGTGCCTGCCTGGTGACAAGAACTTCGGTGTGATCAAGACGTCACGTCCTGGTAACCGGTGAATTCTTGTTCTTTTTTGACAAAGGCGAACGGGGATCTTGTCCGTTCTTTCGTGCTCGGCGGCGCGTTGGTCCATTCGTGGCGCGGGGGTGGCTCTCGATCGGTCCTCGAGTGGGTCTCGGGGTCGCGGCGGCCGGGCGGGCAAGGCCGTGAAGGCATCCTTCCCCACCTCAAGGGAGGTCCTCACGACGCGCCGTCGACAGGCCTGCGGACGCCATGAAAGGTCCTTTACTTGCAAAATTTGCAAGTAAAGGACCTTTCATGGCG